>NZ_JBFRFG010000005.1:0-454164 GCF_052114705.1 Terrabacter sp. 2YAF2
CCTCCCACCTCCCAGCTTCACTGGGAGGCGCACCTCAGTGGTACCGATTTGCCCCTGGTACCCCCACCAGAAGCCGAACAGGCCCGCTCGGGAAGGGGCCCCTTCGTCGTATGCCGTGTGCGTGGCCCTACGGGGTCGGCGTCGCGGTCCCGGTGCCGGTCGTGGTCGTCCCCGGCGTGGTGGGCGGCGGCGAGGTGACCGTCACGGGCGGAGGTGTCGGCGCCTTGGCGACCTTGACGGTGATGGAGGTGCCCATCTTGACGACGTTGCCGGCCTGGTCGACGGACAGCACCTCGTCGGGGTTCTTGGCGGACTCGACCGTCTCCTTGCGCGGCTGGAGGCCGGCGTTCTGCAGGGCGACCGCGGCCAGGGCCCAGTCCTGCCCGACGAGGTTGTCGGGCACCTTGACGTTGCCGGTCGCGTAGAAGATGCGGATCTTCGAGCCCTTGGCGACGACGGCCCGGGCGGCCGGGTCGGTCTTCGTCACCTTGTTCTTCTCCTGGTCGGGGGTGTTCTCCTCTTGGAAGCCCGACACGACGAAGCCCTGCTTCTCGAGCTCGGCACGCGCGGCGTCCTTGTCGAAGCCGGTGACGTCGGGGACGGTCAGGCTGTCCGGCCCGGTGGACACGACGTACTTGACCACCGACTGCTCGGCGATCCTCGTGCCGGACTTGGGGTCCTGGCTGATGACGTCACCCTCGGTCACGGTCGTGCTGGGTGCGGTCGACTTCTCGCCCCGGAGGTTGTTGGTCGCGAGCGTCTGCGCCGCCACGTCGCCCTTCATCCCCTCGATCGTCGGCACGGAGACCAGCGTCACGGCCGGCGTCTGGTTGCTGAACCACGTCACGGCACCCCATCCGACGAGGGCCAGCACAGCGGTGATGAGCACCGTGATGAGCGCGGCCTTGCCCCTGCCGCCCTTCCTCTCGTCGTCCTCCTCGTCGTGGCCGACGGCAGGCAGACCCGCGGTGTTGGCGTAGCGCTCGCTGCGCTCGGTGACGGGCGACTGCACCGCCGTCGGGGAGCCGGCGACGGCATACGACTGCGGGAGGGTCTGGGTGGCGACCGCGCCGACGGCGGCCGCGGTGCCCAGCGCCGCCGTGCTGATGGATCGGCCGAACCGGACGTTCTCGAGGTCGGTCCGGAAGGCGGACGCGTTCTGGTAGCGGGCCTCGCGGTCCTTGGCGAGCGCGTGCAGGGTGACGGCGTCGAGGTCTCCGCCGACGGCGTCGTTGAAGACGCTCGGCGGCTGGGGGAGCTCCCCGACGTGCTGGTAGGCGATGGCCACCGGCGAGTCACCGGTGAACGGCGGACGGCCCGCGAGCAGCTCGAACAGGAGGCACCCCGTCGAGTAGAGGTCGGACCGCTCGTCGACCGTCTGGCCCTGGGCCTGCTCGGGCGAGAGGTACTGGGCGGTGCCCACGACCGACTGGGTCTGCGTCATCGTGGCGGCGGTGTCGGCGATGGCGCGGGCGATGCCGAAGTCCATCACCTTGACGTGGCCGCTCGAGGTGATCATGACGTTGGCCGGCTTGATGTCACGGTGGACGATGCCCATCCGGTGGCTGTAGGCCAGGGCGTCGAGGATGCCCTCCGTCACGCGGATCGCCTCTGCGGGCTCGAACTGCTTGCGCTTGCTCAGCTGCTGGCGCAGGGTCTCGCCGTCGACGTACTCCATGACGATGTAGGGCAGCGTCGTCCGCGTGCCGTTGGGACCCTCGACGGCGCTGTCATCCTCGCCTGAGTCGAAGATGGCGACGATCGCGGGGTGGTTGAGACCGGCGGCCGACTGCGCCTCGCGCCGGAAGCGCAGGAGAAAGTTCGCGTCGCGCGCGAGGTCCGAGCGAAGCATCTTGATGGCGACCTGGCGCCCCAGGCGGGTGTCGTGGCCGAGGTGCACGTCGGCCATGCCGCCGCGGCCGATCAGCTCGCCGACCTCGTAGCGTCCGCCGAGGACACGGGGTGCGGTGCTCATGTCGTTGGCCTCTGCTCGTTCGGGTGCTGGGTCATCCTGGTCCACTCGTCGGGCGCCTGCAGCGCGCTGGTCGGGCTGGTCGCGGTGGTCGGTCATCTACTTGCCCTTGCCCTTCCCCTTGCCCTTGACGTGGTGGGCGGGCTGGTGCTTGGAGGTCGTGGACACGGGGGCGGCCTTGTTCGACGTGCTGTTCGGGGTCGTGCTCGACGTCGGGCTCGGCGTCACCGAGGGGGCGGTGACCCTCGTCGCTGGGCTCGGTGACGAGCTGGGCGTGCTGCTCGGCGTGGCGGTCGCCGCCGGGGCGGACGCGGGCCGCGCGGCCGGCCCCGCGACCGGGGCCTGCATCACACCGGCGAGGGCGACCGCGCCCCACGCGACGAGGGCGACGAGGGCGACGGCCGGGACCGCGAGCCAACCGAGACGGCGCCCGCGGACACGGCGGTCGCGGGGGCCAAGGGAGTCACGGCGGGCCGGACGGTTCGCCATCCGGGGCAGGGCGCGGGTCGGGGACGGCGAAGCAGCGCTTGTCGGGATGACCCTCGTGCCGTCGACGGTCACGGCGGGCAGTGGCGTGGCCCCGGGCAGGGAGGCCACCGACACCCCGGTCGCCTCTGCCACCGCGAGTGCGTGGGCCGGTCGGTCGGTCGCGGACTTGGCCAGGCAGGCCTCGATGACCTCCCGCAGGTCGAGCGGGACGGTGGCGGGCAGCTCGGGGGGAGTGTCGGTCACCTGGGCGATGGCCGTCGCCACCGGCGATCCCATGTCGAACGGCTTGCGGCCGGTGACCATCTCGTGCGCCACGATCCCGAGGGAGTAGAGGTCGCTGGACGCCGTCGCCGGGTCCCCGAGCGCCTGCTCCGGGCTGATGTAGTCGGGAGTGCCGAGCACATCGCCGGTGAGCGTGTGACCCGCACCGTCGCCGACCCTGGCGATCCCGAAGTCGGTGAGCTTCACCCGTCCCTCAGGGGTCACGATGATGTTCGCCGGCTTGACGTCGCGGTGCACGACGCCGGCCTCGTGGGCCGCCGAGAGGGCCAGCGCCGCCTGGCCGAGGATCGAGCGCACCTCCTCGGCCGGCATACCGTCGTCGTGGTCGCGGATGATCTCACCCAAGGTCCGCCCGGGCACGAGCTCCATCACGAGGTATGCCGTGCCGTCCTCCTCGCCGTAGTCGAAGACGGTCGCGATGTTGGGGTGGTGCAGCGAGGCGCTGCTGCGCGCCTCGGCACGGAAACGCTCGAGGAAGGCGGCGTCGCTCGGCCCCTGTGGGCGCATGACCTTGACGGCGACGGGGCGCCGGAGCACCTCGTCGGCGGCCTCCCACACGTCGCCCATCCCGCCGGAGGCGATGGCGGCACCCAGCGTGTAGCGGCCGCCGAGGGTCGCACCGGTCTGGAGCGTCATCGGTTCAGCACCGCTTCCATGACCGCGCGCGCGATCGGCGCCGCGACGCGGCCTCCGCCGACCTCGCTGCCCGTGACGCCGCCGTCCTCGACGACGACGGCCACGGCCACCTTGGGGTCGGTGGCCGGCGCGAACGAGATGAACCAGGCGTGCGGCGGCTTCTTGAGGTCGTGCTGGGCCGTGCCGGTCTTGCCCGCGACCTCGACACCGGGGATCTGCGCCCGCACGCCGCTGCCGTTGTTGACGACGGAGACCATCATCTTGGTCAGCGTGGAGGCGGTCTGCGCCGAGACGGCCTGCGACAGCTCAACCGGGTCGGGCGCCGACTGGATGACGTCGAGGTTCGCGCTCCGCACCGACTGGATGAGGTACGGCGTCATCACGCTGCCACCGTTGCCGATGCCGGCGGCGACCATCGCCATCTGCAGGGGGGTCGCGCGGACGTCGTACTGACCGATCGCGGCCTGAGCCGCCTGGGGGGCGTTGAGCTCGGCCGGGACGGAGCTCGTCGCGACGCGCATCGGGACCTGCAGCGAGTCGCCGAAACCGAACTTCGCGGCCTGGGCGCGGAGCTTCTCGCCGCCGAGCTGGAGCCCGAGCGCGCCGAAGGAGGTGTTGCAGGAGATCTCGAGGGCGTGCACGAGAGTGGTCTTGTCGCCCGGCCCGCAGGGCTGGCCCGTCTCGGTGGGCAGCGTGGTGCTGGTCAGGGGCAGGTCGAGCTGCGCGGGGCCGGGGACCACGGTGTTGCCATCCTTGACCAGGCCGTTCTCGATGGCTGCTGCCGCCGTGACCACCTTGAAGGTCGACCCGGGCGGGTAGATGCCACTGAGGGCGCGGTTGAGGTAGGCCTGGTTCGGGTCGGTGGACAGCGCCTTCCACGCCTTGGCGACCTTGCCGAGGTCGTGGCTGGCCAGGGGGTTCGGGTCGTAGTCCGGGTGGCTGACCATGGCGAGGATGGCGCCGGTCTTGGGGTCGAGCGCCACGACGGCGCCGCGACTGGCGCCGAGCGCCCGGTCGGCGGCCTGCTGCGCCTTGGGGTCGATCGTCAGCTCGATCGTCGCCCCCGAGGTCGTGCGGCCGGTGATGAGGTCGGTGATGCGGCGCACGAAGAGCTGGTCGGCGTTGCCGGAGAGCAGGTCGTCGGCGGCGTGCTCGAGGCCGTAAGGCGCGCCGACGGAGTAGGAGTAGAAGCCGGTCAGGTGGGAGTAGAGCGCGCCCTGGGGGTAGGTGCGCAGGTAGCGGTACTGGTCCGGGACCGAGACCGACTGAGCGACGGCCTGACCGCCGACGACGATCGCCCCGCGCTGGCGGGAGTAGTTGTCGAGCAGGGTGCGCTTGTTGCTCGCCATCGCGCCCAGCGACTTCGCCTGCGCGAACTGCACGACCGTCGAGGCGACGAGCAGCGTGGTGAAGAGCATCGCGATGACGATCGAGAGCCGTCGGATGGGGGTGTTCACGGCAGCCTCACCACCTGCGTCTGCTCAGCCGGCGACGGGGCGGGGGCCGGGTCGGCGACGGCGACCCCGACGGGCAGCTCCGGCATCGGGCGCCGGGCCTGGTCGGAGATGCGCAGCAGCAGCGCCATGATCACCCAGTTCGCGAGCAGGGACGACCCGCCGAGCGACAGGAAGGGCGTGGTCAGACCGGTCAGCGGGATGACCCGGGTCACGCCGCCGATGACGATGAACAGCTGGAAGGCGACGGAGAACGACAGGCCGATCGCGAGGAGCTTGCCGAAGCCGTCGCGCACACCGAGGGCGGTGCGGACGCCGCGCTCGCAGAAGACGAGGTAGAGGACCAGGATGGCGACGGCACCGAAGAGCCCGAGCTCCTCACCGAGGCTGGTGAAGATGAAGTCGCTCTCGGCGAACGGTGTCAGGTAGGGGCGTCCGGCACCCAGCCCGGTCCCGGTGAGACCGCCGGCCGCCATGCCCCAGAGCCCGTTGGCCAGCTGGTTGGACCGGTCGAGGCTCTGCTGCGAGAAGGGGTCGAGCCACAGGTCGACGCGCTCGTGGAAGTGGGCGAACGCCGTGAGGGCGAAGGCCACCGCGGCCGCGAAGAGCAGCAGGCCGATGACGATCCACGAGACGCGCTCGGTGGCCACGTAGAGCACGGCGACGAACAGCCCGAAGTAGAGCAGTGAGGTGCCGAGGTCGTTCTGGAAGACGAGCACGACCACGCACAGGGCCCAGGCGACGACGATCGGGCCGAGGTCGCGCCCGCGGGGGAAGGTGAAGCCGATGATCTTCTTGCCGGCGAGGGACAGCACGTCGCGCGTCTGCACGAGGTAGCCGGCGAAGAAGATCGCCAGGGCGATCTTGGCGAACTCGCCCGGCTGGAAGTTGAGCGGCCCGATGCTGATCCAGATCTGCGAGCCGTTGATGGAACGGCCGAGCCCCGGCACGAGCGGGAGAAGGAGCAGCACGAGCGCGGCCGCCATGCTGACGAAGGTGTAGCGGCGCAGCAGCCGGTGGTCGCGCAGCAGGACGAGCACGGCGACGGCCAGGACGACGGCCAGCGTCGTCCAGATGAGCTGGCGGTACGCGTCGCCGTCGGTGCCCAGCTTGCCCCGGGCGAGGTCGAGCCGGTGGATCATGACGAGGCCCAGGCCGTTGAGCACCGTGGTGATCGGCAGGAGGACCGGGTCGGCGTAGGCCGCCTTCCACCGCAGCACGACGTGAACAGCCAGCGCCAGCACGGTGAAGCCGCCGGCCACGGGGATGATGTTGGCGGGGACGGTGCCGTTGCGGTTGAGGTCGGTGGTGACCCACGCGAGGAGCACGATCGCGATCGCGAGGAGCAGGAGCAGCAGCTCGGCGCCGCGGCGCGTGCGTGGCCTCAGGGGCTCGACGGTCGTGGTCACGCGGCCACCTCGTCGTGACGGTCCGTCGCGAGCGCGACGGCCGGTGGGGTCCTCAGCGACACGGATGGGCGCGGCACCGACGGTCGCGGGGTCAGCCCCGGGAGCGTCGGGACGGGCGACGTCGATGGTGTCGGCGAGGTCGGGACGGGCGTCGTGGGGACGGTCGACGTCGGGTTCGGGGTCGTGCCGCACGGCGTGCCCGTCGCGGCCAGACGCTGGCACCGCGTTGCCTCGCCGCGCAGCGCGGTCACCTTGACCTGGGCGTCGGCGAGGTCGCGGGCCGGGATCGTGTTGCCGACCGAGGCCTGCACGTCCGTCGGCAGGTCGGAGAGGAGCACGTCGGAGGAGGACTCGACGTGGGAGAGCCGGATCGGGCCGAGGTCCTGCGAGACCCCCCGGAAGATCGCGACGTGTCCGGCGTCGGCAGCGACGAAGTACTGCTTCTGCGACCACGCCCACGCGGCATACCCCCCGCCGCCGAGGATCGCGGCGACGATGAGGACACCGATGGTGCGCAGCAGGATTTTCGAGCGGCGGGACCGGGTGCGGTCCTCGGCGAGCTCGAGGGCGTCGTCGTCGGGCTCGGCGCGGCCGGTGGCCTCGCGCGACAGGGCGGCAGCCTTCTCGGCAGGACTGGTCGGGATCGCCCGCGTGCGGCCCCGCATCCGCTTGCCGGCTGCCCCGACGACCTGCGGCACCGTGGTCGGCAGGTCGTCACCGTCGGCGTCGACGACCTCGGCGACGATGACGGTCACGTTGTCGCGGGTGCTCGCCTTGAGGGCGATCTCGATGCAGCGGTCGGCGGCCTCGTCGGGAGTGCGGGCCTCGCGCAGGATCTCCTCGATGACGTCGGCGCCGACGAAGTCGGACAGGCCGTCGGAGCACATGAGGAAGCGGTCGCCGATCTTGGCCTCGCGCAGCGACGTGTCGGGCTCGTCGTCCGGCTGGCCGGTCATGACGCGCGTGACGACGGAGCGCTGCGGGTGGTGGCCGGCGTCCTCCTTGGAGATGCGGCCCTCGTCGACGAGCTGCTGGACGAAGGAGTGGTCCTTCGTGATCTGCGAGAACGTGTCGCCGCGGAGCATGAACGCCCGGGAGTCGCCGATGTGGGCCATGGCGAGCTTGTTGCCGGTGCGGAGCATGACGATCGTCGTGCTGCCCATGCCGGCCAGGTCGGAGTTCTCACGCATCGCTTTGGTGAGCTTGGCGTTCGCGGAGTGCAGCGCCTCCTCGAGCAGCGGGATCGCCTGGTCGGCGGTGACGTCCTCCTCGTCGAGGGGGGCGAGCTCACCGACGATCATCGAGCTGGCCACGTCGCCCGCGGCATGCCCGCCCATCCCGTCGGCGAGGACGAGGAGGTTGGGACCGGCATACCCCGAGTCCTCGTTGCGGGACTTCGGTCCCAGCCCGAGGTCGGAGCGCGCGGCATAGCGCAGGGCGATGGCCACCGGGTCAGCCTCGCAGTTCGAGGACGGTCTTGCCGATCCTCAGGGTGGTGCCGACCTCGACGGGTCGCGACCCGGTGAGGCGCTCGCGACCGATGAAGGTGCCGTTGGTGGAACCGAGGTCCTCGACGGCCCAGCCGTCGCGTCCCGAGGGGTCGGGGTAGATCCGGCAGTGTCGACCCGAGGCGTAGTCGTCGTCGAGGACGAGGGCGCACTCGGGGTTGCGGCCGACGAGGACGCCGCCACTGCGCAGCGGCAGCGACGTGCCGGCCAGGGGCCCCTCGGTGACCACGAGGGTGGTCGGGGTGCCCTTGCCTCGGCTGCGCCCCTTGCGCGCGGCTGCCTGGGAAGGGCCCGCTGCCGCTGCGCCACCAGCGCCACCAGCGCCCGCGGCGCCGGCAGCCGCCGGCACCGGCGTGCGCGGTGACGTGCGCTGGCGGTCCTGCTTCTGGGCCTCCTTGAGCGCCTTGCGCTTGCCGCGCCGGCTCACCGCCGTGCCGTAGATGTCGGTGCGCAGCACGCCGACGACGCTGAAGATGAAGATCCACAGCAACGCCAGCAGACCCAGCCGCAGCAGGGTCAGGGTCAGTTCACTCATGCGTCACCCGACGTCATCGCCCCAGGGAGGTCCGTGGAGGTCATAGGGCTCACCGGCGTCCCGCGCGGAACGTCGCGGACGTGCGGCCGATCGTCAGGCGGTCGCCGTCCTGGAGCCGCTGGCTCGAGATGCGGTCGCCGTTGACGAAGGTGCCGTTGGTCGAGTTGAGGTCGCGGATCGAGGTGACGAGGTGCGGTCCGTCGGTGGTGACGCGGATCTCGCTGTGCCGCCGTGACACGCCCGGGTCGTCGATGACGATGTCGGCGGTCTCGTCGCGGCCCAGGGTCGTGAGGCTGCCGAGGAGGGGGTAGCGGTCACCGGAGATGTCGAGCCACGGGCGGGCGGAGGGGTTGGACCGGGGAGCCGGGCGCTGGACCGGGACCTCGTCGACGGCCGTGCCGGCGCTGGCCTGCGGCCTGGGTGCGGCGGGTGCCTGCTCGCGGGGGGCGGGCTCGCGCACGGCCGCCTTCGCGGTGGCGGGACGCACGCGGAAGACTCCGGTCTCGAGGCCCTCGCCCTCGACGAGCTGCACCTCGAGGGGTCCGCCGGGCTGGTAGCCCTGCGAGTCGGCGTGCTCCTGTGCCGCGGCGACGAGGTCGTCGGACAGGTCCTCCTCGTAGTCGCCGAGCCGGTCGTAGTCGGTCTGGCTGAGCTCGATCGTGTAGAGGTTCGGCACCATCGCGCGTCCGTGACCGAGCAGGGCGGCGCGATCGTCCATGGCGCGACGGATCGCGGACGCGATCTCGACGGGCTGCACCTCGGACTTGAATGCCTTGGCGAAGGCGCCGTGGACAGCCTTGGCCAGACCGTGCTCGACACGGTTGATGATTCCCACGCCGTCTCCTCCTTCGTGGTGAGCGCTCTTGCCGGGCGCCTCATCGTAACCGGGTCAGCCCCCGCAGCCCCCAACCGACAGCCGGAGCGGCCCCTCGTTCGGCACCCGTTCTGACCCGGATTGCGTGGTGCGCAGATTTGCGGTGTGGCGCAGTCATGGGACGATCTCACGGGTCCCGAGGCGGGACCGCGCACATGGTCAGGCCAGCAAGGAGTGCTCGATGAGCAAGGACGAGACCGGCACCACCGAGAGCCAGGGCATCCCCGGCTTCTCGGCGAACAGCTCCATCCCGGGTGGCTTCACTCTCCCCATTCCGACGGCGTCGGCTGCTGCCGGCGAGCCCGAGCAGGCCCCGGCCGACCCGTGGAGCTCGACGTGGGAGGACACCTCCTGGCAGTCGGCGGAGTCCGGTGAGGCGAACGCCTGGAGCGACTGGGAGCCCGCCGACCCCGCGACGTCCGACGACTCCGCGGCGACCGGCACCGAGTCGGAGACGCACACCGGCTGGACCCCTGCCGGCGCGACCCTGGACGGTCACACCGCGGCACGGCGGGCGTATGCCGGCCGGCCGACCATCGATCCCGACGTGGCCGCCGCGTCGGCATCGTCCCCCGCGTCCGCCGTCGCGGTCGAGGAGGAGCACGACGCCCAGCCCCCGGCATACGACCGCACTCCCGCGTCGCGCACCGGCCTCTCCGTGCGCCCGAGCGCCGAGGACCTCATCTCGGCCCGGTCCAAGGGAGAGCGCCAGAAGCTCAAGGCCAGCTCCGGGCTGCGCAGGGCCCTCGGCCTCGGGCCGAGCGTGCGGGAGATGCTCGAGCGGGACCGGCTCGACCGGATCGCGCGCCCCGTCAGCGGTCGCAAGACGATCATGGTCATCAACACCAAGGGCGGCGGCGGCAAGACGCTCGTCACCCTGATGCTCGCCAGCTACCTCGGGCGCTACCGCTCGGGCTCGGTCCTCGCGTGGGACAACAACGAGACCGAGGGCACCCTCGGCATGCGGGCTCCGTCCCAGAGCCACCACCGCACGGTCGTCGACCTGCTGGGCGCGCTGCCCACGATCGCCGACGACCCGTACGCCGGGACGTCTGAGCTCGCGCACTGGGTGCGGGAGCAGCGGGGCCTGTCCTTCGACGTGCTGGCCTCGGCCGACGACGACGAGGCGATGCGCATCATCGGCGAGCAGGAGTTCGAGGACCTCCACACGCAGCTGTCGCGCTTCTACCGAATGATCGTCGTCGACACCGGCAACAACCGGCTGTCGCCGAACTGGCTCGCGGCCGCCGCCCGCGCCGACATGCTCGTCTTCGCGACCTCGCTCAAGGACGACACCTCGGTCGTCGCGGCCAAGAACCTGGATGCGCTCGTGGCCATGGGCCGTGGTGACCTCGTGCGCAACGCGGTCTGCGTCATCTCGCACACCTCGGCCCGGAGCAACGACATCGGTGCCGGCGTGCACACGCGCGAGCACTTCGAGCAGTGGGTGCGCGCGGTCGTCGACATCCCCTACGACCCGATGCTCGCGCCCGGCCTGCACCTCGACCCGCTGAAGATCAACCGCAAGACGCACGAGTCGTGCATGGAGATGGCGGCCGCGGTCGTCGACGGCCTCTGAGCGAGCGGCCGGGTGGCCTCGCGGGTACGCCGGTGACGTGGCACTCCTCGCGTTGACCGGCGCCTCCGGGCGGATCGCGACCACGCTGCGCCCGCGGCTCCGGGCGGCCGGTCACCGGCTCGTGCTCTGCGACGCCCCGGGGGTGGCCGTGCCGGACGTCGAGGCGGCGACGGAGCGGGCCGTCGAGTGCGACCTGCGGGACGTGGACGGCCAGGCCGACGCGTTCGCCGGCGCCGACCTCGTCGTGCACCTCGGCGCCTACGCGGACGAGCGTCCGTGGGAGGACATCCTCGCCGTCAACATCGACGGCACGCGCGCCGTCTGCGAGGCGACGCGTCGCGCCGGGGTGCGCCGGATGCTGCTCGCGAGCTCGGTCCACGCCGCGGGCTACGTGCCGGCCGACTCCCCGCTCGTGGGCGAGGGGATGCCGTTGCCGGCGCCCGACACGTACTACGGGGTCAGCAAGGCGGCGCTCGAGGCGCTCGGCGGGTTGTATGCCGGCCGGTTCGGCATGACGGTCGTCAGCGCCCGGATCATGGTGTTCGGTGACATCGCGGACGGTCCGCCGCCCTCGCTCCGTTCGTGGTTCTCGCCCGACGACATGGCGCGGCTCGTGCTTGCCACCCTGACGACGACCGCGGCCGGTCACCACGTCGTGTGGGGCGTCTCGCGCAACACGCGCCGGGTCGTGGACCTCGCGCCGGGGCTCGCCATCGGCTTCGACCCGCAGGACGACGCGGAGGCGCACGCGGCCGCTGCGGAGCGGGTCGACCCCAGTGGACCACCCGGGATGCTCGGCGGCGGCTTCGCCGACCCGGCATACCTCCTCGGCGAACCCCACGGCGAACCTCACGGCGGCCGCACGTGCGGAACGTGACCCGAGCGCGTCAGTCGTCGACGGCGAACTGGCGGTAGGCCTCGGTCGCAGCCTGCAGGTAGCGGTGGATCGCGTCGCGCTCCTCGGCCGTGAACTGCTCGGTCAGGGCGTCGAGGCGGTCGAGCAGGCTGCGCAGCCGGCCGCGGACCTCCGTGGCGGCCGACTGCGTGGGGACGAGGCGGACCCGGCGGCGATCGGTGGTGTCGCGCTCGCGCAGGAGGTGTCCGGCGGCCTCGAGCCGGTCGACGACGTCGGTCATGGCTGCGGGCGTGATGCCGAGCCGCGTGCTCAGCTCGCGTGGGCCGAGCCGTCCGTCCGAGGCGGCGATGTGACTCATCGCGGACAGGTCGGTCGGGTGCATCCGCATCCTGCGCGCCAGGGCCCCGGAGGCCTCGGCCTCGGCGGCGCCGAGCGCTCTCAGCGCCCACGTCTCGGGCTGGTGGGTACGACGCGGCGTGCTGTCCGGCGGCGGCGTGCTGTCCGAGGGTGGGGTTGCCATGAGCCGATGCTACTGCTTCCATATGTTTAGGAGATCTAAAGACTTTGGAGGAACGATGACGCAGGACGTGACCACGGCACGTGGTGGGGACCGGCGCCGGTGGTGGGGACTGTTGGCGATCAGCGTCGCGGTGGCGCTGATCATCGTCGACTCCACGATCGTCAACGTCGCCGTGCCCTACATCGTCCAGGACCTGGGCCTGACGTCGTCGCAGGTCCAGTGGGTCCAGGAGTCCTACACCCTCGTCTTTGCCGCCACCCTGCTGATCTGGGGCACGGTCGCCGACCGCATCGGCCGACGCCGGATGCTGCTCATCGGGGTCGTCGTCTTCGTCGCCGCGTCGGCGCTGGCAGCCGTCTCCGGGTCGGGCGAGGCACTGATCGGGGCCCGCATCATCCAGGGCTTCGGCGGCGCGATGATCCTGCCGACGACGCTGTCGCTCATCAACGCCGGCTTCACCGGGCGCGAGCGTGGCATCGCCTTCGCGGTCTGGGGCTCGACGATCGGCGGCATGGTCGCGGTCGGTCCCCTCCTCGGCGGCTGGCTCACCACCTCCTTCTCGTGGCGCTGGGCGTTCGGCATCAACCTGCCCATCGGCCTGCTCATCGTCATCGGGGTGCTGCTCTTCGTCGACGAGTCGCGCGGCAGCCGCCGTGAGCGGATCGACGTCGTCGGCGCGCTCCTGTCGGCGGTCACCTTCGCCAGCCTCGCGTTCGGGCTCATCGAGGGCCGAACCTACGGCTGGTGGAGGGTGGCCAAGCCGTTCGAGCTCGGCCCGTGGACGTGGTCGAGCGGGCTGTCGCCCGTCGCGGTCGCCTTCGCGGTGACACTCGTCGCCGGGACCGTCTTCGTCGTGCGGACGCTGCGGCGCACCGCGGCCGGCCGGCCGACCCTCTTCCGCTTCGACCTCTTCGGGATCCGCTCGTTCCGCAACGGCAACATCGCCGCGATGATCGTCAGCCTCGGCGAGTTCGGCATCGTGCTCTCCCTGCCGCTGTGGCTGCAGAACGTGCTCGGCTACACCGCCTTCCAGACCGGACTGGTCCTGCTGGGGCTCGCGATCGGTTCGTTCACGGCGAGCGGCCTGGTGACGGTGCTCGGCTCCCGCCTCTCCGCGGCTTCGATCGTCCGAATCGGGATCGTCGCCGAGATCGTCGGGGTCGCCGGGCTCGGCCTCGTCATCGGCCCGTCGACGTCGTGGGGCGCCGTGGCCCCGTGCCTCTTCGTCTACGGGTTCGGTGTCGGTCTCGCGACCGCGCAGCTGACCGGTGTCGTCCTCGTCGACGTGCCGGTCGAGCGCAGCGGCGAGGGCTCGGGCCTGCAGTCGACGGCGCGCCAGGTCGGCTCCGCGCTCGGCATCGCCATCCTCGGCACCGTGTTGTTCACCACCGCCGGCGCGCGCCTCGACTCGGGACTGAGCGACCTCGGGGTGCCCTCGGCAGCGCGCACCGCCGTGGTCAACGCCGTCGTCGAGAGCGCGGGCGGCGCGATCCCGGGCCTCACCAAGGACCCACGGACGGCCGCGGCCGCGCCGGTCGCCGAGCAGGCCTTCTCCGACGCGACGAGGTATGCCGCCTTCACCGCGGCCGGCTTCCTCGTGCTCGGCCTGCTGGCCACCTTCTCGCTCGGCGACCCGCGCGACGGCCGTCACCGGCAGGGGTATGCCGGTCGGAGCGGCCCCACGGCCGGACGACGCGAGCCGGGTGCGGTGGACGTGCCCGATGCGGACGCCCCGGTGGTCCCCTAGACCGGGCACACGGCATACGACCCGTCAGAGCGCGGCGGGCGGGATGCGGGCCGGTTTGGCGATAGCGCGCCTCATGCAGCACACTGTCTCCTTGTCACGCGCGAGTGGCGGAATGGCAGACGCGCTGGCTTCAGGTGCCAGTGTCCGAAAGGGCGTGGGGGTTCAAATCCCCCCTCGCGCACGCAGCAGTGGGGAATCCCCCACGACCCCGGCCGGGTGGCCCGACGAGAGTCGGACCGCCCGGCCGCTGTCATGTCTGGGCTCCAATCCACGATCCTCGGGCACGGCACGGCACGGCACGGCACGGCACGGCACGGACGCCGCCGTCTACCCGGCCAGCCTCTGACCCTGGAGCTCGGCGGTCGACTGACCGCTGAAGGCGCCGCCTGGACCAGCCCTGCGCCGGTCCGAGGGCCGCCCGGTCACCCCGACGGCGTGGACCCCTCGACGGCCAGTGGGGCCATCGCGACACCGAGGTCGCCGAGGCTCGGCAGCGCGGTCAGCCTCCGCGGCGGGGTAGGCGCCGGCGGAGCGATCCGCATCAGGAGCGTGCGGCGCACGTCGAACGGGTGCTCGTGGCCCGGTGGCGTGCCGGGTCCCTCGAACCGGACGGTGACGACTCCGTCGTCGACGCGGGTGATCCAGCCGGGTCCGTGCTCGTCGTGCTCGACGTCCAGCCCCACCGCGCACGTGTGCACCGTCAAGGGAGCGGGCAGCCGCTCGCCGTCCCCGTCGCCGTCCTCGTCGCCGTCGTCATCCACGGCGTCATCCACGGCGTCATCCACGGCGTGATCCCCGGCGTCATCCCCGGCGTCGGCCGTGTCGGCCGCTGCGGCGAGGATCCCGTCCGTGCCGGGGCCGCTCGGTCGGAGCTCTGCACTCGCCTCACCGTCGGGCGTGGGTAGTCGCAGCTGCGCCCAGTGCGTCAACCCCGACAGGGCGACCCCGAGCAGCCGGACCGGCTCCACCGGGTCGGCCGCTGCCAACGCTGCCGTAGCGGCGTCCCGCAGCTCTGCCGCCTCTGACGTCGGCTGGGCCAGGGTGACCGAGCGGGTCACGGTGGTGAAGTCGGACAGGCGAACCTTCACCGTGACGGTACGGGCGCCGCCCCCGTGACGGTGCAGGCGCCGCAGCGCCCGAGCCAGGACGTCCTCGAGCGCGCCGGCCAGCTCCCACCGGCGCAGGTCCTCCGCGAAGGTGCGCTCCGCACCGACGCTCTTCGCCTCGCGCTCGACCACGACCGGGCGCGGGTCATCGCCGCGAGCGAGGCGATACAGGTTCCAGCCCGCAGCCTCCCCGAGCGTCCGGATGAGGTCCTCACGGCTGGTCGCGCGCAGGTCGGCGACCGTGACGATCCCGAGACGGCGCAGCGTCGTGTCCGTCGCCGGTCCGACACCCCAGAGGGCCGATACAGGCTTGGGCAGGAGGAACTCGTCCTCTGCCTCCGGCGGCACGACGGTGAACCCGTGCGGCTTGTCCGCGTCCGAGGCCAGCTTCGCGATGAGCTTCGAGCGGCCGAGCCCGACCGAGACGACGAGCCCGGACCGGTTGTAGACGAGCCGTCGGGCCAGATCTGCTCCGGCGGCCGGATGGCTGGCGAAGGGGCCGGCGGCCAGGTCGACGAATGCCTCGTCGAGGCTGACCGGCTGCACCAACGGCGACAGCTGTCGCAGGGTGTCCATGATCAGCGTGCTGTGCGCCGCGTATGCGGGGAACCTCGGCGTCAGGACGGTCGCCGACGGACACAGCACCCGCGCCTGCGCCATGGGCATCGCGGAATGGCACCCGAACGCGCGCGCCTCGTAGTTCGCGGTCGCGACCACGCCGCGCGGGCCAGTCCCGCCGACCAGAACAGGTGTGCGCGCCAGCGACGGCTTCTGACGCGTCTCGACCGAGGCGAAGAAGGAGTCCGCGTCGACGTGCATCACGCTTGCGTTCGCACGCACCCGTTCACCTCCCGTTCCTGTCATCTCTGAGTTCACTCTGGCGCGTCGGTCGGCCCTGGGCGCGGCAGTGTGCCGTTGCAACCCGCGGCTTCCTCGTCGTGAGGCGCACCTCGGCGGCGCACCACGTGCAGCGCCGATGTGCCGGCGACCGTCGTTCTACACGGTGTTGCGCCGGATGGTGAGCGTGTGCGGTGCGGCGTCTGACGCTGTGTCGCCCACGATCTTGACGTAGTGCTGCGCTGTGTCGTCGCGTTGGGTCAGACACGTGGACCAGCGGGGTGCCGGCGGTTCTGGAAGTGGCCACTGGCGTTCCAGCGGCGCGGTAGATCTCCACGGACAGCTTGTCGGGCCCTGTCGGGAGGGACAAGGGAAGGAGCCCTTCCCGCGGTCCGGGGCCGCTCGCCTCCAGAACCACCTTCGTCATCCGGGAGACGCCGTCGGGGCGTTCGAGATGTCTTCCAGTGGGGTAAGTGTCCCGGAGCCGCGCATCCGGGGGCCGGTTCAGCAGAGATTCCAACCCGTGGATGCTCACATCGTCCCGGGGTCCCGTACCATGACCGCTGACGAAGGCCCTTGAGATGTCAACCGACGCGCACCTTCCGTCCGAAAGCCACGGGTGCCACTGACATGAACCGCTTGCATGAAGGGTTCGTGCTGGGCGAGCGCTACCACCTGGACCAGCGCATCGCCTCTGGTGGGATGGCCGACGTCTGGGCCGGGACCGACTCGGTGCTCCAGCGCGAGGTCGCCATCAAGGTCATGCGTCCCGACGCCGACCACGAGCGACTGTTCGCGCTCCGATTCCGCGACGAGGCCGTCCACTCGGCCGCCCTGATGCACACCAACATCGCCACGGTCTTCGACTACGGCGAGGACCAGGGCCTCGCCTTCCTCGTCATGGAGCTCGTCTCCGGCCAGCCGCTCTCGGCGGTTCTCAACCAGCGCGGCCCGCTCCCGGCGAGCGAGGTGCGCTCGATCATGGGGCAGGCCGCCCTCGCCCTCGGTGTCGCGCACGAGGCACGAGTCGTGCACCGCGACATCAAGCCGGCCAACATCATGGTCCGCGACGACGGTCTCGTGAAGCTGACGGACTTCGGGATCGCCCGCGCCCTCGACGCCAGCGGTCACACGCAGCACGGCGAGATGCTGGGCACCCCGAACTACATCAGCCCGGAGCAGGCCCTCGGCCACGCGGCCACGGGCGCGAGCGACCTCTACGCCCTCGGCGTCGTGGGGCACGAGATGCTCTCGGGCCGGCGCCCGTTCGACCGCGGCACGCCGATCGCGACAGCTCTGAGCCACGTCAACGAGCCGTCCCCACCGCTGCCGGACGACGTGCCCGAGGACCTGCGCGACCTCATCCTCGAGTGCCTCGAGAAGGACCCCGAGAAGCGTCCGGCCAACGCCGCCGCGGTCGCGGTCCGGCTCGGACTCGGCGACCAGGAGCTGCGCGGCCTGGCGCTCGGCCTCGCCACGGCCATCAACGGGTCGCCCGCGGAGATGCTCGACGAGGTCGACGAGCTTCACGGCGAGGTCAGGGAGGGTTCGACGACCGGTTCGCGGCCCGCGGTCGACCCCGACCGGCTCGGGGCGACCCAGGCGATGCCGTCCGGGGTCCGGGACTGACGCAGTCAGGGTTGCACAGCGCCCCCGCCACTCGGACCGTTCCGACCTAGTCTGGACGCATGGCGAGCTTGCCGTTGTTCCCGCTCGGCACCGTGCTCATGCCCGGGGCCCGGTTGCCGCTCCAGATCTTCGAGCCGCGCTACGTCCAGCTGCTCAAGGACCTGCTCGACGGTCAGGACCAGCGTCCCCCCGTCTTCGGCGTGGTCGCCATCCGGGAGGGGTTCGAGGTCGGTGAGGACGGGGTCCGTGCTCTCCATCCCGTCGGTTGCGGCGCGCTGCTCACCCAGGCCGCAGCCCTCGAGGACGAGCGCTACCTCGTGGTCTCGGAGGGGACCGACCGTTTTCGCGTCGATGCCATCGACGAGTCGGCGGGCACGCCGTACACCACGGCCCGCGTCACCTGGCTGCCCGAGCGCGACGGCGACGCGGCGACGGTCGTCGAGCTCGCCGCCCGGCTGCGCGCCGAGGTGGCCGCGTTCGCCGCAGCGACCGGGAGCGAGGCCGAGCTCCCGACGGACGACCGATCGCTGGCGTATGCCGTGTCGGACACCGTGAGCCTCGACGTCGAGGACCGCCAGCGCCTCCTCTCGAGCACCGACACGGAGTCGCGTCTGCGCCTGGGGCTCCAGCTCGTCCGGCGCGAGCGCGAGTTCGCGTCCGCGCTCGGCGCGGTCGCCATGCCCCCGATGCCGCCGTTCAGCCTGAACTGACGCTCCACGTCCGGTCGGCGGCCAACCCGGCAGCACCGCCGGCCTCCCCCTGGTGCCACCGGGTCGGTGCCGCGGCCAGCAGGCCCGCCGGTCGCGACAGTCCCCGAGGGTGGTGCTGTGGATGGCATCCCCTGATTGCCATCCACCGAGTGGGCTCCCCCTGACCCACTCGCGGTCCGCTTACCCAACCGACGGTGCGACGATCACCAGCGGTCCCGCGAATCCGGGTCCTGCTGGCGGGGCGGGCACCGTGGAGCGACACGACACGGCATACGCCGTCGGTCAGCGCAGGGTGGCGACGACCTCGGCCGCGACGACCCACGTGGCCAGGGCGCACACCACCACGAACGAGAGGTTCCAGAGCAGGCGGGGCACAGGGGTCAGCGACGCGAGGACGCCGGGGTCGCTGCCGCGGCTGCGGTCACGGAGCACCGCGCTCAGGTGGCGCCACGCTCCGACGAGGAGCACCACCCCGAAGCCGACGAGGACCTGGGCCTGCAGCGCGTCGTCGCGCCACCACCACAGGGCGGCCGAGCCGGCGATCACGACGACCATGACGACGACGGTGAGGACCGACCTGACCCGGATCAGGGCGAAGAGCAGGATGACCAGCCCGGTCGTGATGAGGGGAGCCGCCCAGCCGCGTTCGGCCGCCCACACCATCGCCGCGCCGAGCAGGGCCGGCATCGGGTAGCCCGACCACGTCGAGGCGACGCGACCGGCACCGCGCACCGGCCCGCGGGTCACGGCGTGGCCGGACATGTCACCGCGCAGGACGAACCCGGTGAACTGGCGGCCGACGAGGACGCCGACGACCGCGTGACCGAGCTCGTGCACGAGGGTGACGGCGAGGCGGACGACCCGCCAGAGCGGGTCGACGGCGACGAGGACGAGGGCGACGCCCAGGACGACGAGCAGCCGGGGCGCGGTGAGCGCCACGTCGCCGGTCGCCGGGACCACCCGGTCGCGCACCGTCTCGAACCACTCCACGGACGCAGAACCTAGCCGACCGGGTTGTGTCCCCCTCGGGCCGGCGTCACCGGGGCAGGGCGCGCGGATGCCGCCCGGTCAGCACCTCGAGCAGCAGCCGGTGCAGCGGCACGGCCACGCCGGACGCGGCGGCGAGGCGGACGACCGCGCCGGTCCAGGCGTCGAGCTCGGACGGCCGGTCCTCGAGCAGGTCGCGCTGCAAGGTCGTCGTCCCCCCAGCCGGCTGGTCGTCGACGTAGGCCATCGTGCCCGCCACGACGGAGTCCGGCAGGCGTATGCCGCGTGCCCGGGCCAGCGCCTCCACCTCGCGCATCGCGGCCTCGAGCAGCAGACGGCTCGACCGCTCGGTGCGCAGCTCGCCGATGGTGGCGTCGAGGGCCGCGCCGAGGCTGCCGAAGGGCACGACGAAGAGCATCTTGGACCACAGCTCGGCCCAGATGTCCTCGGGCTCCGGCGACGTCGCGCCGGAGTCGATGATCGCCTTGCGGAGCCGCACCACCCGCTCGGAGGGCGAGCCGGGCGTCGCCGTCCACTCGTCGACGGCGAGGGACCCCGGCCCGCCGGCGTGCGTGATGCGTCCGGGGCCTTCGACGTGGACGAAGAGCTTGGCGATCCCGGGCAGCACGGCTTCTCGCCCGACGGCGGCGGCGACCTGGCCGGGCGCCTCGACGCCGTTCTGCGTCGTGACCACCGCGGTGTCCGGACCGGTGAGGCCGGGCAGCGCCGCGAGCACCGGGGGCAGCTGCCACGTCTTGACGGCGAGCAGCACGACCTCGACCTGGCCGATCGAGGTGATGTCGTCGGTGGCCTTGGCCGGCTGCACGGTGAAGTCACCGAGGACGCTCGTGACGACGAGCCCGTTCGCACGGATCGCCTCGAGGTGGGCTCCGCGAGCCAGGAACGTCACGTCGTGACCCGCCGCCGCCAACCGGCCACCGAAGTAGCCGCCCACCCCGCCCGTGCCCAGCACCGCGATGCGCATGACCGTGCCTCCTCGTCCGACGTGAGCCCTCGACACCATCATCGCGCGGAGGTCCTCGCGCAGGTAGCGTCGGTGAGCAGCGTCTCGTCCGGATGCAGTCGCGGCCACAGGAGGCCTCATGGAGCTCACCACCACGGTCAACGACGAGGCGCGGGTCGTCGAGGTCGACGGCACGGAGTCGGTGGTCGACGTCGTCCGCGACGGGCTCGGGCTCACCGGGACGAAGCTCGTCTGCGGCAGCGGCGTCTGCGGCGCCTGCACGGTGCTCGTCGATGGCGAGCCGGTCCTCGGCTGCCTGACACCGGCGACCCGGCTGCGCGACGCGGACGTCACGACCGTCGAGGGCCTGGCCGACGGGGACGACCTGCACCCGGTCCAGCGCGCGTTCGCCCACCACGACGGACTCCAGTGCGGCTACTGCACCCCGGGATTCGTCGTCAGCGCGGTGGCCTTCGACGACCGGTGGCGTGCCGAGCACGGCGCCGACGAGCCGGACGGTCCCGACCGCGAGACCATCGCCGGGGCGCTCGCCGGCCACCTGTGCCGGTGCGGCTCCTACGAGGGGATCTACCGCGCCGTGGCGGCCGCGTGCCGCGGCGAGCACGACAGAGCGCCCGACGGCCAGGCGGTCGAACGTGTCGAGTGTGTCGAGCGCGTCGAGGCGCCGGCCAAGCTCACCGGAGCAGCCGTCTACACGACCGACGTCGTGCTGCCCGGCATGCTGCACGCCGCCATCCGCCGGTCCGACCTGGCCGCGGGGGTCGTCGGACCGATCACCTTCCCCGACGGCGTGCTCGGGATGGACGTGCTCGGTGACGACCGGCGGGTCCGGTGGGCCGGCCAGCCGGTCGCCGTCGTCGCGGCGGAGTCCGCGGCCGCTGCCCGCCAGGCCGCACGCGAGCTGGCAGTTCCGTTCACGCCGCAGCCGTTCGTCCTCGACCCCGACGAGGCCAGGCGCCCCGGGGCGCCGCTCGTCTACGCCACCCGGGCGGACCGCAAGGAGGCGCCGACGGCGAGCGAGGGTGCCCCGATGCCGGCGCCGTGGGACGGCAACGTCCATGGCCCGTCGCGCGCGCCGTTCCTCGGCACCGTCGCCAAGCGCCGCATCCGGTCGGCCCGCTCCGAGGGCCGCCGAGGTCTGGTCGACCTCGAGTTCCACACCGCAGCGCAGCTGCACACCGCCTTCGAGCCGCACGCCTGCGTGGCCGACTGGAGCGACCCGCAGTACCTCCGGGTGTGGCTCAGCACCCAGGGCGTCGGGGCGATGCGCCTCGAGATCGCCGACCACTTCGACCTCGACCCGACCCGCGTCGAGGTCGTCGCCGAGCACGTCGGCGGCGGCTTCGGCGCCAAGCTCGGCCTGACGATGGAGGCCGTCGCCGCGATCTCGCTCAGCCGGCTCAGCCGCCGTCCCGTGCGCCTCGTCCTCGACCGGCACGAGGAGCTGACCGGCACGGGCAACCGCCCCGGCAGCCGCTCCCGCGTGTCCCTCCTCGTCGACGACGACACCCAGGCGATCCGGGCGCTCACCGTCGACACCGACAGTCATGCCGGCGTCGCCGTCGGCAACAGCGTCGCGGCGCTCGCCCTGCTCGTCTACGACCGCACGCCACGCCTGGCCCGTGACGTCGACGTCGTCACGAACGCCCCACCCGGCGCGCCCTTCCGGGGTCCCGGCGGCCCGACGATCGCCTGGGCGCTCGAGCAGACCGTCGACGAGGCCGCCCACCGCTTCGGCCGCGACCCGATCGAGCTGCGCGCGCAATGGGACGGCAACCAGAAGCGCCAGGCGCTCTACCGCTGGGCGTCGGCGCTCCCGACGTGGCAGGCGCGTCCGGCGACGGGAAGCCAGACCGGCCGCCACCGCCGCGGCGTCGGGTTCGCCGCGGCCAACTGGATGTACTTCGTCGACCCCGACTGCGAGGTCGTCGTCTCCGTCCAGGGCGGACGGCTCGTGGCCTCGACCGCGGTCCAGGACATGGGGACGGGCAGCCGCACGGTGCTCGCGCGGGCCGTCGCCGGCGTCTTCGGGGTCGCCCCGACCGCGGTGGACGTCCGTCTCGGGCACGCGCACAGCGGCGCGACCCACGGACCGGCCTCGGGTGGCAGCCGCACGACCGTCTCGCTCTGGTCGACGGCCGTCGAGGCGGCCACCAGCCTGCGCGCCCGCATCGGCACCGACCTCGCCGGGGCCCCCGACGGGACGTCGGCCACGGCGAAGCGCGGGGGTGACCGTGGCCTGCGCGCCGTGCCCGTGACGATGAACGGCATCCAGGTCGGCCGAGGGTTCTCGGCGGCCGTCCACGTCAGCGAGGTCGAGGTCGACACGCGCACCGGCCGGACCCGCGTCCTGCGCGTGCACGGGGGCATCGCCGTCGGCCGCATCCACGCCCCGGTGCTGGCGCGCAGCCAGTGCGAGGGCTCGGTCATCCAGGGCGTCGGGCTCGCGCTCTACGAGAACCAGGTCCTCGACCCGCACACCGGCCTCACCCTGACGGCCAACCTCGAGGACTACCGCATCCCGCAGCTCGGCGACACCCCCGAGATCGACATCCACTTCCACGAGGAGGGCTGGGACCGCGTGCCCGGTGGCGGGGTCGGTCTCGGCGAGGTCGCGACGATCAGCCCGGCAGCGTCCGTCGGCAACGCGATCTTCAACGCCACCGGCTGGCGGCCACTGACGCTGCCGGTGCGGCCGGACCGGCTGCTCGAGGGCCTGCGGGCAGGGGGTGCGCGATGAGCGTCACGATCCTCACGGCATACGACGAGCGACCCGATGGGCCAGGCGAGTTCGTCTACCGCGCCGGCGGCACCGACCTGCAGGAACGGATGCGCACGACGGGCGCGACGCCGCATGTCCTCGACCTCACCGGCGTGCCGGGCTTCGCCGGCATCGACCGCACCGAGGCCGGCACAACGATCGGCGCCGGCACGACCGTCGCCACCCTGGCGCGTGACCTGGCCACCGACTACCCGGCGCTCGCGCTGACCGCGGCGGGTCTGGCGACTCCGCAGGTGCGCGCCACGGCCACCCTCGGCGGCAACCTGCTCCAGCGCACCCGCTGCTGGTACTTCCGCCATCCGCACACCACGTGCTTCAAGTCCGGCGGCGACAGCTGCCCCGCCCGCGACGGCCGCCACCTCTACGGCGTCGCCTTCGACACCGCGCCGTGCGTCCACCCGCACCCCTCGTCCCTCGCGATGGTGCTGCTGACGTATGCCGCCACCGTCGACACGACCCAGCGGAGCGGTCTCGCGGTCGGTGACGTGCTCGGCGACGGGTCCGACCCGCGCCGCGACCACCTGCTCGCCGACGACGAGGTGCTGACCCGCGTCACGCTGCCGCCTCCGGCGGCGGGCGAGCGGGCGGCCTACTTCCGCTCGATCAGCCGGTTCGAGGCCGAGTGGCCTCTCGTCGAGGCGGTCGTCCGAGTGGTGCGCGACGGGGCCGGCACGGTCACCTCGTGCGGCCTGGCCATCGGCGGCGTCGCGCCGGTTCCCCTGCGGCTTGATGCCCTCGAGGATCTGGTCACCGGGTCGATGCTGGACGACGACACGGTGGCAGCGGCTGCCGCGGGGGCGAGCGCCGGCGCGAGCCCGCTCCCGGAGACGGGCTACAAGGTGGCGCTCGTCGAGGCCACCGTACGTGAGGTGCTCGAGCGCGTCCGCGGGTAGGGAGCGGGCATGGCATCAGGCGTGAGGACCGTGCGGGCCGTCGAGCGGGAGCGTCTCGGCGCCTGGGTGCTCAAGTGCAACCCGGCGCTGTGGGACCTGAGAGGCCTGCTCGACAGCGGCGAGCGGAGGCTGACGTCGTGGGCCGTTCACCCGAGCTATCGGACGCGCCTGCTCGTACCTGGTGACAGGGTGCTCTTCTGGGTCTCGGGCGACGGGCGTGAGGGCCTGCACCGCGGGGTGTGGGGACTCGGGCACACGGTGTCCGAGGTCGAGCCCTGGACCGAGGCGTCGCAGGGGTTCTGGCGCACCGCCGCCGATGCCGGCACCGTTCGCGTGCGCGTACGGGTCGACGTCGAGCTGCTCGAGGAGCCCGTCGAGGACGCGGAGCTGCGCTTGGTCGGCATCGACGGGCTCGAGGTGCAGCGACAGCCCTTCATGGCCAACCCCTCGTTCGTGACTCGTGACCAGCTGCGCGCGATCGAGCCGTTGCTGCCGCCGTGGCCCCCGGTCCCATCCGCCGCAGACGTCGGGGCGCGGTCGTGAGGGTCCTCGTCCTGTCGGACACCCACGCTCCGCGCCGGTGGAAGGGCTGCCCGCCGGCGCTGCTGCCGCACCTCGAGGCGGCCGAGGTCATCCTCCACGCCGGGGACGTGTGCACCCCCGACGTCCTCGACCTGCTCGCGACGTTCGCTCCGGTCCACGTCGTCATGGGCAACAACGACGTGCCCGAGGTCGCCGAGTGGGGTGCGCCCGAGACCCTCGAGGTCGAGCTCGAGGGCGTGCGCATCGGCATGATCCACGACAGCGGCCAGCGTCAGGGCCGCACGGCCCGGCTGCGCAGCCGCTTCCCGACCGCCGACCTCGTCGTCTTCGGGCACTCCCACATCCCGCTCGACGAGACCGGAGACGGCGTGCGCATCCTCAATCCCGGGTCTCCCACGGACCGACGCCGCCAGCCGGCCGGTACCTTCGCGGTGCTCGAGGTGCGGGACGGCTCCCTGGTGGAGGCCAGGATCGAGCAGCTCCCGCACTGACGGGTCTCGTCCCCGCTCGGCTCAGCGACCGCCGAAGGTCTCCATCATGATCTGGCGCTCGCCGGCCGTGAGGTTGGTCGCGATGAGCTTGCTGTGCCCGCCGTGGAAACGCTCACCCACCCGGTCGAGGTCGCCCTCCTCGGTGACGAGGAAGAGCGCCGAGGTGCCCGGCGTCACCTCCGTGCGGATGGTCGTCAGCTGCTCCTTGGTGATCCCGGAGTCCTGGGTCACCTTGCTGATGGCGCCGATCGCGGCGCCGACGACGCCACCCACCACCGGGACGAAGAACAGGGCGCCGGCCAGCACGCCCCACAGGGCGCCCCACCCCGTGCCGCGCCACCTCTCGTCATTGCCGTGGCTCGTCGTGGGGTGGGTCTCCCCCTCGGGCCAGGTGACGACTGCATGGTCGACGATCTTGATGAAGCCCTCAGCCTGACAGTCCTTGAGGACGGACTCCGCCTGGGCCGCGCCGCCCGGGCTGTCGAACTTCCATACCGTGAAGGCAGCCATGTCGTGCTCCTTTGCGTCGCCGCCGGCCGGTCGGCCGGCACCTCGACCCTCACGCTCGTGGGCGGACCTGTCCTCGCCCTCTCGGGGTGAGTTCCGGCGCCGTCACCAGCCCCAGGAGCCGGGTCCGCCCTTGAACGGACCGACGACGCGGTCGGTGATCCAGCCGCCGTAGAAGCCGCCCTCCTGCGCCCGCACCTGCTCGCCGTCGACGAAGCAGGCGTCCACGAGCCCGGGCATGACGGCGACGTGACCGGCCAGGACGGCATACGTCGGCACGGGCTCGGGATAGGTCCACGCGGCACGAGCCGCGCGACGACCGCCGCCGACGACGTCGAAGTAGGCCGCGCGACCCTTCCACTCGCACACGGTGCCGCCCTCGACGGGGACGAGCGCACCCTCGACGAACGCCTCGAGCGGCAGGTAGTAGGTCGGCGGGTGGCTCGTCTCGAGGATCCGCAGCGACGAGCGGGTGCGGGCCACGACCTCGCCGCCGAGGTGGACCTCGACGAGCTCGCCGCTGGGGTCGACGGTCGGTGGCCGCGGGTAGTCCCAGACCGACTCCTGGCCGGGCCCGGCCGGCAGCGGCACCGGGCGGCTCACCGGGCGCCCCCGCAGATCTCCTCGAGGCCGGTCGCGAGACGGTCGACGTCGTCGGCGCTCGTGTAGGGCGCGAGCCCCATCCGCAGGCCGCCGGTCGCGCCGAGGCCGAGGTGGTGGCTGCACGCCCACGCGTAGAAGTGCCCCGCGGGCGCGTTGACGCCGCGTTCCGCGAGGGCCGCACGCAGGTCCTGCGGGTCGTGGCCCTCCACGGTGACGAGCAGCGTCGGGGTGCGGCGCTTCGCGTTGCTGTATGCCGTGAGGCCGGGGATGGCGCGCAGCCGCTCCTCCAGCGAGGCGAGGAGGGCGTCCTCGTGCTCCTCGAGCGCGGCGAACGAGGCCTCGAGGCGCCTTCGGCGGGGACTGGACGGGTCGGTGAGCGCGAGATCGGCGAGGAAGTCGACGGCGGCGGTCGTGCCCGCGAGCAGCTCGTAGGGCAGGGTGCCCAGCTCGAAGCGCTCCGGCACGGCGTCGGACGACGGCAGCAGCTTGTCCGGGTGCAGCGTCTCGAGGAGCGCCGGACTCGCGGCGAGGACCCCGAGGTGCGGGCCGAGGAACTTGTAGGGCGAGCACACCCAGAAGTCGGCGCCGCTCGCCAGCACGTCGGTGAGCACGTGGGCCGTGGCGTGGACGCCGTCGACCCACAGGAGTGCCCCCACGGCGTGCGCGACGTCGGCGATGGCCGGGAGGTCGGGGCGGGTGCCGATGAGGTTCGAGGCGGCGGTGACCGCGACGAGGCGGGTGCGGTCCGTGACGACCGCCTGGACGGCCTCGGGCGGCAGCTCGCCCGTCGTCGGGTCGAAGTCCGCCCAGCGCACGGTGGCGCCGGTCGCCTCGGCGGCGAGCACCCAGGGCCGGATGTTCGCGTCGTGGTCGAGGCGGCTGACGACGACCTCGTCACCCGGGCCCCAGTCCTTGGCCAGCGTGCGGGCGAGGTGGAAGGTCAGCTCGGTCGCGGACCGCCCGAAGACGACGCCGGCGGGGTCGACCGCGAGGAGGTCTCCCATCGCGGCTCGGGCCTCGACGACGATGCGGTCGGCGCGCCGCTCGGCCGGCGTCACCGTGCCGCGGTTCGAGATGGCCGAGGTCAGGGTCTCGACGACCGCCGTGGCGACCGTGTCGGGCACCTGGGACCCGCCGGGCCCGTCGAAGTGCGCCGCGCCCTCGTGCAGGGCCGGGAAGTGCCACCGGATCCGGTCGACGTCGTAGCCGGGATGTGTCATGCCCTGATTCTCACCCATGCCCGTCGGACGTCAGGAAGTGAGCACTCGACGGACCCCCTTCGTCGAGTGCCCACTTCCCGACCACCTCCGGCTCAGGCGGTGACCTTGCCGTCCTCGAAGAGGCGGGGGATGCGGTGGTTGGCGAGGAAACGGTCGTCCGGGTCGTAGGCCGACCGAATCCCCTTGAGCTGCACCCACGCCGATTCGGTGTAACCCGTGCGGGCGTCGACCTCGTTCTCGGCGAAGTTGAGGTAGCTGCGGCCCGTCGACCACGGCTCGAGCGCCCGGGTGAGCTGGTGGGCGTCGAGCTGGCCCTGCATCGCCATCTCCGGGGTGGCCGCGATCGCGACGGCGAAGGCCGCGTATGCCGCGTCGATCGTCGCGAGGGCACCGTGGCCCTCAGGGGCCCGACCGAGCGCACCCCCGAGCTGTCGCAGCTCGGCCGCGAGCAGTGAGGAGGTCGACCCGGGCCCGACCTGCTCGAGGATCGTGTCGATGGTGACGTCGCCGAGCTCACCGAGGAGCGTTCCGTCCGAGACGGCAGGGGCGGGTCCTTCCGGGTCCATGTGCAGCCGGGTGAGGGCCCGGGCGGGCACGCGGTCGAAGGTGTCGATCTCCGGGCCGAGCCCGCGCAGCAGGGCGAGGATCGAGCTCGCCTCGGCGTCGCAGCCGAGCACCGCCCCGTCGATGACGACGAGCGACCGACCGCGCAGCGGCTCCGGGATCGTCGGCAGCGGCGGGAGGTTCAGGAAGCGGAAGGAGGTCGTGACCGCGTCGGGTGCCTCGGGCGCCCAGTCGGCCCAGCGTCGCAGCACGCGCTCGGCCTGGTCGCGGTCCCAGACGAGCATGCCGGCATACGCCGTCTCGATGGGATGGAGGCGGAACTCCAGGGCCGTGACGACGCCGAAGTTGCCGCCGCCACCGCGCAGCGCCCAGAAGAGCGGGTCGTTCTGCGTCGCGTCGGCGCGCACGTGCTCGCCGCTCGCGGTGACGAGCTCGACCGCGGTCAGGCTGTTCGAGGCGAGGCCGAGCTTGCGGGCGTACCAGCCGATCCCGCCGCCGAGGCTGTAGCCGGCGATGCCGACGTCGGGCGAGCTGCCGTGCAGCGCCGCGAGCCGGTGGTCGGCCGCGGGCTCGGTCGCGTCCATCCAGAGCGCGCCGCCCTCGACGCGGGCGATGCGCCGGGTCGGGTCGATGGTGACGCCGCGCATCCGCTCGGTGCGCACGAGGACGACGTCGTCGAGGCCGCGCGCCACGAGCGGTCCGGCGTTGTGGCCGGTGCTCTGTGGCGCGATCCGCAGACCCGCTGCGGCGGCGGCCCGGACGACGTCCTGGACGTCGGACACCGTGCGGGGCAGCGCGACGGCGGCCGGGCGCTGGTCGAGCGCCACGTTCCACGGCATCCGGGCCGCGTCGTAGCCGGGGTCGCCGGGGAGGTGGACCGCACCGTCGCAGAGTCCGGCGACGCTCGTGGCCCGTCGGTCAGTGGGGGTGAGGTTGAGGGTCATGCTCGTCTCCTGAGTCGTGGTCGGTCGTGGTCGGTCGTGGTCGGTCGTGGTCGGTTGCTCGGCCCCTGGTCGTCTCTCGTGGTGGGCGCGGCTGTTCAGAGACCCGGGGCGCCCCTCAGATACATCGCGAGCGGAAGGTCCGCTTCGTCCCAGCAGGTCCGCGCAGCAGGGGATTCGGCGCCGCGGACCCGGCCCGCAGGGCGCCCGGTTCGCTGCGCCGCAGCGGCCCGAGGTGCATGCTGGGCTGATGGACGACGTGACGACCGGCACCCTGCGCGACCTGCTGCTCGACGGCTTCGGCCGCATCCGCGAGGGTGTGCCGCAGGTGGTCGACGGCCTCTCCGTGGACGAGCTGCTGTGGCGTCCGGACGCCCAGGCGAACCACATCGCGTGGCTCGTCTGGCACCTGGCGCGCCAGCAGGACGACCAGGTGGCGCACCTGGCCGGTGAGCAGTCCGCGTGGCTCGGCGACGGCTGGATCGACCGCTTCGGGCTGCCCTACGCGCCCGACGCCCATGGGTGGAGCATGAGCTCGGACGACGTCGGCCGGTTCACCGTGACGGACCCGGAGTTGTTCGGCGAGTACCACGACGCCGTCCACGACCGCACCGCCACGCTGCTCCAGCGCCTCGATGCCGACGCCTACGAGCGCGTCATCGACGCGAACTGGGACCCGCCCGTCACGGTGTCGATCCGGGTCGTCTCCGTGCTCGGCGACGCCCTCAAGCACCTCGGGCAGGCCGAGTACGTCCGCGGCCTCGTCCAGCGACGGCGTTGAAGGGTGGGGCCCCTGTGACCTGCGTGGTGAACGTGGTCACGAGGCTCCCGGAGCATAGGTGCCCCACAGGAAGACCTGCGAAAATGGAGGCAATGAGCCTCCACGTCCTTCGTCCCGCTGCCGTCGCCGTCGAGCCACCTTTCGACGGTGGCGTCGTGTCGCGGCACGACCCGGTGCGACGTCATCGTCTGGCCCTGATCGCCCGCGGTCGCCGTGCTCGTCTCGCCGCCACCGTGGTCGTCGTCTTCGCGCTCGCGGGCGTCAACATCGGCAACCACGTGCTCGGCTGGGACACCATGTGGCTCGGCCCCGTCGGCGCCGTGGCGCTGCTGGCCTTCGCGCGGTGGCAGGGCCTGACCTGGCACCAGCTCGGCCTGGCGCGGCACACCCATGCGCGCGGCATCCGGTGGGGACTGGGGGTCATCGCCGTCGTCGGGTTCGTCTACCTCGTCGGCATCCTGCTCCCGTCCACGCGGAGCGCCTTCCTCGACGTGCGCTACCACCTGCCCCCGGCGGGCGCCCTGCTCACGGCCTTCGTCATGATTCCCGTCGGCACGATCCTGCTCGAGGAGGTCGCCTTCCGCTCCGTGCTGTGGGGCTTCCTCTCCCGGCACGCCCGGATGTGGCAGGTCCTGCTCGTCTCCTCCCTGCTCTTCGGCCTGTGGCACGTGTTCCCCGCGATGGCGTCAGCGACGGGCAACCCGGCCATCGGCTCCGCGGTGGCCGGACTGGGCCCCCTCGCGAGGGTCGCCGTCGTCGGCGGCACCGTGCTCTTCACGGCCCTCGGCGGTGTCCTCGCCGGTGAGCTGCGCCGCCGCAGCGGCAGCCTCTTCGCGAGCGTCGGCATGCACTGGGCGACCAACTCGCTCGGCGTGCTCTTCGGCGTCCTCGCCTGGCGCCTCACCTCCTGAGCCCACCCCCAGGTGGCGGCCGGCTACGTGCTGGCGCCCGGTGTGTCTGGTGTGTCCGGTGAGTCCGGGTCGACGACGTCCTGGACGACCTCGTTGCGGCGCAGGAGCCACGGCACGAAGGGCGGGTCGAAGCGCGCCCACCGGGGCGAGCCGACCGGGGTCAGGCCGGCGGCGCGGATCGCGCGGTCGAGCGTTGCGCGGTGCTGCTCGAACGACGCCTCGGTCCACCGGCCGCGGTAGCGCCGCGCCGCGCCGAGTGCTGCCGGGCGCTCGTGCAGGTGCACCTCGGGACTCGTCGGGACCGGCGCCTGCTCCAGGGTGAGCGATGAGGGCAGGACGAACGCCACGGCATACTCCCCCTCGCCCGTCCGTTGCTGCTCGACCGGCTCCGTCATCGGGATCCGCTGCGAGTCGCGCTGGATGACCGGCGCCGTCATGACCACCTTGCTGGCCGAGCGGTTCTGGCCGCTGATGTAGCCGGCCAGGGTGCGGAACGCCGCGTTGCCCGCGTCCTCGAACGGTGCCGCCACGACGACCTCCGCGACGAGGTGCGGGGCGTAGCGACGCAGCTCGAACTCGTCGTAGGTGCGCACGACCTCGTAGGCCTGCTGCTCGGTCACGCTTCCGACGCTACGCGCCTCCAGCGCGGGACGGATCGGGCGCCTCAGACGACGACGGCCTCGCGGCTGCTGTGGGAGTGGGCGGCGTGGCCGGCGTGGCGGATCTCGTCACCACAGTACGAGCAGGACCAGCGGGTGGCGTCCTTGAGGTAGTGGTGTCCGGCGGACCGGCACGTGAGGTCCGGGCCGGACTCCGTCCGCGTGACAGCTGGGGACGTCCGGCCGGCCCGGACGAAGGCGGTCCCGACGAGCCAGCCGATCATGAGCGCGAGGAGCACGAGCGGCCAGGTAGCCATCAGGGAGGCCGCGCCGTCGTGGATCACCGAGTTCATATCGTGCACTCTGCCGGCACTCGTGCAAGAGATCCTCGCGCAGAATGGCAAGAACACCGCAAGAAACGCACAAGACGCCAGCCAGCGCTCGTGCCGCCACCCGTTTCGGAACGTCACCCACTGGCGCGCTGCACCTGCTCGTCTACGAACTCGAGCTCGACGCCGACCGAGCCTCCACGCGGGCGATGAGGTCGCGCACGGCGGCCACCATGGTCGGGTCGAGGGCGACGTGGGCCTCGAGCAGGCGCAGCAGCGTGGCAGCCGCGTGCGCGTTGTGCTCGTAGCCGGGCACGAGGTCGGCCAGCGGCAGCAGGTCCGGCCCGAAGCGGCGCTCCGCGCCACGGTCGATGACGAATACGTCCTGCTGGGCCCCGTGACCGAGCCCGAGGTGGCCGAGGACCGTGATCCAGCGGTCCACGGCATACCCCTGGATGAAGCGGGTGGCCGTGAGGCGCTCGCCGCGCAGGTCGCGGTGCAGCCCGACGTAGAGGTTGGTGATCGCCTCGCCGACCTGGTGCTCGAGCGAGTCGGGCTGCGGCACCGGCGTCTTCGGCAGCTCGAGACCCGCAGGTGCGTCGGCGCGGCTCCAGTGGATGCGGCCCGGTGGGTAGCCCGCGGTCTCCATCTCGGCGAGTGAGAAGACGGCGTACTCCGCGAAGAGGTCCCCCTCGAGCAGCGCCTTGCGCCCGGCACCGCTGTTCTCGAACGACCACACGACCGGGTGCGCGGCCTCGAGCCAGTCGATGTCGGCGAGGTAGCGGTCGCGCGTGGCCGCGTCGTCGACGACGACGAAGAAGTCCGCGTCGGAGTGCTCGTCGAGGCGGTGCAGGTCGCGCCCCACCGAGCCGAGGCCGAGCAGCGCGACGGCGTCGCCGCGACGGTCGAGCTCGGCGCCGAGGCGGTCGAGGAAGGCGAGCAGGCGCTCGGGAACGGTGAGCTGGGTGGGCGCTGACGGCATACGTCGTCTCCTTGTCGTGATGGAGTCGACGTTTCAGCCCGCCCGGCCCGGAGCCGTCGGGGTCGCGACAGAGGCAGGGTATGCCGTCCCGCCCCTCCACGGAAGAGGCTCGGTCGTGGCAGGCTGGACGGGTGCCCGTGACCATCGAGGACGTGCGGCGCGTGGCCGAGCAGCTGCCTCGCTCCTACGAGGTGCTCGTCCGAGACCGCGTCAAGTTCCGCGTCGGCAAGATCGTGTGGCTCGCCTTCTCGGCGGACGAGACGCAGATGGGCTTCGCCTTCCCCAAGGATGAGCGCGACGTGCTCGTCGCGAGCGAGCCCGACGTCTTCCTCATGCCGCGCCCGTCGGACCTGCGGTTCAACTGGGTCGAGGTGCGGCTCGACGCGATCGACGTCCCGCGCATGCGCGAGATCGTCATCGACGCCTGGCGCCTCGTCGTGCCCAAGAGCGTGGCCCTGGCGCAGGGCGGCGACTGAGCGGCGCCCGCCGGACGACGTCGTGTGTGCAGGGGGTGGGGTCAGGACCCCGTCAGTTGCACACGCGGCCCCGCGTCACGTGGTGATGCGGTACGCGCGTGGGGGGCGGGGGCCCGTCTCGGAGACACCGCGCTCGATGCAGAACTCGTTGCCCTCGGGGTCGGCCATCGTGACCCAGCCCGAGCCATCGGGCGTGCGGTGGTCGCCGACGACGGTCGCGCCGAGGTCGAGCGCGCGCTCGACCCACTCGTCGCGGGTGCCCTCGTCGGGGGCGAGGTCGAGATGCTGGCGGTTCTTGGCCGACTTGCCCTCGGGGACGGGGATGAAGAGCAGCCCGAGACCCGAGCTCGGGAACGACGCCGCGACGACGACCTCGGGGTCGTCGTCGTAGTAGACGTTCCAGCCGAGCAGCTCGGACCAGAAGGTGCCCAGGGCCCGGGCGTGGGCGCAGTCGAAGGTCACGTTGTGGATGTGCAGCGTCATGCTGGCAAGCGTGCTGGCGCCTCTCCTTGCGGGGCAAGCGGATTCCGGGACTCTGACCGGGCCGCTCGCGGCTCCGAGTGGGACGTGCTCTGCGTCGCTGGGCTGGGTGTCGTGGCCCGTCACTAGGTTGTCGGCATGACAACGGTGCGGTGGGCGGTGGCGCAGAGCCGGATGGCCGAGGACCCGGGCGATGCCGAGGCCGTTCGTGCCGCTGGCGCCGAGGTCCGTGCCCTCATGCGCGAGGCCGCCGCGGGAGGCGCCCGCCTCGTGCAGTTCCCGGAGGGCGCGATCGTCTACCCGAGCAAGCACGTCATGTCCTCGTCCGGGCCGGGGACGGTGTCCGACGCGGACTGGGAGCGCGCCGACTGGGACCTGCTGCGTCAGGAGGCCGAGTCGATCGCCCGGCTCGCTGGAGAGCTGCGGATCTGGGTGGCGTTCGGGTCGATCCACCCGTTGACACCGCCACACCGTCCGCACAACAGCTACTTCGTCGTGTCCGACTGCGGCGAGCTCGTCGGTCGATACGACAAGCGCTTCCTGTCCAACACCGAGCTGACGTGGATGTACTCTCCCGGCACCAAGCCGTTGGTCTTCGAGGTCGACGGTGTCCGGTTCGGAGTGGCGCTCTGCATCGAGGCGAACTTCCCCCACCTGTTCGAGGAGTACGAGCGGCTCGACGTGCACGCCGTCCTGCTCTCGGTCATGGTCGACGACGCGATGCGCGCGGAGATCGGCCGGTCGTATGCCGCCTTGTTCGGCTACTGGGTCGGCTACTCGGTGCCTGCGCAGTACGGCTCGACCGTGCCGTCGGGCATTGCCGCACCCGGCGGCCGGTGGGTGGCCCGGTGCCCTGCGCAGGACCGGTCCGCCCTCGCGTTCGTCGACCTCGACCTGAGCGCTCCCGACGACGACGTCCGCATCGCCGTCGACCTCGCCCGTCCGTGGCGGCGCCGCGCGAAGGACGGCCTGTATGCGTCGCGCCAGGTCGCCGGCGACCCTCGCAGCCAGGACGTCAGCGCCTTCTGACGCCGGGATGTGTGCAGAGTGTGGGGTCAGGACCCCGACATCTGCACACGCGGTCGGCGCCGCGGCCCTGGCGCGGGGGCTAGATTCGGGGCCTCGATGACCGGGACGGGACTCAGGGGGTTCGGGTGGACGCGGCGCAAGCCATCGCGCGACGAGGTGGCATCGCGTTTCTGGCGGCCACGTTGACGCTCGTCGTGTGCACCGTCGCCTGGCCGGCGGTGCTCGTCCTCGGCGATGACGTGGCCAGCGCCGGCGACGCCGCCGTGGGCCTCTTCTGGGCCGGGCTCGCCCTGCTCGTCCTCGCCCGCGTGCTCGGCCTCGTCCACCGCCGGCGACACGCCTCAGGACCGGACCCGGTCCCCGGGCCGTCCCCCCAGGGCGCGCCGCGGCCGACCCCGGGCCGACGGCTGACCGTGGGGCTGCTCGTCGTCGGGGCCGGCGTCGCCACTGCCTTCTCCTGGGCCTTCGACACCGGCTCGACCTCCGTCGTGGTGAACCCGTCGAGCGCCGGTGGGTGCCGGGTCGTGGTGCAGGAGCGGTCGTTCCTCCTGAGCGGCAGCGGCGCCGTCTTCGTCCTGCCCGCCCACGGGGTCGTGGCGCGACGCGTGAGCCGGTACAGCACGGACGACGGCTATCGACCCGTCGCGGCCGGGTCCTTCACCCTGACCTGGGCCGGTGAACGGGGCCACCTCGAGGTGTCCGGGTCCGGGGTCGACCCCGTGTGGCCGAGGAGCCACGACGTCGCCTGCCCCGGCAGCTGAGCCCTTCGCCCGCGCCATGCCAGCGATGCATGCCGGGGTCATCGGGCCGGCACAGCGCTCCCACAGTGGCGCTGACAACGGTGGAGTCATCCCCACCGAAGGAGTCCCCGATGAGCACCGTTCCCCGCGCCCTGCGCCGAGCCCGACTCTGGACCGCCGGCCTGATGACGGCCTCCACGGTCCTCGTCGGCGCCATCGGCATCCACCTCGCCGAGGCCCAGACCCGGACCATCGCGACCCAGACCTCCTTCGGGACGAGCGCGTCGAGCTCGAGCGGTTCGAGCTCGTCCGACGACTCGTCCTCGACGACGAGCAGCTCGGACGCCGGCGCCTCGGATCTCGGTAGCTCCAGCTCGAGTTCCGGCTTCGGTGCCGTGGCCCCGGTGGGCGGGAGCAACGCCCAGGCCCAGACGAACTCGGGCGGCTCGTGATGGACACCGTGACCCGGCCCCCGGTCGCGACGGGCACGTTCCGGGCCATCGGCACGACGAACTCCGTCCTCGTCACCCGTCCCGAGGTGCTGGCTGACGCCACCGTGATCGCCCAGCGGCACCTGCGCGAGGTGGACCGCGCCGTGAGCCGCTTCCGGCCCGACTCGGAGGTGAGTCTCCTTGCCGCGCGGGCCCGCCGGGCACCCGCCGAGGCGTTCGTGTCGCCGACCTTCGCGGCATACCTTCAGGCGGCGCTGCGCGTCGCGCGCCTCACTGGCGGCCTCGTCGACCCGACCGTGGGGTCGGCTCTCGTCGCCGAGGGGTACGACGGCGATCTCGACGTCGTGCGCGGCCGTCGGGGCTTCCACCAGGTGCGCGTCGCCGCCGTGCCGCACTGGCACACCGTGCACCTCAACCTCTCCGGCCGCCGGGTGTCCGTCGCTCCCGGCACGCTGCTCGACCTCGGTGCCTCCGCGAAGGCGTATGCCGCCGACTCCATCGCCGCGCTGCTCGCCGAGTCGCTGCCCGGCGGGTTCGCGGTCAACCTCGGCGGTGACGTCGCCGTGTCGGGCGAGCTGCCGCCACAGGGCTGGTCGATCGGCATCGAGGACGCGGCGGGTGCTGTCCGCCAGGTCGTCGTGAGCACCGGGCAGGCCATCGCGACGTCCTCGACGCAGCTGCGGGTCTGGGACACCGACGACGGACCGCGCCACCACATCGTCGACCCCCGCACCGGGCGGATGGCGCCCGTGGTGTGGTCGCAGGTCTCGTGTGCTGCCGCCTCGTGCCTCGAGGCCAACGCGGCGTCCACGGCGTCCGTCGTGCTCGGAGCCGACGCACCGGCCTGGCTCACCGCCCAGGGTGTCCCGGCGCGGCTCGAGACCGTCGACGGCCGGGTCGTGACCACGTCGGGCTGGCCTGACGAGACGAGCCGGGCCGCCTGATGAACGAGCTGCTCTGGTACCTCTCGCGCGCCACCGGCGTCGTCAGCATCGTGCTGCTCACCGTCGTCGTCGTGCTGGGTCTCGTCACCTCCGGCCGGCGGCGCCCCACGGGAGACTCCGCGACGGTCGTGATGGCGCTGCACCGCTGGCTCTCGCTGGGCATGAGCGTCTTCCTCCTGACCCACATCGCGACGGCCGTTGCCGAGACGTACGTCTCGATCGACCTCGTCTCGGCGGTCCTGCCCTTCACGTCCGGCTACGAGGCGCTCTGGGTCGGCCTAGGCACGCTCGCCTTCGACGTGCTCGTCGCCGTCGTCGTCACCTCCCTGGTGCGGCACCGGCTCGCCGAGCGCACCTGGCGCCGGGTCCACCTGATGTCGCACGCGCTCTGGCCGATGGCGATCGTCCACGGCCTGGCGCTCGGCACGAGCAGCGAGCTGCTCCTGCGGGCCACGACCATCGACTGCGCCGTCGTCGGGGCCGGCGCCATCGCGTGGCGCTACACCTCCACCCACCTCGACCGAGAGCGACGGGTCGCCGTCGCCGCCCAGGAGTGGTCATGACCATCGTCCCCCTGCTCGCCGAGGCCGGCCTCACCGGACGGGGCGGCGCCGCCTTCAGCACCGCGACGAAGGTCGCGGCCGCGCACGCCCACGACGCCCACCTCGTCGTCAACGCCTGCGACGGCGAGCTGGGCGCCGCCAAGGACGGCTGGGTCGTCGCCCACCGCCTGGGCGAGCTCGTCGACGGGGCCACCGAGATCGCCGCCGGCGCCTCGGTCACGTATGCCGCCCACCGCGGCTCCGACACGGCCCTGCGTCTGCGCGCGGCCGGGCTGCGCGTGCTCGGCGTGCCGCCGCGCTACGTCTCGTCCGAGGAGTCGGCCCTGATCTCCCTCGCGCAGGGTGGACTCGCCCGGCCCATGACGAAGCGTCAGCCGTTCGTCCGCGGTGGCCGCGACTCCGAGGGCCGCCGGATCAGCCCGACCGTCGTGCTCAACGCCGAGACGGTCTGGCGGGCCGCCCAGATCTCGCGGCACGGTGCGGCGTGGTTCCGGTCGTTCGGCACGCCCGAGCAGCCCGGCCCGCGGCTCGTCTCGGTGAGCACTCCGGTGGCGCGGGGCGTCGTCGTCGAGACCGCGGCGGGTGCTCCGGTGGCCGACCTGCTCGATCTCGCGGGCGGTCTGCCGGACGGTTCGCCGGCCGTCCTCCTCGGCGGCCTCGGCGGCGCCATCGTCCGTCCCCGCGACGTCCCCGGTCTGCTCTGGTCCGACCCCGACCTGGCGCGCGTCGGCGCCCGCACCGGCCCCGGGGTCCTCGAGGTCCTCGACCCGCGGGACTGCCCGCTCGGCTTCGTCGAGCGCTGCCTCACCTGGGCCGCGGGCGAGTCCGCCGGACAGTGCGGTCCGTGCATGTTCGGCCTGCCTGCCCTCGCCGCGGACTGGCGGGCGCTCGTGGGAGGCGACGACACGGCATACGACCGCGTGCGCTCACGGGTCGGGCTCCTGCCGGGGCGCGGCGCGTGCCGCTTCCCCGACGGCGTGGCGGGCTTCGCCTGGTCCGCGCTGCACGTCTTCGCCGACCACGTCGAGCAGCACCGCGCCGGCCGCTGCGATGCCGTGGCGGCCCGCACCACCTCGAGGAGGACCGATGCCCACGTCCACTGACGGCTCCACCGGCGTCGGCGAGGACCACACGCGGCGTCGGCTCGGACTCGTCCGCGACGCGCACGTCGCCGTCGACCGCGTCGCCTGCACCGGACACGGACTGTGCGCCCAGCTGCTCGCCGGGGTGACCCTCGACGAGTGGGGGTACCCGATCATCGGCGACGACCGGGTCGTCGGAGAGGACGGCCGCGATCTCGCGGACACGGCCGTGCGGCTGTGCCCGGCCCGGGCGCTCTACCTGCGCTGACGCGCCCTGGGGGGCCCGAGGTGGCAGGCTGGAATCGTGCGTGAGCGACTGTCTGTCCGAATGTGATCGATCGGGTGTTCAACCGTGCACGAATGCTCATAGACTGCGCCGCGTGATGCGCCAAGCAGTGGTCGGAATCGACGTCGGCGGCACCCGGATCAAGTCGGCCCTCGTGACCCCCGACGGGCAGGTGCTCGCCGAGACGGTCCGCGAGACCCCCGACCAGGTCGGTGCCCGGCTCGGCGAGGTCGCGGCCGACGAGGTCGTGGAGCTCACGGCCAGCGCCGGCGAGGCCATCGACCTGCTCGCTGTCGGCGTCGTCGTCCCCGGCCTCGTCGACGACGTGGCCGGCGTCGGCGTCTGGTCGGCCAACCTCGGCTGGCGCGACCTCGACCTGCGCGGCCGGGTGGCGGCCCACGTCGACGTCCCGGTCGCGGTCGGCCACGACGTGCGCTCCGGTCTGCTCGCCGAGCACCGTCTCGGCGCCGCACGGGAGGCCGACAACGTGCTCTTCGTGCCACTCGGCACCGGCCTCGCGAGCGCGATCCTCTGTCGCGGCCAGCTCGTCACGGGGTCGCTGTGGACCGGCGAGATCGGCCACGTCGTCGTCGCCCCCGACGGGCCGCTCTGTGCCTGCGGGCAGCGGGGCTGCCTGGAGGCGCTGTCGAGCGCCGGCGCGATCGGCCGCCGCTGGTCCGAGGCGACCGGACTCGTCGGCGACGCCGAGGAGGTGGCCCGCCGCGTCGAGGCCGGAGAGCCCGAGGCCCGCCGCATCTGGCAGGAGGCCGTCGACGCGCTGGCGTCCATGCTCGCGCCGATCGTGGCGGGCGTGGGCACCGAGCTCGTCCTCGTCGGCGGCGGTCTCGTCCATGCCGGTGACACCCTCCTCGCGCCGCTGCGGACGGCTCTGCGGGCCCGGCTCGGGGGTCCCGAGGACGTCGTCGTCGAGGCCGCCGCCCTCGGCGCCCGCGCCGGCGCGCTCGGCGCTGCCACGATCGCACTGGACCTCGTCGGCCGATGATCATCACCGTCACGCCGAACCCCGCGCTCGACATCACGTATGCCGTCCCGTCCGTCGCGCTGGGCGAGTCCCACCGTGTCGCCTCGGTGAGCGAACGGGCCGGGGGCAAGGGCCTCAACGTCGCGGCGGTGCTCACGTCGATGCGCCACCGGTCCGTCGCCGTGGCACCGGTCGGCGCGACGGACGTCGACCTCTTCGCGTCCGACCTCGGGGCGCGCCGGGTGCCGCACCATCTCGTGCCGTCGCCGTGCCCGACCCGGCGGTCCGTGGCCGTGGTCGAGGCCGGCGGCCGCGCGACGCTGTTCAACGAGCCGGGCGTCGGTCAGTCGCAACGGGTCTGGGACCAGGTCGCACACGAGGTGACGGCGCTCGCACCGCAGGCCTCGGTGCTCACGGTGTCGGGCAGCTTCCCTCCCGGCACCGACCCTGAGCTCGTCCGGCGGCTGACGCGGCTGGCGCACGAGGCGGGCCTGCGCCTCGTCCTCGACGTCAGCGGGGTCCACCTGTCGCGCGCACTGGCCCTGCGGCCCGACCTCGTCAAGCCCAACCGCATCGAGGCGGCGCAGACCCTGACCGGGCTCGGGCGGGGCGAGGTGCCGTCCGTGCCCGGGGCTGCCCGGGCGCTCGTCGCCGCGGGGGCCCGGGCCGCGATCGTCAGTGACGGCACGAACGGCCTCGTCCTCGTCCACGACGACCTCGCGCTGCGGGCCTACCTGCCGCGCTCGCTCTCGGGCAACCCGACCGGGGCCGGCGATGCCCTGACGGCCGCGCTCGCGGCAGACCTCGACGGCATCGGCGACCTGCCGACGGGCCGGGAGGACTGGGCCGCGGTGCTGCGCCGCGGTGTCGCGTGGTCGGCGGCCGCCGTGCTGCAGCCTGTCGCCGGCGCCGTCGACCCCGCCGACGTCGACCGCCTGCTCCGCACCGTCGAGATCGAGGAGATCCGTCCGTGACCCGCTCCGCCCTGACGCCCGTGCTCGCCGAGGCGGTGGCTGCCGGTCGTGCGGTCGCGGCGTTCAACGTCATCCAGCTCGAGCACGCCGAGGCGTATGCCGCCGCGGCCGAGCGCGTCGGCCTCCCCGTCGTCATGCAGATCTCGGAGAACTGCGTGCGCTACCACGGGTCCCTGGCGCCGATCGCGGTGGCGACGCTCGCCATCGCCGACGCGTGCACCCAGCCGGTCGTCGTGCACCTCGACCATGCCGAGGACGTCGCGCTCGTCGAGGAGGCGGTCCGGCTCGGCCTGACGTCGGTGATGTTCGACGGGTCGACGCTGCCCGACGACGAGAACCGCGCCGTGACGCGTCGGGTCGTCGGGCTGTGCCGCGCGGCCGGGGTCTCGGTCGAGGCCGAGCTCGGCGAGGTCGGCGGCAAGGACGGCGTCCACGCGCCCGGGGCGCGCACCGATCCGGCGGACGCGGCGCGCTTCGTCGCCGACACCGGCGTCGATGCGCTCGCCGTGGCCGTGGGCAGCAGTCACGCGATGACGGACCGCACGGCTGAGCTCGACACGGATCTCGTTGCGGCACTGAGGGCGTCGGTCCCGGTGCCGCTCGTGCTGCACGGCTCGTCCGGGGTGCCCGACGCAGGCCTCGTCGCCGCGGTGCGAGCCGGCATGACGAAGGTCAACATCGCCACGCACCTCAACCAGGTCTTCACGCGGGCGATGACCGAGCGGCTCGAGACGTCCCCCACGGTCGACACGCGGAAGTACCTCGGCGCGGCACGCTCCGCCGTCACCGACGAGGCCGCCCGCCTGATGCAGCTCCTCGCCCTCCGCTGACTCCCCCAATCGAAAGAGCAATCCGTCCGCCTTTCGGGGCGGACGGATTGCTCTTTCGATTGAAAGAAGGGAGGAGGTGGGTCCGGGTCAGGTGAGGACGATGCTTCTCGTCAGGTTGCGGGGGGAGTCGGGGTCCAGGCCTGCCGCGTCGGCCTTGCCGAGGCACAGCCGGTGCAGCCGCACGAGGTCGGCGAGCGGGTCGATGTCCCGGTGCTCGAACCGCGCGCCGGTCGCCTCCACCTGCTCGCGCAACCCCTCCGGCACCTCGCCGAACGCCCACACGGCCCGCCCCGGCGCGGCGATGCTGATCGGGCCGTGCCGGTACTCCATCGCCGGGTAGGACTCGGACCAGAACTGCGCCGACTCGCGCAGCTTGAGCGCAGCCTCGTTGGCGATCCCGTTGGTCCACCCGCGGCCGAGGAAGGTCACCTGCTCCGCGTCGACGAGGGGGCCGTATGCCGTCGCCGCGTCCTCGGCCAGCACCGCGCGGGCCTGCTCGGCGACCGGTCCCAGGTCCTCGCCGAGCGAGGCGCGCAGCAGCGCGAGGGTCGTCGTGGCGAACCGCGTCTGCACGACGCTCTGCTCGTCGACGTCGTCGAGCAGGACGGTGGCGTCGGAGCGCTCGGCCACCGGGGTGCCGCCCGTCGCGACGAACGAGACGTGCGGGGTGCCCGCGGCGCGCAGCTCCTCGACGACCGCCATGACCTCGGTCGTCGTGCCCGATCGGGAGATCAGCACCACGCGGTCATAGCCTCGCGCGAGACGGTGCTCGGAGGCGGCATACGCGTCGGTGATGCCCTGCCCCAGCTGCTCGCGGCGGGCGGCATACGCCTGGCCCATGAACCACGACGTGCCGCACCCGATCGTCGCGACGCGCTCGCCCGGTCGGGGGAGATGGCGCGCGACGTCGTCGAGGCGCCCGACGACGCGTTCCCAGTCGTCCGGCTGGGTGGCGATCTCCTGGGCGAGGTGGCTGGTGTGCGGCATGGGGGCTCCCGGCGGCTCGAGGACGGGCGACAGACGCCCGAAGAAGTCTGATTGTGTCTGCGCGAATGACAGCGTAAACGCGCAGAGATGCACATGTCCATTGATCGTTCTGCGCGGTATCGTCAGCGCGTGACCGAAGAGACCGACCCCGCCCGCAACCGCGCCAGCCGCTGGTCGGTCATGCTCGACCGCCTCGCTACGACGGGTCGTCTGGGCGTGGGCGAGGCGGCGGAGCTGCTCGGCGTCAGCGAGGCCACCATCCGGCGCGACTTCTCCGAGCTCGCCAAGCGCCAGCTCGTCGCCCGCAACCACGGCGGCGTCGTCGCGACCTCGGTCGCCTACGAGCTGCCCTACCGCTACCGCAGCAGCATGGCCGACGACGACCGGACCCGCGTCGCCGGGGCTGCTGCCGCCCTCGTGCAGCCCGGCCAGGTCATCGGCCTCAACGGCGGCACGACGACGACGGCGACCGCCCGCGCCATCACGGCCCGCGACGACCTCACCGCCGACGGCGAGATCACCATCGTCACCAACGCCCTCAACATCGCGACCGAGGCGGTGCTGCGGCCCCACGTCCAGTGCGTCTCGCTCGGTGGGGTCGCCCGCCCCGAGTCCTACGAGGTCACGGGCCCGCTCGCGACTCTCGTGCTCCAGCAGCTCTGGCTCGACGTCGCCATCGTCGGGGTCAACGCCCTCTCGGCGCTCGAGGGTGCGACGTGCCGGCACGAGGAGGAGGCCGCGATCATCCGGACCATGATCGAGCGGTCCAAGCAGGTCATCTGCGTAGCCACGGGTGAGAAGCTCGGGAGGCGCACCTTCGCGTCGATCTGTCCCGCCGAGCGCATCGACCATCTCGTCACTACCGTGGGCGCAGACCGCGACGAGGTCCAGGCGCTGCGCGAGGTGGGCGTCCAGGTCCACGAGGTCTGACGGGTCGCACCCGCCTTTGCGTGATTGTGATCGGATGATCGAAGTTTCGGTCATCATTGCTCTTGCGGAGCCATGGACGCCGCCTTAGGTTGGGCGTCACCGTTGGCCGGGTCGGCGCGGACCGCGCCGCCACCACTCCCGGCACCGAAACAAGGAGAGACATGACGTCGACGAAGAAGTCTGTGGTCGTCGCGGGCCTGGCCATCGCAGGCCTCGCCCTCGGCGCCTGCGGCGGGGGCACGGGTGCCGGCACGAGCGCGGGCGCCAGCGGGGGCAGCGGTCAGGGGGCCACGACGATCAAGCTCGTCGCGGCCGAGTACTCCAAGGATCACACCAAGGCGTTCTGGGACGCCTTCGCCAAGACGTACAAGGAGAAGACGGGCAACACCCTCGAGGTGCAGGTCGTCAGCTGGGACAACATCGACCAGCAGTCCTCGACGATGATCCAGAACAACCAGGCTCCCGACATCCTCAACCTCAACGCGTACGCCAGCTACGCCAAGGACGGCCTGCTCTACAACTCGGACGAGGTCCTCCCGGCCGCGGCCAAGAGCGACATCCTCGACACGTTCGTCAAGTACGGCACGTACCAGGGCAAGATGTACGGCTTCCCCGACCTGTCCTCGGCCCGCGCGCTCTTCTACAACAAGGCGCTGTTCAAGCAGGCCGGCATCGCCAACCCGCCGAAGACCTGGGACGAGCTCGAGGCGGACGCCAAGAAGATCGCCGCCACCGGCAACGTCGGCTACGCCCTCCCGCTCGGACCGGAGGAGTCGCAGGGCGAGTTCTCGATGTGGCTGTTCAACAACGGCGGCGACTGGAAGACCGACGGCAAGTGGGTCATCAACTCCGACAAGAACGTCCAGACGCTGACCTTCATGAAGAAGCTCGCCGACGAGAAGGTGACGCAGAACAACCCGGCCCGCACCAACCGCGCCGACGCCTTCGACCTGTTCAAGTCGGGCAAGGCCGGTATGGTCGTCGGCTTCAGCCCGCTGGCCGGCGCCCTCGACGCGGACAAGAAGGTCGACTACGGCGTCGCGCCCTTCCCGAGCAACGACAACACCGAGAGCAAGACCTTCGGTGTCACCGACTACCTCATGGCCTTCAAGAAGCCCGGCAACCAGGCGGCGGTCAAGGCCTTCTACGACCTCTACTACCAGCCTGACCAGGTCAACACCTTCATCAAGGCCGAGGGCTTCCTGCCGGTCACGAAGACCGGTGTCCAGCAGTTCTCGAGCGACCCGAAGCTCAAGGTCTACCTCGACACGCTGCCCAACGCGAAGCTGACGCCGACCGACGACCCGACGTGGGACAAGGTCAAGCTCGCCGTCCAGCAGAACCTCGGCGGCGCCATGACCGGCTCCCCCAAGGCCACCCTCGACGCCCTGCAGAAGACCGCCGAAAACGGCGGCTGAGGCATACCACTCCGATGACCGAGAGCACCACGGTGAGCCCCGACCCCGCCACGACGGCGGGGGCGGGGCCGGGCCGTTCCCGTATGCCGTCACGCGCAGGTCGTCGTCGCCGAGCCGGACGCATCGGCCACGTCCACCCCCTCGTCGCGCTGCTCTGGCTCGCGCCGGCGCTCGCGCTCATCCTCGGTGTCGTCCTCTACCCGGCGATCAAGCTCTTCGACGCCTCGCGCGGTGAGTACTCCATCACCGGGCTGCGCAAGGGTGACGCCGGCTGGAGCAACTACGCCAAGGTGCTGGACCACCCGGACCTCGGCACGGTCCTGCGCAACACCGTCATCTGGGTCGTCGCGGTCGTGGCGATCACGATCGTCCTCAGCCTCGCGCTGGCGCAGTTCCTCAGCAAGAGCTTCCCCGGTCGCCGGTTCGTGCGGTGGGCGGTCATCATCCCGTGGGCCGCCTCGCTCGTCATCACGAGCCAGCTGTTCGTCCTGCTCTACGACTACAACTACGGCATCATCAACCACGTCCTGCTGAGCCTGCACATCATCGGGACGCCGATCGACTTCCTCGGCAACGACAGCTGGACGATGTTCTCGATGGTCGTCGTCGGGATCTTCGTCTCGCTGCCCTTCACGATCTTCGTCTTCATCGCCGGGCTCGGCGCGATCCCCGACGACGTCATGGAGGCGGCGACCGTCGACGGCGCGAGCCCGTGGCAGCGCTACTGGAACATCACGCTCCCGCTGATGCGCCCGGCCCTGATGATCGCGACGGTGCTCAACGTCATCTACGTCTTCAACAGCTTCCCGATCATCTACACCCTCAACGACCGCAACCCGGGCTACCTGCACGACACGACGATCACGTTCATGTACAAGCTGGCCTTCAAGAGCCAGGAGAAGGACGTCGGCATGTCGGCGGCGGCCGGCATCTTCAACGTCGTGCTGATCCTCGTCGTCGTCGGGGTCTACCTCAAGATCATCAACTGGCGCGAGGAGACGAGCCGATGAGCACGACCACGGCTGCCGCACCGGTGCGACCGGGCGCACCTGAGCCACAAGGAAACCGGTCCCACACGACGGACCCGCGTCGGCGCAAGCGCACGCTCATGGCGATCGGTGGCGCGCTCGTCGCCCTCGTCTTCGTCGCGCCCTACGTCGTCATGGTGCTCGACTCGCTGCGCACGAGCACCGACGTCAAGTCCACTCCGCCGACCTTCCTGCCCACGGTGTGGCAGTGGGACACCTACGCTCAGATCCTCGGCGACGAGCGCTTCCTCAACTGGCTCAAGACCTCGCTCATCGTCGCTGCCGGCTCGACCGTCATCGTCATCCTCGTCGCGATCCCGGCCGCGTTCATGACCGCCCGGCACCGCTTCCCGGGCCGCGGCGCGTTCCTGCTGCTCGTGCTCGTGACGCAGATGTTCGCGCCCACCTCGCTCGTCGTGGGCCTCTACCGGCAGTTCTTCGAGCTCAATCTGATCAACACCTACGGGGCGCTGATCCTGACGAACGCGGCGTTCAACCTCGCCTTCGCGATCTGGATCCTGCACGGCTTCTTCTCCTCGATCCCGCTCGAGGTCGAGGAGGCCGCGGCGCTCGACGGCGCGAGCCGGTTCCAGATCCTGCGGCGGGTCATGCTGCCCCTGACCCTGCCGGGCCTCGTCACGGCGACGATCTTCACCTTCATCGCGGCGTGGAACGAGTACGTCGTGGCCCTGACGCTGATGATCGACGACGACAAGAAGCCGCTGACGGTCGGCATGCGGGCCTACATCACCGGCTACGAGCAGCACTGGGACCAGCTCTTCGCCGCCTCGGTCATCGCCGTCGTCCCGGTCGTGATCCTCTTCGCGATCATCGAGAAGCACCTCGTCGGGGGGCTGACCGCCGGCTCCGTGAAGTAGCGGCGCGGCCGTGCGGCCCAGCCTGTCCGGGTATGCCGGCCGGGTCGCTCAGATCCAGCTCGGCGGAGTCGGCACGACCACCGCGACGAGGTCGCGGCCGTCGACCGTGCCGAGCGGGACGACGGTCCGGCCTCCCGGGCTGAAGGCGAGCCGTGTGGCCACGTCGAAGCAGTCGGTGGGGCTGCACCGCACGGGGATGGCGCCGCCCTGCTCCTCGTGCACCGCCATCATCAGGGTGCTGGCCATGATCTGGCCCGACCTCGTGGCCGCCAGGTTGGGGTCCTGGTAGACGATGACCGTCGGGGAGGGAGTGCCGGGCTCGTGGGCCGTGGCCTCCGCGGCGATCGCGGCATACTGCTGGCGGACGGCCTGGTGCATGGCGATGTCGGCGCGCCAGGCGAGCACGCCCCCCACGGCCAGGATCGCGACCAGCGCCGTGGCGACCCGGGTGGGCGTCACGGTCCGAGCGGCCGGCCCGTCCTCACGCTCCGGCCGGCGCACGAGCAGCAGGGCGGCGGGCAGCACCGCGAACGGCCACGTCCACAGCTGGCCCCGGGCCTCGGTGACGACGCCCGTCACGAGCGTCTGGAAGGCGTCCATCCCGGTGGCGACGGCGAAGACGACGAGGAGGCGCTGCAGGCGGGGGCGGACGGCGGCCTCCCGCCAGCCGAGGACGATCCCCACCAGCGCAATGAGCCCCAGCCACCACAGCGCGGCCCACAGCTCCCCGACCGTCGCGAACCACCGGCCCGCGTTGACGAGCAGCGCCTGGAACGAGGTGAGCGGGTTGGGGTGGCGCCACGAGGCGAGCTGCAGCCGGAAGTGTCCATTGAGCAGCCAGTTCAGGGTGTAGGCGACCAGCACGGCGAGGGCGAAGCCGCCCAGCCACGTGGCGACGACCGCGAGCACGCGGCGCCACGGTGCGGTCCGCAGCAGCACCACCGCGAAGGCGAGCACGACCACGCCCACCGGCGGGTAGGTGAGGACGGCCGCGACCTCGGTCAGGAGCAGGAGGAGCAGCAGGCGCCGCCGGGAGCGCGCCGCCCACGGCAGCAGCCACAGGGCGACCGCCCCCACGACGACGGAGGGCGTCAGGGTGCCCGGCCAGTAGAGCAGCTGCACCCACACGGCAGATGCGTAGAGGGCGACACCGAGCAGCACGTCGGTCACCAAGCCGGGTCGGATGCCTGCATGGTGCAGCACCCGCCACATACCGGCGACGAGCAGCACGTAGGCGACGGCATACGTCAGCGCGGCGCTGGTCGCCGAGCCGTGCTGACCGATGAGCGTCCACCACAGGGTGTTGAGCCAGCGGCCCTCGCTCTTGTCCCAGTAGGAGATCGGCAGCACGCCCTTCAGGTGCGGCGGCAGCAGGAAGGGCCAGTCGTCGTTGCGGATGAAGGGCGTCACCGCCTGCGCCAGGCCCTCGGTCACGACGAAGACGACGCCGAGCACGGCCGGCACGAGGTAGCGGCGGCGGGGGCGCGGTGCGAGCAGGCGCGTACGCCTGGCCGACGGCACGGCAGTCAGGGTCGGTGTCGTCATGGTGGCGCGCTCACGGAGATCGGGGGTCGGTCAAGGTGGAGATACCCGCCTGACTTTACGGCCACACCCTGCACGGTCCCGCATCGATCGCTGGGAGGTGGCCCAGTCAGTACTCGCCCTTGATGACGAAGTAGGAGCCACGGATCGTGCCGGCGAGCTTCGACTTCTGCCGCGCGAACTTGAAGCCGGCCAGCTCGTCGGGGACGTCCATGCCGTCCGAGAGCTTGAACCCGACGGCGCGCTTGCCGCCGTCGGCGAGCGTCCAGAGCACGTTGATCGACAGGCCGGACTCGTAGAAGACGTAGGACCAGCGGACGCCGTCGACCTCGAACTGCCTCGCCTCCAGCGCCGGCGAGCCGATGACGATGTCGCGCTCCTCCTTGAGGACACGGGCGACGTGGTCGACGACGTCGTCCGCCTCGTGCGCCGGCAGGGTGGTGAACGTGTGGTCGTACTTGTTCTTGAAGTAGCGGGCCTCGTTGGCGCGCAGCCCCGCCAGCGCCTCCGCGACGGGCGAGGACTCCAGCCCGACCGTCGAGACCTCCGTGAAGTCGACTTCGTATGCCATCACGCACCTCCTGCTCCGACGCTGCCCCTTGCGGTCGTCCTCCTCGCAAGGCTAGCCGCGAGCCTCGAGAGCCGGAGGGTACGCGCGGTCGCTAGTCCTGAAGCCTCAGCACCAGGGTTCCGGTGCCGTCGCCGTTCTCGTCCAGCGTGCCGTCTCCGCGAGCGGTGCGGAACTGTCCTGAGCCGCCGGTGACGGCGAGGACCTTGTGCGGCGGCGGGGAGTTCACGAAGGAGTAGGCGATGGTGCCGCGCTTGTCCAGTCTCACGACGCCGGTGCAGTTGGCCAGTCCCTGGGGATCCACCAGGACGCAGCTCCCCACCTCGTCCCCGACCGTCTTGCCACTCTGCTGCAGCTGGTCGTGGAAGACGATGACGTCCGCGGCCGACGGTCCCGGCGCACCGAGATCCGTGTAGTTGAATGGGCTGAACAGTACGTGGAACCTCATCGTCCGGTCCTGTGCAGACTCCTGTCCTGAGGTGGCGCTCGCGCTCAGGGCGGAGCCTCCGAGAAGCAGGGCGATCGCTGCCACGGTCGCCCCACCGGTCATGGTTCGGGTTGATGTGCGCACGGTGTTCTCCTCGCTGCGGCCGGCGAGCCTGCCGACCTGACGTCGACGGAAGCCCGCTGCACCGAGGCGCCGCGGGCGCTGGTCTGTCGAGTGTGCTCGCCACGAGATACCCACCACAACCCTCCACCGCCTTGAGGCAGTTGAGTCCATGCGAGCTGACGGCACGTGCCGCAAGCTCGCCGATCGCCACCTCGACGCGTGGTCCTGGAGAGTCAGTCGCTGACCGCGGGTGCGGCGGCATACTCCTCGTCGGTGACAGGCGTCAGCCAGTGCACGACGTCGTGGTCCACGTCGCCCTCGTTGATGGCGAGGTGCACCATGAGGCGGCTGGGTGCGGCGCCGTGCCAGTGCTCCTCGTCGGCCTCGAAGAGGACACGGTCGCCGGGGCGGATGACCTCGATCGGGCCGCCGCGGCGCTGGCAGAGGCCGACGCCCTCGGTGACGAAGACGGTCTGGCCCAGCGGGTGGCGGTGCCAGTGGGTGCGGGCGCCCGGCATGAAGTGGACGAGGTTGGCCGAGACGCGCGACGGTGCGGGCGCGGCGGCGACGGCGTCGATGTAGACGTCGCCGGTGAACCAGTCGCTCGGGCCCTTGACGGTGTCGACGGAGCTACGCGTGATCTGCACGGGATTCCTTCTGACTGTTGGGGATCGGGATGTCGGTGGTGGCTGTCGGACTTGGTGAGCCAGCCGTCCAGGAGGCGAGCAGCTGGAGCCGCTCGGCGGACGGCGAGCCCGGCTCGGCGGTGTAGACCATGAGGACGAGGCCGGGCTCGGCGGTGATGGCGAGCTCCTCGTAGGCGAGGGTCAGCTCGCCGACGACGGGGTGGTTGAAGCGCTTCGTGCCAGTGCCGTGGGTGCGCACGTCGTGCGCGCTCCACAGGCGCCGGAACACCTCGCTGCGGGTGGACAGCTCGCCGACGAGGTCCTGCAGGCCGCGGTCGTGCGGGTCGCGACCGGCCTCGGCGCGCATGATGCCGACGCACATCCCGGCGAAGAGGTCCCAGTCCGGGTAGAACTCGCGCGAGGCGGGGTCGAGGAACTGGAACCGGGCGAGGTTCGGCATCCGCCCGCCCTCGCCGATGACGGGCGAGTAGAAGGCGCGGCCGAGGGTGTTGGTGGCGAGCAGGTTCTGGTGCGGGTCGCGGACGAAGGCCACCGCGTCGCGGATCGACTCGAGCGTCCACTGGAGGCTCGGTCGAGAGGCCGGCTTGCCGGCCGCGCGGCGCCGTGGTCGCCCGGAGGTTGGTATGCCGTCCGCTGCCCTCGCGAGATCGAGCAGGTGGGCGCGTTCGGTGTCGTCGAGCTGCAGGGCGCGAGCGAGGGCGTCGAGCACGCCGGTCGACGCCCCGGCGATCTGTCCGCGCTCGAGGCGGGCGTAGTACTCGACGCTCAGGCCGGCGATCGACGCGACCTCGCTGCGGCGCAGGCCGGGCACGCGTCGACCGCGGCCGGCGGGGAGGCCGACCTGGTCCGGGGTGATGCGGGCGCGGCGGGTCATCAGGAACTCGCGCACCTCCTGGCGGTTTTCCACGCTGTCGAGACTAGGCCGGGTGGCGGGGTTCATTGAGCCGCGAGAGGTGCCCTGTCAGTACGTCCCTCGACAGGGACTCCCCCTTCCTCTCGTCGGGGGCTTCACTCGTGGGGTGGGCCGACTCGGCCCCGGTGGGCCGCTGGCCCGCCAGTGAAGCGATCGAAGGAGTTCACGCGATGCGTGGAGTTGTCATGTACGCACCCGGCGACGTGCGGGTGGAGGAGCGCGAGGACCCGAGGATCATCGAGCCGACCGACGCGATCATCCGCCTCACGGCGACGTGCATCTGCGGCAGCGACCTGTGGCCCTACCGCGGCGCCGAGCCGGTCGACCACCAGGTGATGGGGCACGAGTACGTCGGGGTCGTCGAGGAGGTCGGCTCCGACGTGCGCACCGTCAAGGTCGGCGATTTCGTCGTCGGGTCCTTCTGGGCCTCGGACAACACGTGCGAGATCTGTCAGGCCGGCTACCAGGCGTACTGCGTGCACCGCGTCCTCATGGGCACGCTCGGCACCCAGTCCGAGCTGGCCCGGATCCCGCTGGCCGACGGCACTTTGGTGGCGACGCCGGGGCAGCCGGACGCCGACCTGATCCCGTCTCTCATGGCAGCCTCGGACGTGCTCGGCACCGGGTGGTTCGCGGCGGTCGCGGCCGAGGCGGGCCCGGGCAAGACCGTGGCCGTCGTCGGTGACGGGGCCGTGGGGCTGCTCGGCGTCTTGGCTGCGCGGGAGCTGGGCGCGGAGCGGATCATCGCCTTCAGTCGGCACGCCGACCGGCAGGCGCTTGCACGAGAGTTCGGCGCGACCGACATCGTCGAGGAGCGCGGGGACGCGGGGGTGGCGAGGGTCAAGGAGCTGACCGACGGGCTCGGGGCGCACTCGGTCATCGAGGCCGTGGGCACGCAGGAGGCGATGATGCAGGCGATCCACTCGGCGCGTCCCGGTGGTCACGTCGGCTTCGTCGGCGTCTCCCACGACGTGGCGATCCCCGGCGACGAGCTCTTCATGGCCGGCGTCCACATCCACGGCGGGCCCGCGCCGGTGCGCGAGTACCTGCCGCACCTCATCCAGCTCATCTGGGACCGGAAGATCGACCCGGGCAAGGTCTTTGACCTCACCCTCCCGCTCGAGGACGCCGCCGAGGGCTACCAGGCCATGGACGAGCGCCGCGCGACCAAGGTGCTGCTGACGCTGTGAGGGTGTGGCTCAGTTCGCCGGCCGCGCCGGCACGTCGAGGGGAGTGACGCATGGACCTGCAGGAGTTCCTCGACCACGTGGACAGCGGACGCCTCATCGAGGGCGAGTCGGCGGCGCACGAGTTCATGCACGCGGCGTCGCAGGAGGCGTTGCGGACGCTCGCCGAGCTGAACGGCGCCTACCGCTCGCCGGACGAGGTGCGCGCGCTGCTGTCCCGGTTGACCGGTCGGAATGTGGCCGAGTCGGTGACGGTCTTCCCGCCGTTCTACTCCGAGTTCGGCAAGAACCTCACCCTCGGCGAGGGCGTCTTCATCAACATGGGCTGCCGCTTCCAGGACACCGGCGGCATCTCCGTCGGCGACGGGTCGCTGATCGGCCACGGCAGCACGCTGACGACGCTGAACCACTCGATGGACCCGGCCCGGCGCGCCGACATGGTGCCGGCGCCGGTGGTGATCGGCCGCAACGTCTGGCTGGGAGCCGGCGTCACGGTCGTACCGGGCGTCACCATCGGCGACGGCGCGATCGTCGGCGCTGGGGCGGTCGTCACCAAGGACGTCCCCGCCGACACCGTCGCTGCGGGCGTTCCCGCGAGGGTCATCCGCTCGACGGGATTCACGGCTCCCTCCAGCGTCTGAACGGCTCGTCACTCGCAGGCGATGCCGTCCCCGTCGCGGTCGAGCTTGCGGGAGTAGCCGGGCTGGCCGGCATAGATCGGAGCAGCACCGGCCGCGCGGACTGCGGTGCAGTTGGCGTAGTAGACGCTTGCCACCGCCCTCGCCTGCGCGGCCTGTGCCTGCGCCGCAGCCTTGGCCTTTGCTTCGGCAGCGGCTCGGGCCGTCGCAGCGGCCTTGGCGCGAGCCGCTGCCTGAGCCTGGGCGTTGGCTGCAGCGACCTTGGCGCGAGCTGCAGCCTCAGCCTTCGCCGCAGCGGCCTTGGCGTCGGACTCCGCCTTCGCCTTGGCAGCCGCCTGCACCTTCGCTGCGGCGACCGCTGCTGCAGCCCGCTCGGCGGCGGGGTCGGCGGTCGGCGTCGGTGAAGTGGTTTCAGGAGGTGTCGTGGTGGTGGCGGGGGTGGTCGCAGGGGTGTCGGTGATGGTTGCAGGGGTGGCGGTGGTGGCGCCCGGCTGCGAGGCGACGAGTCCGACCGGGCTCGTGGCTTGGGGTCCCGACTCCTTGCAGCCAGTGAGTGCGAGAAGAGCCGCGGCGACGACGAGGGTCAAGCGAAAACGTGAGTTCATAACCTGGTTTCTGAGTGCTTCCTGTGGGCTCCAGAGGCTATGTGTGGTCGCGCCAATACGGAGCGAAATAGGCAGATTGCCCGATTCGCCGCATACCGGGGAGGGCTGGGTCTAGTCCTGCAGCCTCAGCACCAAGGTTCCGGTGCCGTCGCCGTTCTCGTCGAGGGTCCCGTCTCCACGAGCGGTGCGGAACTGTCCTGAGCCACCGGTGACGGCAAGGACCTTGTGCGGCGGCGGGGCGTTCACGAAGGCGTACGTGATGGTGCCGCGCGTCCCGAGTCTCACGACGCCGGTGCAGTTGGCCAGTCCCTGCTTGTCCACCAGGACGCAGCTGCCGACCTCGTCCCCGACGGTCTTGCCGCCCTGCTGCAGCTGGTCGTGGAAGACGATGACGTCCGCGGCTGACAGTCCCGGCGCACCGAGATCCGTGTAGTTGAACGGACTGAACTGCACGTGGAACCTCATGGTCCGGTCCTGTGGCGACTCCTGCCCTGCGGTGGCGCTCGCGCTCAGGGCGGAGCCGCCGAGAAGCAGGGCGATCGCTGCCGCGGTCGCCCCCGCGGTCATGGTTCGGGTTGCTGCGCGCACGGTGTTCTCCTCGCTGGGCCGGCGAGCCTGCCGACCTGACGTCGACGGGAGCCCGCTGCACCGAGGCGCCGCGGGCGCTGGTCTGTCGAGTGTGCGCGCCCGCGGCTACCCCCGACAACCCTCCGCCCTCGCGGGTCGGTCGGCAGGTCAGTCGACGCCGATGTCCTCGTTCCACAGGTCGGGTCTCGCCGCGATGAAGTCGGTCATCATGCGCACGCAGTCGGGGTCATCGAGCAGGATGACCTCGACCCCGGCGTCGTCCGCGAGCCAGTCGTGCCCGCCGGTGAACGTCCGCGACTCGCCGATGAGCAGTCGGCCGATGCCGAACTGCCGGATCAGCCCTGAGCAGTACCAGCACGGCGACAGGGTGGTCACCATCGTCGTCCCGCGGTAGGACCGCTGCCGCCCGGCCTTTCGGAAGGCGTCCGTCTCCCCGTGGATGGAGGGGTCGTCCTCCTGGACCCGGCGGTTACGGCCGCGCCCGAGCAGCGTGCCGTCAGCGGCGAAGAGCGCCCCGCCGATCGGGATGCCGCCCTCGGCCAGCCCCGCGCGCGCCTCGGCCAGGGCGACGGCGAGCATGGCCCGGTCGGAGTCGGACCCGGCGGACGGCTTGACGGTCATGCCGTCACCCCCACGGAGGTGCGGGCGGGCAGCAGACGCCGCAGGACGGCATACAACCCCCCGGCGAGGACGAACCCGACGAGGAAGGTGATGTCACCGACGCCCGGGCTGGCCTTGACGATGACACCGGTGTACATCTGCTGGTTGGAGAACAGCCAGATCGAGACCACCATGGCCACGAACATCGCGATGGCCCCGGCCCAGTTGACGTAGCGACGGTCGGTCGCGATCGCGCTCACCTCGGCCCTCGGATCTCCTCGGCGCAGCAGGCGGTCGGTCAGGACGACGCCGAGCCACGGGCCGATCCAGTAGGCGATGACGAGCAGGAAGTTCTCGTAGTTGGTGCCGGCGTTCTGGAGGCCGAAGAGCGCCAGGACGAGACCGAGCAGGCCGAAGACGATCGCGACCACGGCACGGGCCCGGTGCGCCGGCAGGCTGATGCCGAGCGCCAGGAACGACATGGCTCCGGAGTAGATGTTGAGCGCGTTGGCTGCGACCGCACCCAGCGCGATGCACAAGAGGGTGAGGTCACCGAGCCACGTCGGCATGAGCCCCGTGTAGACGCCCGGATCGACCGCGGCAGCCTTCCCCGCGGCGGAGACCATCGCCGCCCCGGCCGCCTCGAGGACGATGCACGAGATGGCGATGCCGAGCGCGGCGAAGAGCCCGACGCTCTTGGCCTTCGACGTCCTCGGGAGGTAGCGGGTGTAGTCCGACGCGTACGGGTTCCAGCCGCAGGCGTAGCCGAACGCCGCAGCGGTCTGGATGAGGAACGCGCCCGGGACCGGCTTGCCCGCCGCGCCCAGGTCCGCCTTCGAGAACACGTAGAACAGGCCGAGAGCGAAGACGACCGCGAGCAGCGGCAGCGCGTAGCGCTCGAAGGCGTGGACGAGGTTGTGCCCCAGGAACGCGATGAGCAGCTGCGCCGCCACCACGAGGACAAGACACAGCCAGCTGGGCAGCCCTCCCACGAGGGCGTGCAAGGCGAGGGCACCGCTGATGCTGTTGACCGCGAACCACCCTACGCCGGCGACGAGTGCGTTGAGCCCGGCGGGCAGGATGTTGCCCCGGAAGCCGAAACCGGTGCGTGACAGCACCATCTGCGCCAGACCGTGCTGGGGGCCCCAGCTCGACAGGACGCCGTGCGTCGCCGAGCCGAGGACCGTGCCGAGAACGATCGCGCCCAGCGTCTGCCCGAAGGAGAGGCCGAAGAAGAGCGGACCGATGATGCCCACGGCGACCGTCGCGAACTCGAGGTTCGGGCTCATCCAGGTCCACAGGAGGTTGATGGGGCTGCCGTGCCGCTCGCTGTCGGGGATCTGCTCGATCCCACCTGGCTCGACGGCCAGTGTCTTGGCGCCGTAGTGCTCAGCGGCAATGGGGTTGGTGTCCTCGACGGAGACGGCTTGCCGCTCGGCTGGTGTCATGGGCCGCATGTTCCCGCATATGCCGACCCTGTGGGTTTCGGACGTGTAACAGGAGGCTGGGTTGCCCCTGAGTGCCGTGCCGCCGGTCCCCGCCGCGGTCGTGTCGTCCCGTCGAGACGACGTGCCTGGACCGTTTCGGTCAGGGCGTGCCCAAGCCGTGCGGGTTCTCCTCAGGCACCGACCGCGAGTTCGACTCCACAGTCGTGGTGGGGACCGCTCAGTTCCCAGCCATGAACCGCTCGAGCCATGCGGGCCGCACGACGGCCGCCGCGATCAGCACGGCGTTGACGACGAGGCCGAAGGCGAGCTGCCAGCTCCAGAACAGGACGAGCAGAAGCGTGGACAGGGCAGCGCCGACCAGGGTGAGCAGCGGCCACGCGCCCTTGAGCCCGGGGACCTGCCACACGCAGAGGGCGACGAGGACGAACGCGACGATCGTCGCGCCTATGAGGACGTATGCCGTTGGCCGGCGGCCGCCCTCGGGCACCAGCCAGGACCGCTCGATCGAGAACTCGGAGACGTCTGGGGCAAGGTAGAGCAGGTGGACCAACGCGTGCGCCACCAGGAGAGCACCGACTACGACTCGAACCACGACATGCACAGGCACGACCTCCGAGGGCGTAAGTAGACGGTGGCGACCCGTAGCCCGGCCGAGAGCGGTTTCCCAGGCAACGGGTCCGTGGGGTGCAGGAGCGAAGCCTCGGGAGCGTTGGGACCACGAAGTCCTCTCCGAAACTCCGCCCGCGACGTCGACCGGGGACGCGCCACCGGTGAGGTCGGTTACTGCGGTGTAGGGGTGTGGGAAGGGCACTGCTCATCGGCACGACCGGGAAGCCGGAGAGGGCCGATATGCGGCGGTTTGACGCGCTCAATCCTTGACAAACGTCGGACGCCAGGGCTTTGTCGGCCGCCGTTACTGACGTCCGTGCCGAATCAGGCCTCGAAGGATTCGAGGCGTGAGCCGGCCGGGACCCAGTGCCAGCTCTACGAGGTCATCGAAGACCTTTTGGTCGGCGACGGAGGCGCGGAGCCCGGCTGAAAGGACCAAGGGCTTTGAGACCATGCGGCCGGCGATAGCCGTGCTGACGAGGTTGGCTCGCAGGAGGCGACGCACTCCTTCACGGTGAGCGGTACCAGGATCAGCGGGCTGCCCTTCTGGGGGTGAAGTCGCCCGGAGGGCGGCCACCCGACCGGCGCAGGCACCGGTGGCGACTGCGTAGTAGATGCCCTCTCCGCTCAGCGGGTTGATTAGGCCGGCAGCATCACCCGCAAGGAGTATTCGACCGGCAGGTTGGTGCCACCGCGCCGTCGACAGGGGCAGGTGGTGCCCGAGCCAGGAGTGCGCTGCAGAGGTCGACCCTGGAAGAAGGTCCTCTAGCCGCTGGACCATGAGCGCATGCGAGGGTGTCGACAACCGGTCGGACAGTACCTCGCCGTAGCCGACGTTCGACCATCCGTCGCCTCGGTCGAAGGCCCATGCATACGAGGGTTGGCGGTCCTGCCCGAAGCGAATGACCTGGCGACCTGCACGCGAGCGCGGGGTCGGTGCATAGGCCCGCAGTCCCAATGCCATTCGGGGAGGCAGTCCCAGTCCGAGGCTCCGGCGGACCCCTGAGCGGGCACCGTCGGCGGCCACAACGACTCGAGCGCGGATCGTCCCGTCGATCAGCACCCCTCTTGAACTTGTGTCCACGGTGCGCACTCGATGGCGGCGTAAGACCCCACCGGCACCCACTGCGGCGTCGACAAGGCGGGCGTCGAATTGAGCCCGGGGAACCACCAGCGCAGATCGACGCATCCGACGAGTCACGCCTTGAGCGCCCATCGACAGCTCCAACGTTTCAACCGCACGGTGACGGTGCTGCAATTCCCGCACGGTCTCGTCGGCCCCCAGGGAGCGCAGCACGTCGAAAACGTGGGGTGCTATCCCATCGCCGCACGACTTGTCCCTCGGAAAGCCGGAGCGGTCAAGCAGCAACACCCGAGCGTCCGGCCTTTCGTGCAGTGCAGACAGCGCGGCCGAGCTTCCGGCCGGTCCCGCTCCGACGACGACCACGTCCCAGATGTCATCGGAGGTCATAGTCCGAGCGCCCACTCCCGTCGTGGTCCCAAATTCACGTGAGTCGCTCTGGAAGGTCGCCGACGAGGAGACTGTCGAGGACAGCACGCAGGGCCGGACGCAGGGTCGTGGGGACGAACGGCATCTATCGAGTGAACCACTAGCGCCATCTCCGCACCTGACTCGCGGCGGATAGACACAGGTCTGCCACGCCGCGGCTCGCGGCCTGATCCGTGCATGGGGCATGTCGTCGTGCGACTCGCCGGAGGGACCGACGCCGGCCAACGGTGAGGTTGCGGAACGTTGTCCGCGGCATGCGTGTGGAACGGACTCTCGGTACCTGCGGTGGGTCTGGGCCGGATCCGCCGGGGCGGTGTTCAGCGGGTGAAAGTGGCGCGATAGCCCGATGGGGTCACTGTGGTCAGCTCGCGGAAGGCGGCGTTGAACGCCGAGAGTGAGCCGTAGCCCACCTCGTGGGCGATCGTGGTGATCGGCGCGTCGTCGGCTGCGAGTAGTTCCACGGCCCGCAGCACCCGCATCCGGCGCAGGGTGGCGCGCCAGGTCATCCCGACCTCGGCCTCGAACCGACGGGCCAGCGAGCGCGGGACCAGCCCGACCGCGGCCGCGACCTCCTCGAACCGGATCTCGTCGCCGAGCCGTTCCTCGGTGAGCTGCAACGCGGTCCGTACCTCGGCGGAGCGTCCCGCTGGCATGACCACGGGGCTGGGGCGCTCGGCTAGCCGCCACGTGACCGCGGCCAGCGCGGCGAAGATGGCTCGGGCGTACGGGGGCAGTGGCTCCTCCGCCTCCTGCCACGTGCCGCATTCGCTGACGAGCGCGCGAGCAAGTGGGTCGAGGTCGAAGACCGTCAGCTGCTGCGGCGGCGGCGGCACAAAGTCGACGTGGAAGAGCACCGAGGCGGTCTTGGCCGGTTGCGGGATCGCGATCGTGGCCGGCCGCCCGGCGCGTAGGAGCGCGGCCCGGGCCGGGGGGAGCAGCCAGCGCTGGCCCTCGGCCTCGAGCCGCAGCGCTCCCGTGGAGGCGCACAGCAGGTAATGACGGTCGACGACCAGCTCGGTCGGCCCGGTCGGCCCGAAGGACCGGGTGAACGCGAAGGCCTCGCGGGTCACGAGTGGACTCCCACGCACCGATCGTAGGGACGCCGCGTCGGTCAGGCGACGGCCTCGACGAGTTCCGCGCGGAAGCGGCGGCTCACCGGCCCGCCGGTCACCAGGGGTCGCAGGACGGCGTTGGACCGGGCGAAGGCGTCGGAGGCGAGGTAGGCGGCGAACGAGCTCTGATCGGTCCACTCGTGCACGACCGTCACGGTGCGGTCGTTCTCACGGGAGGCGTATACGCGGAAAGCGAGGTTGCCCTGCATCGAGCGGACGCGCGCCCGCTCGCCCTCAAGCTGGGCCAGAGCGCGGGCGCGGTCGTCGGCGAGGGTCTCGAAATCGAGGATGGCGATGAACACGATGTCTCCTGAATCTGGAAGGTGGTGGATGACTTCTCCAGCCTCCCCGGAGTCCTCGGGTGCCGCTTCCGTCCACCGGACGTGTTCACGCGTCCAGCGGACGCCGCCACGGCCGTGCCGGGAATGCCGACGCCAAGAGGGTCGACCGGCGGCGGAATGGGACGCTGCCGCTTCGCGGCGGAAAGACGCATGGGAAGCACTACCAGTGACCCAAGGGTTCATGGCGGCTGTCCCCGCCGGCCCCGCAGCTCGAAGGGCGTGCCTTGCGGCTTGAGCGGCCCCGCGGTCAGCCCTGGCAGTGTTCGATGGATCGGCCAGCCGTGAGGAAAGTTCAGCGTCACGCTAGGTTGGCCGTCTCCTATGTCGGTGCCGCCGTGCGCCGGCGCGGCCGAGAGTGCGGGGTGAGGATGAAATGCGGGAAGACCGATCAACCGGACCGGGTGCATCCGATGCTGGCCCGCCTGTGGGTTTGAACAAAGCACGCGAAGACTTGGCAGCCCGTTACGAGGCTCTGCGAGTATCACCGGAGTTCAGCCAGTTCGGCGAGCACTGGAAGCAAGTATGTTCATTCGCGTCAAAGCGAGATTTGGCGACATATGTGGAAAGGCTTCATCGAGCACACGAAAAACTCGAGAACATAACAAAAGAGGAAGAGAGGGTGGCGGGTTCACCCAAATCGCGCTTGCGGTCGTTCACAACTAATGGCAACTACTTCGTGGCGGTGGGCCTCCTCGGGCTAGCAGTCGTTGTTCTGTCGGAGTGGGTCCTTGGCCGGGGCTGGGCTCCGGAGTGGTCATGGCTACACGCTAGCTGGGGAAAACCGGTATTCGTCATCTCTCTTGGCTTGATGGTGGTTCTCCTGATAGTTAGAGCCCCCTATGTGGCACGCGACGAGGATGGAACTCGGCAGAAGTTCGCAGCACAGAGGCTGAAGACCGAGAATGACTGGCAGAACGAGGCGGAAGTCTTCGCTTCTGAATCCATCAGGCGCTCAATCAACCAGCTTTTGGGACCCCGCGGCCTCGTTCCTTTTCCCACTGCCGCGCCGGATTTGGTCGAGTTGGCTGCCGAGAACATTGTTGACTCGAAGACGATCGCATTTGTCAAGAAATTCATCTCTGAGCACACTACATCGGCGATCGGGATTGCTGGGCCTCGAGGCAGTGGAAAAAGTACGTTGATGCTTGCGATATCGCAGCTCGAAGGAACCCGAGCCATCTCAGTGCTCGCCGCCAGCAAGTACGATCCTATGGACCTGCTGCGCAGAGTCGCATTCGCGGCCGCCTCACCAGATGGTAGCGACGTGGACGCGCTGTATGAGGCGACGGTGGAGTATAGATATCGGAGGCGGCTGCGAATGCTACGCGTCGTCTTGGCGGAGCTGCTAATCTTTGCTGGCCTTGGACTCATATTGGCCGATATCCTCGAACCTCCGTTCTTGAAGTTATTTGGTCCTGTCAGTTTGCTTGGAGCGTTAGCCATTCTTGCGGCGGTTGCACTGCTGCTCGGCAGCGCGTCACGAGGAAGTGCAGGGCGACGGCCATCAGGAGATTCTCGCGCCTACCAATTAGTATCGGATTTGGCCGCGGAATATACTGAGAATCGCGGCGCGAAGGTTGGGCTCCAACTGACTTCTTTGTTTGGTGTGGAAGGGACCCGTTCTTATCAGCATAAGCGTCGTGACCTGACCTACGGTGATCTGGTCGATCGATTGCGCCAGGTCCTGCCCTCGCTCCTTGATGATGCGAGTAGTATGAAGCGACTTGTAGTGGTGATTGATGAACTCGACAAACTGCCGGATGTTGCGTCTCTTACTAACGTTGTCAACGCCATCAAGGATCTGTTTCACATCCCGGGCGTGCACTTCTTGGTGTCCGTGTCCGACGAGGCATTAGCCAGTTTTGCCCTCCGCGGTCTTCAGCCAAGGGACGCCTTCGACTCATCCTTCGACGAGATCGTAGAAATGGCTCGCTTAACTCCTCTGGAATCTCGTAGTGTTCTCGAATCGAGAGTCGCTGGCTTTCCGGAGCCCCTCGGCGTATTTTGCAGCGTTTGGGCTGGAGGATTGCCCCGTGACCTTATACGTGCTGCCCGTGGCTGTATCGAAATCTCCACCAGCGGCTCGAAGATTCAGCCCTGGTCGGTCATCGGAAAGGCGTTCTTGGAGCGCGACTTGTCCCGGCGGAGTGGTGCCTATCAAGCCTCGGCTGCATTGCTGGCGGAGCAGGGCCTGGGTGCCGGTGCGGTAATAGGAGAGTCCTTCCAAGCCTCCGGCGAATCAGGGTCGGCAATAGACATTTTCACAGCCTGCTGCAAGGAAGCTCTTGAAAGGGTGGCGACCTCAGACTTCAAAGAAGGCGAGAACCTCAAGCGTCTTGAGCAGTTGTCAGACGCGGTGGCGGCGATTGGGTCCGGCCCTCACGGCTTGGCCAAAGCGCGACAGCTACTTGGTATGACCTTTACGGTGCCTTCCCAACAGGTCCAAGACATCTAGTTATGCTCGGCCGAAGGGTTGGCGATACGCGAACGGCCGAGACGAATCGAGCCACTGGTTCGTTGAGGCGCCTGGTACGGGCAGGACCGGGCGTCGTCTGGTCTTGTCCCTCCAATCTTCCTTGCAACGGTGGCCACCAGGCCGTGTTGGCGCGTGGGCACATAGGTTGGCGTCAGGAGCACAAGGTTTAGCCGCGTACGGGCGCGCTTCTGCGTCTTGGAAGGCGGCCCTTGACAGGGCGGAAATCTCGCACGGGGAAAGCGATCGACAGTCTTGGCCTCATGGCGGAGCTAGTGACGACAGGGATCACTTCTATTAATGGATCGCACCGAGTGGACACGCGGCGGTATGACGTTCGCCGTAGGGGAGGAACTACCTTCTCGCTGAAGCGGAGTGTGCAATCGAGCTCTTCGGCCGCTTTGGGCGGTCCAAATTACATCCGCGTGAAAGCGTCGCGGTGGCCGACGACTTCGTGCGCAGGCATCCATACCGAGTGCTCCTGGCCTCTCGAATCCTTGGCTGGCCGGACCTGCACACTGAAGCCGCGCTGCGCGGCTTCGTACGCACCCACCCGTTCGTGGCACTTCCCCCCTCAGACGCAGCCTGAGACCTAGTCGGATCGCATCAGGCAAGCGGCCGCGTTCGTTCTCTCGAGCGAGGGCAGCTCGGCTGATTGCTGGCCGACAAAGGCGCCGGTTGCGCGACAGGCGGCGAAGTGACGCAGGCACCGTGCACGAGCATCCCGGCGGGGTGGAATGCGTTGTGCGGCGCACAGCCTAGGTGAAGCCGCCTTCGCCACCGTGGAGTCGCCGACCCTCAATCAAAACCCATCGATGTCTTCGAGGATGATGTCGTCTGCACGTTTTGAAGAGGTCTCGCCTGCCAACGCGCGGACCCGTGCTCGAATATCTTCCAATGACCCCGTTACTGCCCCACTCGGCGAATAGTTCACCGGGTACTCGAGGCGGATGACGCGATGCGACAATGCCTCTTGGGTGTGCATCAGATAGAGGCCCTCTTCAAACCGGAATAGCGGGTCGAGCTCTGAGTGCACAGCGCGCACCACCAAGTTGGCCGACTTGACTAAGTGAGTCGTGAGGTACCACGTCACCGTGCAGTCAACAAGAAACTCGCGGAACAGCCTTTGGTGCTCAACCGGGTCCCACCTCTCCAAACGCTTGTCTCTTCGGGGCGTCCGGCGCTGACGCCCTTCCGCCCGGGCATCACCTTCCATGCTGTCGCGAATATGGTTAGTGAGGACCGTAAGGACCATCCGATGCCACTCGAATGCCTGCCCCAATTGGGGATAGGACGTTGGCCAGACTTTCGATAGAAGGAGTTGGGCAGTTTCGGTGATAGAGCCGAAGTTTTTCTCTGATATTCCCGGAACTGCAGTGTTGAGTCCAAACGTCAGCCTGTCGAAGTCGGTTAGATACTGGGAGTAGGACCAGGTGTCTACGGTGGCAACCGTCCTCTCTTCGATCTTCTGGCGAAGGGCCTCGGGTGCGGACCGGCTAAGCGCCATGGCCGACTCGTGCGTTCTCTTGATGTCGAGAAGTTGCTCTACGGTAAACGCCATCCCCTTGTTCTTGTCTATTAGCGTGTGGTGAGTTGGACAAAGGAGGACGAGGTTTTCGTAAGAGTCGACATCTCCAGAGGGAAAGTTGCTTTCGAAGCGCGGACCATCCACTCTCCCTGATCTTATGTGCGCTTCCTCGCCGACGATAACGCCTTGTGATCTCAGGGTTGCCGACGCCGCATCATGAAGGTCCTCCGTAAGCGGCTGCATGCAATCCGGAAAGGCACACTGATTGGCCGCCCTCGCCCATAGTAGCTTCCGGGCCGTCAAGCTAATGCTCATCCTCTTCAGTTCCTCGCGATCTTCCGGGTCCAGAATCGAGAGACTGTCCTCAGTGGCGCGAGAAGCGGCTCGCGCCAGTGCCTGTAGCCTGGCCCCCGCACGATTATGGCAGTGGTCGCTGCCGTCGGTGCTTGTGAGCCTTCGAGTACGACCCAGTTGAGAGACGCTGCCGATTACGGCGATGTGACGCAGGTGCCATGGCCGGGGGGGGTTAGTGTTCTGTGACCTCGATGGCAGCAAACATGGAATCGAGCAGCTTCGCCCTAGCTGAATCACCGCTGACGCCTTCTTCTTGGAATCGGCGCTCGTCTCCGATCTTTGTCGCCTTGGCCAGGAAGACTCTATGGATGCGGGGATCTGGGGCATTGGGTGGGCTCGTGCGCATGGGGCGATACAGCTGGAACCTCCAACCACGTTGCTCGAAGGCTCGCTGTTCGGCATCAAGGTCCCGCTCGTCGTCAGTCATCGAGCCATGCTAAGCCTCTCACCACAGAACCGGGTGGTGATGGCACACAAGATCCTTCCGTGCGCGTAGCGCACCCTGAAGAGGTGTGACTGCGGTCGCGATGGTCGGACTTTCGTGTGGCCGAAAGAGCGCTCAGCGTTGTTTCGTGCTGCTAAGAACTGTCCCTCCACACACGGAGAGGGCTCGGTGGATCACCGGCGTCGCGTCTTGGCTGTGGGAATGCAGGGAGCAACGTTGGATCCAATGTGTAGGGGAAGGTTCCTCCCTCGGCGCGCGTGGACGTGCATTTCGTGTGGTAACTCCTGACAGGTGGGGCGGATGGCAACAGAACCAGAACGGCATGCAGTCACGACGACACGGTCCGGGAACCGCTTGCTGCATCAGCGCCCTCCGTGCAGACGTGTGATGCAGTCGCCATAGGGATGGAGCCCGGTTCGCGGCGGAATGACCGTGTCCGTTTGAGAGGCGGTTGACCAGCATGACGATGCTTGTTGCCCGTCTCGGCGAAGGTGCCGAGCCTGAGCCGAGCGCCGTCGCCGACCCTGCCGACGGAGTCATCTATGGCCGCCGAGCCTGACAGGGAAGATCCCTGCGGCTGCAAAGTTTCTCGATCTCGCTCGGCGACGGCGCAAGGCGCAGGTACCGTTCGAGCCCATGGAGGCGGAACGGGATTCCGCACTGGGCGGGGGCGGTGAGCGGGCGCGTCCCGCTCGTGCTCATGCGGGACGACCGATGCCCCAGATCTTCGCCAAGTGGTCGGCCGACCCGGACAGGCCGCTGTTCAAGCTGCCGATCGGTTCCGCTGACGAGGTGCGCCAGGACGTGAACGCCGGCGCGCTCATCTGCCCCATCCATGACTGCGCGAACCCGCTCTTGCGCGTGCGGGGTAAGTCGCGGCGGGACCACTTCGCCCACCGCGCCCTCGACGAAGGGCATGGCCGGGAGACCCTCGCCCATCACACGAGCAAGCACCTCATCGCGCAACGGCTGCGCGAGCTCTACCCGGACGCGCAGGTCCACCCCGACACGAAGGAAACCGAGGACGGCGCCCGGCCCGACGTGTACGTCGTTCTGGACGACGGCACCCAGCTCGCGTACGAAGTGCAGTTCGCCCACCTGACCCCCGAGGATTGGCAGCGCCGCCACGACCGGTACGCGGCCGCCAATGTCAAGGATGTGTGGCTCTTCGGCGGCCCCACCTATCTACGCACCCCGACCGACAGGGACACCACGGCACGGTGGTTGTCGTTCTTCGACACAGTCCTCGAGGGTAACCGGCCGATTCTGTTCATCGACCCGATGAGCGAGCGGCTCGGTGTGGCTCACGCTGACCGTGCCCGTGACGTTCTCGCCGTGCACAACCGGTCGATGGTGTGGCCGCAGGACGAGACGGCAGTCAGATGGAGCACGCTGGGCCAGACGACAGCAGCCCGAGGCGTGCTGCTCCCGCCAGGGCTACCTGAGCTGTACGCGGCAGCGAGGGTCCGCGAGCCGCAGCTTCGCGCTGAACAGGCGAACCGGGAGGCTGCCGCGCGGGACGCCCAGCGACGGGCCGCCCGCCTCACGAGTGCACCCGCACGCAACCGCGAAATGGCGGATCTCGACGCGCCCGTTTGGCAGTACGAACGGGGCAGGCTCGAGCAGCGCCAAGGATTTCCGTTCCCGGATGTCGTCGACCAGACACCAACCGAGGACGAGCTGAACGCCGGGCTGCTCGGCGACCAGTGGCGCATCGCCGTGCTGCGCATGCTGGGCGCACACGCCGGGAAGAGCGTCCACATCGGCCGGCCCTTGGCCATCGTGCTGGACTGCCGGCGCGGCGAGGAGGCGGTCCCCGCCCTGCACTCGAGCTTGCGCCGGTACCTGGACCTGCTTGAAGCCGGCCGCTGGGTCCGGCGAGTCGAGCGAGGTCGCGGAAAGCATAAGGACGAGCGCGTCGAGGTGCTCTTCTCGCTCTACGACCCGCCTCCGACATGGGCCGCTGGTTGTCGTATGCGCGTGTGGCCCGACCCGCCGATCGTCGAGTTTCAGTTGCACGGTCCCGGCGGCGAACTGGTGGTGCGCGAGGTCGACCGGCAGCACAACGTCTCCCTCGAGCAGACGATTCCGTTCTACCCGTCCCAGTTCACAGCCCGCGGCGGCAAGCGCCTGAAGTCCGCGGCCAGGAAACGGCGTCGGCGGTGGTAGACGGAGAGATGTCGGACCGCCGCAGCAGGTAGGCATACCTGTGATCCCGCATGCGCGTAACAGCGAAAAGCTCGACGGCTCGCGGCGGAATGACTGTGAGGATCGCCAAGGCAGCCTGAAGGTGCTGGGCTGTGGTTGGTGACCGCGAGTGTGACCCCCGGAATGACTGGCTTTGTGCCTTTGTTGCGACCTGTCCGCTCGTGGTCACCGGCCCCGGCCCGGTTGGAGGAGCTGGCCTGATCAGGAGCTTGACCATCTGGCGTTAGAGGCGCCGGATGTGTCTCATCACAGTCCTGCCGAGCCTCCGTCCCGGACCGGAACCACGTCCCGTCCGGCGAAGGAGAGAACGCATGAACAGTCTGACCGATCTGCGCGAGGTGGTCGATGTCGTCATCGGCGTCGACACCCACGTCCACACCCACTCCGCGGCGATAGTCGATGCTGCGACCGGTGGGCTCCTTGACGAGATCACCGTCGAGGCGACATCCCAGGGCTACGCCGAGCTGGTGGAGTTCGCCAACAACCACGCGATGCTGCGGGCCTGGGCGATCGAAGGAACCGGCGGTCATGGCGCCGGTCTGAGTCGTCACCTGCTGGCGATGTCGGAGATCGTCATCGAGTTGGATCGTCCGAAGCGTGCTGCGCGGCGCAACGGCGCGAAGACCGATCCGCTCGATGCGATCCGCGCTGCGCGTGAAGCGATGGCTCGACCGCGGTTGGGAACTCCTCGCACCGGGGGCGAACGTCAAGCACTGGCAGTGCTTTTGGCGGCTCGCCGCTCCGCGATCAATGCCTCCACCGAGGCCCAGCAGCAGGTCTTCGGCCTGGTCATCGCAGCACCCGAACCCATCCGCGTCAGGTTCCGTGGCCAGAAGCTTGCCGCGATGCTCAACACCGCCGCGAACCTGCGAGTGCACGCCTCCTGGGACACCGAAACGACCAGCACCGTGGTGGCGCTGCGGACCGTGGCCCGTCGCGCGCACGCGATGCTGAAAGAGGCACGGGAGCTGCAGAAGGCGATCGTGGCCATCATCCGCAGCTGGCGTCCTGACCTGCTCGAGGAGTTCGGCGTCGGACCGATCGTGGCCGCGACGGTGTTGTGCGCCTGGTCCCACCCCGGCCGTATCCACTCCGAGGCGGCGTTCGCGATGCTCGCCGGCGTGGCACCGATCCCGGCGAACAGTGGCCAAGTCACCACCCGCTATCGGCTCAACCGGTACGGCGACCGCCAGCTCAACAACGCACTGCACACCGTGGTCCAGAGCCGGATCCAGTACCAGCCAGCCACCCGCGACTACGTCGCCCGCCGCACTGCCGAAGGCAAGACCGGCCGCGAGATCAAACGCTGCCTTGCCCGCTACGTCGCCCGCGACCTCTACCGCCTACTCGAAACACCACGACAGGCGCTTGACGAAGCATAGGAGCGTCCGCGGCCCCGCGACCATCGCTGCCGTCAGAGTGCGATGCGACCCTCCAGAACGTACGAGGTGGGCCCGCTCAGCTCTATCCATTGATCCGAACTCCCAGGTCGGCGAGATGGATGGATAGTCTCAGGAAGTGCCTTGAGGACGTTTCGCAGATCCGTGCGATAGGCGCTGCGGCTGTATGTGATCCAGTCCGTGGCGTCGCCCCAGCGCTCTTGGTCTGGCAGGGGTTGGCCGAAGGTGCTGGACTCACCTGTGAGGAGCCAGACGAACGGCCTGAAGTAGATTTCCGCGAACGCCTCATAGTCCTGCCGCTCCCCGATGACGCGGTGAAGGTGGTAGGCGCTCGCAATGCGCACGTGGGTGTCGGAGGTCAGGGCGAGTCGCAGTCGCATGCCAGCCGGCAGCCGGATGTCGTCGCCGTCCTCCAGCAGGTCTCGTACGAACTGCCGGCCAACGACGTTGAACGACGGCGCTAGGGCCACCATCGCATGGAGGACTGATCTCGCGACACGGCCCGGGGCTACCGCGATGGGCGGAACGCCGTTGGCGCTCGGCAAGCTAAGTGGATGCCCGCCTACGTGCGGAAGCAGAGCATTGGCGAAGGCGCCGTAAGCATCGTCGTACTTGCTAGCGAGGATGTTGCACTCCCGGCAGACCGTCCTCAGCCAGAGGCCCCCCTCGTTGGGGGATTCCCAACGTCGTACTTGATCTTCGATGTACGGTCGCCCGCGCGTGACTGCCGCGCCGTTGTTCTTAGCGCATCTCGGCGGGATATGCGCCTTACTCAGGGTGCTGGAGCCCTGACAGAGGGCACACAAGAGACCCGTGCGAGGTGGCGCCTCGCCCACGTAGTTTCGGCGCGAGCTCACCTGACAATTGAACTCTATGACCCTGACGCTGGCAGTTCGCTGCTATGGGCCGCGGTTCTCTGCCCTCTCGGCGCCGTTTGACGCCGGTCGCCGATCACGGTCGGGGTTCAGCTCAAACGCGCCAAGAGCCGATCGATGACCCTCAAGGGCCGGGCAGGCGGAGGACCGGGCTCCTCCAGGCGAACCAGGCGCTCCTCGAGCGAACGCAGAAGGGCGATCAGCTCGTCGTGCCGCTCGCGCGTCTCCACGTCCTTCGCGCGTGCATCGACCAGCCGGAGCACGAGAATCGCGGCCCCAACGACGCCCAGCCCGAACAGCAAGGGACCGGCCAGCTCACCCAAGCTCGAGAACACACCAAGCAGGGCGACGCCCGCCACCGACAGGGCCGGCAGCGTCACGACTGCCGATGTGCGAACGGGCTTGAGTCGCGGCGCCAACGCGATGCACATCCCCAGGAATCCCATGGCCCAGCCGGTGTACGCGACCCACAGCCAAGGCTGCTCCGGCGATGTCACCGACCGCCAGACAAGCCACAGCGAGAAGGGCACCCCGGCGAGCGTCGACCACATCGCGACATCGCGGAACGCCCCACCAACCATCTTGAGCACGCCATCCGAGGTATCGGCCATGGCTGAGGTTCCCACCCAGGTGGATGAGACAAGGGCCGACCCGCCGCGGTGGCGTTGTGACGCAACTGCCGGCTCAACCTGTGACGGGGTTGCCAGACCGACCTCGCGGCTCCGCGGCACAGTCAGAGTGGCGCGCGATGGATCACTCGGGCCTTACCGAGAAGGGCCCGAAGCGTAATGACCTTCGCCCGAGGAGCCAATCCGGGTCACCCTACGCGGGCCGCTGGACACTCGAGGTGTTCCAACAGAAAGTCATCAGCCCTTTTGGGTTATGAGCCGAAGATGGGCCCCATCGACTGAATCGACCTCTTCAGCGAGACCGTCCAAGAGTGCTTCACGCACCAAGTGGAAGGCCTCCTCGTTCTCTTCAAGCACCATTCTGGCGCTCGCCAGTCCTGAGTCTTGCACGGAGGTCGAGGGCGCGCCCAGCACCTGGAGGTCGTGATTTAGGTGGCGAGCGCTCCAGGGAACCCCCGCCAACAGTTGGCCCGCGATTCCAGACATGACCAGCACGCTGCGGCCCTCTGCATCGAGACTGTCTAACTCTCCGGGACCGAATCGGACAGATGCCAATACGGCTGTGCGCTGCTGAAGATTCACGTGCTCCACCTCCATCCTCAAGCCCCACGCGATGATCACATGGCCCGCCTCATGTGCTGCTACAACCTCATGGCTGTCGAGGTCCTGAATCATGGAGCAACGGTCGCACAGGCGGAGAGGTGCTCGGCGACGACAGGCGGCGTTATGGCGCTGGCCGTTGTGCAAGCTTCGGTATCTCTCGCACGGCTTGAAGGGCTCTAGCGGTATCGGTGGGAGAGGCGGCGGCGGAGTGAGGCTGATTTGGAGCGATCAATCCCTCGGTCGTCGGGCGCGCGCCGCGTCCTCCGGCGGTGAAGTTACGCTGCGCGAACTGTCGGTGCTACTCCGTAGGTTTAGTGGGTGAAGGCGCTCTTGCGCTGACGAGGCGCGACCGAACAGGGAACGGGCAGACACGGTGGGCGACGGGACTGAGACCGACGATCTCGACGACAACGAAGCAGAGGGGCACTCGGAAGCTGCCGCGGGCCTCGCGGACGTGGAAGCCGAGGTTCGACGCGTGAAGTTTTATAGCGCGTCCGACTCGAGTGTCGGCTGGGAGGCGCCTCGTGCGGCCGAGGTGGCACTCGCTTTCGATCGGGCCGTGGGCGTCGCCAACGTCGGAGATGCGTTGGAGTTAAGCAACGTAATTAAGTTCATCGAATTGGGGCTGGTTCCGCAATCGCTGAGCGCGGAGGAGCGCTCGGAACTCTTCGCCCGGGTCCGCGTGATCCGGGCCGCGGTTGCGCGCTTCTTCCGATCCGTTGACGAGTCGAACGTGAGTTCCCTCTTGGTGGGGGTTCCTATTATGTATAGGTCCGACCTGCTCGAAGAGTTGGCTCGACAGGATGTGTTCGGTCGCTGCTGCGCCTCCTCCATGCTTCCAGCGCTGCAGAAGACGGGCTTCGTCCTTCGGGACTTCTTGGAGTCGAAGGCCTTGGTCAGGGCGTACGACCCCGAGGTGTCATCGATGCTGCTGGCCGACCCGCTGAACGGTGAGCATCTAGTGCAAAAGTATCTAGCGGCGGGCACCCAGACCCCGATCTATCTGCCTAGCACCTTCTCCCCAGGCGACGCAAAGACCCTTATGGGTAGCTACGTCGACTCCGACGACGCCCACCCGAACTCGTTGGAGTTGATTTCCCGAACCTCGGACGACACAAGGGTCGGGATCGACCGCCAAGTGCGCTTCCGCGCACGCAAGCGGCGTGAAGCAGTGGTTGCGAAGTTCTTCGAGACCAACAATGGCCTCAAGACCGGCTGCGAGGTCAAGCTAGATCCCACCCAGACTGCTCCCGCGACGGAATCGCTGGACGGAATGGTGGCTCGCTACTCGTACAGTCAGGCCTGGTTTGAGGAGACGTTGGACTCGCCGAGCATCTTGAACAACTTCCAGTTCGTGTTCGATTTCGCTGACGCTGATGGCCTGCTGAACTTGCCGTCCTTCTACGCCGACCTCGGGATCATCGACAGGTTCATGACGAGCAAGGGGGTGAGGGACTACGTCACAGGCGCCGCGTACAACGTGAAGGATTGGAGTTCGACACTGCAAACGGCGATGTACATCCGGTTCCTGAGGTCTTACGACATCGAACTGGAGTCGTTGCTGGAGTGGTTTATCAATGACTACCTTCCGTCAGAATTCGGCGTCACGCGGTTTCGATTCAAGGCGTCTTCCTCCACAAGTTCCTACCTAGAGCGTTGCCGCCACCTGTTCCCGGAGATGGAGGGGCTGGTTCGCCAGTTCGTTCTTTTCACCGAGGATGGGGTAGTTGACTTCGATATGCTGGAGATGTCGTCCGAGGCAGTCGAATACGCGGACGTTCCGAGTGCTCTAGAAGGGAAGTACGTATACCGCACCGATGGCACCAAACTCGTCGGCGTTTTGAACTCATTGTTCTCGGACCAGTCTGGCCTCGCGTACATCCGGGAGGATCTTCAAGACGTAAACTTCGCCCGGCTCGTGGTCATGAATCGAATCGAGATGGGCGACTTTGCTCCGCATCAACTGCCCGGGTTGAAGTATCTAATCGACCACGACGTGCTGGCGGTCAAGGACGAGCGCGTGGTGCTGGCCAGCAAGGATCGGTTCATCGTTTTATACACGCTCTGGACTAAGGAAGCGGTCAGTTACCACCATCTGTCCGAAGCGGGTCGCGCCTATGTAGATGATATGGAGAGCCGGGGTTGGGTGACGCGGAAGGCCACGCTGCTCACGGAAGCTGAGGGGAACTATCTCGACTACATGCTCAACCGTAAGTTTCACAACGGCCCAAATTTACGCAACAAATACTCTCACGGCGCCCAGCCTGGTGGAAGCGAGGAGGCGCACTTCGCTTCCTACGTGGCTGCTATCAAGTTGCTCGTGGCGCTGGTCATCAAGATGAACGACGAGTTCTGTCTGTGGGAAGCCACCTGAAGAGTCGGCCTGTTATGAGACGAGGCAGCGACCACTAGGTAGGTGGCGTCGCCATTAGTCGGGATCAATCTGGGCACTGCGAGAGGACCTGCGGCGTTCGCGCGTCGCTTCGCTAGACGATACCGACGGACTCGGTAGGCAGTGGACTCCGGTGACGGTCGTTGCCTGCGGGGACGGTCGACCTAAGTCCGGCTATGGCGCACCCTCTTAAGACGCAACGCCCGAGGCCCGTCGATACTCTGCTCGCCATGTCGTTGTCGCACGCGGACCGTGCAGCCCTCACTCAAATGTTCGAAACCGAACCGGACCTTGACCGCTGGCGGCTCAGGGCCCACAAGGTGGAGGAACCTGAGAGCGCCAGCGACCTGGCGCTTGACGACAAAGTCTTTCCGCATATGGCGATTAGCCAGCTCGCGCGGATGTCCCTCGTGCTCTCCGGTGAACATCTGCGTCTGGCGCTCGACGCTGTACACGCAAAGCAGCTCTATCCCTCGTCGCACTTCACCGTGTTGCGTGGTGCGTTGGTCGGTGCATCTCAAGGAGTGTGGATCCTGAGCCCTGAGGGTCGCGGTGAGCGTCGCGAGCGAGGGCTCACTGTCCTCACCGAGTTGTACAAGGAGCTGGACAAGTACTACGGCTCGCTCTCTGGGTTGTCGTCAGACGAACAGGAAAAACTCGGGAATCAGCAGAAGTGGCTAAGCGGGCGTAGGGCTGAAGTCAAGGCACTCCGAACAAGTAAAGCGGACCTCATTCTCACCGACGTCATCCGACAGTCAGCCGAGGTCACTTTCAGTAGAGCTGGCCACCGCGCCGCTGTGCAGCGGCTGTGGCGCGAGATGAGCGCTGACGCACACGTGCTCGGTTGGTCCCTGTTCCAACGCTCGACCTTTGGACCAGCGGACCGTCGGACCGGCATCGGCGAGGGTCAAGCCCCGGGAAGCCCCAGTCACGTTGCAGAAGCGTTCTTGGCCTCGTATCGGACGCTCAAGCACGGCTGGTCCTTGTTCGACCGCAGATGTGAGCAACCGGCCGGGATTTGACGACGCGAGGATTACAGGTCGACCAAGTCGCCGAAGCCGCGGCTCTAGAATTTGCGAGCTCGGCTGCGATATCCGCGCTGCCGACGTACTTGAGGAGCCCCTTCGAACTGCGACGCTGCTCCGCAGTGCTCGGATGAATTCCCGCGCGCCAGCTCGTACAGTCGACGCACGCGAATCCGCCGATCTCGCGATGCCTCATTCTGGGCGGGATGGGCTACCTACTCGCAGGCTCTTGAGGGATAGAGAACGGCCGGGGTGCGACTGTCGTCGCGCCCCGGCCGTTCCTTGCCCTCCACGTCAGGGACGGAGCGTGTGCTCCCCTGAGGCCAGCTCGACGGGGAGGCCGTCGACGACGATCGTCGTGCCGCCGTCTTCGTCGAGGCCGGGGCGGAAGTGGATCGTGCCGTCATCATCGATTCCCGCGATCTCGGCCGAGGCCCAGTCGATCCGGCGGCCGGCCACATCGAGGCCCAACGGCAGGATGTGTCCTGACCGTGCCGGCAGGTGCACCGTGGTGCCAGTGGAGATCGGGGTGCCGTCGAGGGCGACCGTCACTGTCGCCGGCGACCCGGAGATGTTGATGACGTGCAGCGCCCGCTGGCCGTCGTCGGTGCTCGTCGTCGTGGCGAAGACGCCCGGCCACTGCGTCTCCAGCCGCAGGCCCGGTGTGACGCCGAGGCTCGACAGGGCGCGGTCGCAGAGCGCCGGGTCCGAGGGGACCTGCGCGGCCAGGACGATCGCCCGGCCCTCGCCGAGCGGAACGTCGACGCCGCAGACGGCTCCGTAGAGGTCGGTCAGCACGACGTCGCCGCGCTCGTGCTCGAGCCGCTGCAGCCAGCCGGCGCGCATCTCCGGCCAAGGCTGCGCCCAACCCTGCGCGACGAGCGACGGGAAGTAGTGCCCGGTGTCGCGCAGGACCTCGCCGCCGCGGATCCCAAGGGCGTCGGCCAGCACCGTGCACGGCGACCCGTCGAGGTCGCGCTCCGGCACGCGCCCCAGGAGGATCACGTTCCCGCCGGTGGTGACGTGCCCGACGAGCCGCTCCTGCACGACGCGCGATAGATGAAGCCCCGTCCCGAGCAGCACGGTCGACCCAGGCGCAGGGTCCCGTCGTTCCAGGTGCGTCGCCCCGAAGCGGAAGCCGCCGAGCAGCAGCGAACGGGCCAGCGCCTTGCGCTCACCCGCGCCGCGGTGCGCGGTGAGGTCGTTGACGACGTCCGTCATCACCGACGACCCGGGGTGGTGGTACTCCGTCATGTACGCGTCCAGCACGAGCCCGAGCGTGACGTCGTCGTGCTCCTCGTCCATCCGGGCGAGCCACGGCTCGTTGGCCTTGACGGCACGCACGCCCCGCGCGGTCGCCTCGTAGGCGTAGCCGCGCTGCCCCTCCGGGCCGACCGGAGCGGCGGTGCCGTGCCGCTCGCCGGTGAAGCTGACCCGGTCGTTGCCGTCGTCGATGCGCTCGTCGAGTGGCGGGTTGATGCCGCCGGCGAAGAGGTAGTAGTTGATGAGCCGGTTGCCCTGGGCGAGGCACAGACGGGTCTTGAGGTCGGCCGTCGACGGGTCGTACTGCATCTCCGCCCCCGCGCCGTAGTCGCCGGAACCCGCCTCGAACTCCAGGGACGTCAGCGGCTGGTCCGAGTCGTGCACCGCCGCCATGAAGGCGTTCATGACGTAGAGGTCGGTCATCGTGTTGAGCGTCGCCTCGCCGAGGTAGTGGTCCGACCCCGAGACCATCCCCGGGATGCCGGCATACGTGTCGACGAGCTGGCTGATGCCGATCGGGAAGGGCGCGCCGTTGCCGCCCTCGGTGCCGTGGATGTTGATGAAGAACGGCACGCCCGCGACGCCACGCTCCTCGCACATCCCGCGCAGCGCCGCCACATACGAGGCGAAGCGCTGCCGCATGAACAGCCCGAGGTCGAGGCGCAGCACGCCCGCCCACTCCTCCTTGGGGGACCGCACGGCCTCCGCCCAGCCGTCCTCACCCGGCGACACGGCATACGGCCCCGCGTCACCGTGCCGCTCGCGCACGAAGTCACCGAACGACGCGACGAGCCCGTCGGTGAGGTCGGGCGAGTTCGTCACCCAGGCGAGCATGCCGATCTCGTTGTCGAGCTGGACGCCGACGATCGGCCCGCCGGCCGGCTGCAGCCGCGGCGCGAGCACCGGCATGATCGCGTCGAACCAGCGACCGCTCTCCGAAAGGAACTCGGGCGCAAGGTAGTCCACGGTCCGCGAGGTGACCGGCACGCCGTCCCAGCCGAGCGGCACGATCTCCGGGTGGTCGCGGTAGACGCGGAACGGGATGCCCTCGTTCTTCAGCTCGGCCATGATGAACGGCCCCGGGCGGGCCAGGACGCGCAGCCCCTTCGCGGCGGCGAGGTCGAGGAACGCGCCGATGTCACGCTCGGGCCGCGTCTCGCCGGTGACGTCGATGGTGCCGTCGGGCAGCTCATGGAAGATCCACGGGATGTAGGTCGCGACGGTGTCGCAGCCGGCCTCGAGCAGCAGGTCGAGGCGCTGCCCCCACTCGGCCCGCGCGACGCGGAAGTAGTGCACCTCCCCCGCCATGACGATGCGCGGCTCGCCGTCGATGCGGATCTGGCGCTGGCTGATCTCGATCATGAGTCCTTCTTCGTCACCGTGACGGACACGGGCTGGAGGCGGGCGGAGTCGGGGCCGGTCAGCAGGACGATCTCGCCCTCGTCGACGCGGGTGGTGAGGTCACGGCCTGCGTATGCCGTCTGCTCGGCTGCCACCTCGAAGGTGACCTCGCGCGCCTGACCGGGTTCGAGGTCGACGAGCGCCCAGTCGGTGAGCTCGACGAGCGGTCGGGTCACCTGCGCGACGGGGTCGCGGAAGTAGAGCTGGACGACCTCGCGGCAGACCCGCGCGCCGGTGTTCGTGACGGTCACCGACAGGGTCACCCAACCGTCCGTGGGCAGCGTCTCGGTCGACACGGTGGGCGCGGAGTACTCGACCGTCGTGTACGAGAGGCCGAACCCGAAGGGCAGCCGCGGGTAGGTGAGGGCGTCGATGTAGCGGCCCTCCTCGTGGTCGACGTCGGCGCGGATGAGCCGGCCCGTCGGCCGCTGGTGCGTGCTCGTCGGGATGTGCCCGGTCGAGAGCGGGAAGGTCATCGGCAGGCGGCCGTGCGGCTCCACCTCACCGAGGAGCACAGAGGCGAGGGCGTTGCCGGCCTCGGTGCCGGGGTGCCACACGACGAGCACGGCGTCGGCGAGGTCGAGGACCTCCGATAGGTCGAGCGGGCGCCCCGTGTAGACGACGGCCACGAGCGGCTTGCCGAGGGCGGCGACGGCACGGAGGACCTCGAGCTGGCCCGGGGGCAGGCCGATGTCGACCACCGACTGCGCCTCGCCGGAGCGGGAGCGGTGCTCGCCGAGGAGCAGGACGGTCGTCTCGGCGGCGCGCGCCTGCATGAGCGTCACGTCGGAGAAGCGGCCGTCGGCGACGGTGACCCGGTCGCCGAGGCGCTCGCGCAGGGCGGGGCCTGGGGTGACGACCTCCTCGCCCCGGCCGTCGAGCACCCACGTGCCGAGCAGGGCGTCGCCGTCGTCGACGAACGCGCCGCTCAGCAGGACCGAGCCGGTCGCGTCCGCCGATGCGTCGAGCGGCAGGACGCCGTCGTTCTTGACGAGCACGTGCGCGGCCTGGCCGGCCCGGAGGGCGACCTCGCGGGTCTCGGGGGTCGGGGCGTTCGACGCGCCCGGGCGGGCGGCATACGGACGCTCGAAGAGCCCGAGGCGGAACTTCAGCCGGAGCACGCGGCGCACCGCGTCGTCGACGAGCGCGAGGTCGACGTCGGCAGACTCGACGAGCTCCTCGAGGTGGGCGAGGTAGGCGCCCGAGCACATGTCGAGGTCGACGCCGGCCCGGATGGCCTGCGCCGCTGCCTCGCGCAGGTCGGCCGCGACGCCGGCGTTGACGAGCTGGCCGACGCCGTTCCAGTCGGCGACGACCATGCCGTCAAAGCCCCACTCGCCCTTGAGGACTCCGCGGATGAGGTGCTCGTGGGCGTGCATCGGGATGCCGTCGACGTCGTTGAAGGCGGCCATGACGGTCGTGACCCCGGCGTCGACGGCGGCCTTGAAGGGCCGCAGGTGCAGGTTGCGCAGGGTGTTCTCGCCGACGCTCACGGTGTCGTAGTCGCGGCCGCCCGCGGCGAGGCCGTAGCCGGCGAAGTGCTTGGCGCACGCGGCGAGGCGGTCGGGGTCGCTGACGTCGTCGCCCTGGAAGCCGCGGACGAGACCGGCCGCCAAACGGCCCGAGAGGACCGGCGTCTCACCGAGCGACTCGGCGACGCGGCCCCAGCGCGGCTCCTCGGAGAGGTCGACCATCGGGGCGAACGTCCACGCGACCCCGTCGACCACGGCCTCGCGGGCCGCGATGGTGCCGATCTCCTCGGCGAGGTCGGCGTCGAAGGAGGCGGCGATGCCGAGTGGGATCGGGGCCACGGTGCGGTGGCCGTGGATGACGTCGCGCCCGAAGAGGAGCGGGATGCCGAGGCGGCTGCCCTCGACGGCGTGGCGCTGGGCGGCGTCGATGTTGCCGACCAGGATGCCCTCGTCGCGCTCGTTGCCTGCGGTGGCACCGGAGGCGTAGAGGCTCGAGCCGATCCGGCCGGCCGCGATCTCGTCGGCGTCAGCATCCGGGTCGATGTTGGCGACCTGGTGGGTCTGGCCCACCTTCTCGGCCAGGGTCATCTCGGCCAGGAGGAGGTCGATGCGCTCCTCGACGGGCAGCGCGGCATCGAGCCACGGCCGCTCGTGGGTGGGCGGCGTGGCGGTGATGTCTGTCATGTCAGTGGGTCTCCACGATGATCTCGGTGGCGGTCTCGGTGGCGGGCTCGGTGGTGGGGGCGAGCAGGTCGGCGGCCCGGACGGCCACGCCTGCCCGGCGGTAGGGGTTGGTGAGGGGTCGCAGCTCGAGCTCGCGCCCGCCCACGGTGACCCGGCGCACGCCGTGGCCCTCGGGTCCGACGACGTAGCGGATCGTCAGGTCTCGGCCCTTGAGCGGGAGCCGCGCGGTGAGCTCGCTGGCGCCGTCCTCCGCGGGAGGAAGCACCGGGTCGACCTCGACCTCGTCGCCGCGCTGACGGATGCCGAGGAGCACCTCCGTGACGAGCCGAAGCACGAGTCCGGGTCCGGAGGAGTAGATGCGCCAGCCACCCTCGAGGGGCACCTCGCCCGCGAGCAGTGCGGCATACCGTTCCGAGGCGTCGTAGCGGTCGGTGAAGGCGCCGTCGCACGACGAGTAGTAGCAGGTCGTCTGACGCGGGCGTGCCTGCGGCACCAGCGAGTCCAGCCCGACGGGGCTCGCCTTGGCGAGGGCGGTGAGCAGGGCCGCGCCCTCCCCGACGCGGGCCAGCGCCTCGGCGTAGCGCAGGTGCGCGTGCATGTACATCAGGCCGATCTCGCGGCCCCAGAAGGTGCTCGCCTCGGCGCGCTGGAAGACCGTCATGGGGCCACCGACGTAGCTGACCGGGCGGTCGAAGAGGCGCGCGCCGTCGGGGCCGAGCAGGTGCTCCTCGATGAGGTCGAGGTGGTGCCGCGCCTGCTCGGGCGTCATGAGGTCGGCGCCGATCGCGTGGATCCACGGCAGCACGCCGTAGTGCAGCCCGGTGCGCTCGTCGCTCGGGTGCACGAGCGGCTCGAAGCGCCCGTCGTCGTGGTGCAGCAGGTAGCCCGGCAGCACCGGGTCGGCAGCGAGCTGGTCGAACAGCGCGTCGTGGGTGCGCTCGGCGAGCTCGTCGGCGTCGGCGCTGAGGGTGGCGGTGTCACCGGGCGTGCCGACCGCGTGGAGACCCTCGGCGAGGGTGCGCAGCGACTGCGTCTGGAGCACCGCCGTCCACGTCGAGACGAGGTGGGCGGCCAGGTGCGGGTCGGCCGGCTGGAGCGAGTCGTTCCAGTCGCCGTGGCCGTATGCCGGCAGCGGGCTGCCGGGGACCGTGCTCTCCGTGATGCGGTCGACCGCACGCCGGAGGTGCTCGGCCACCGTGGCCGGCTCGCCGAGGGCGTCGTCGCCGACGAAGGCCACCACCTCGTCGAGCAGGCTCGCGTCGCCGGTCGTGCGCAGGTAGTCGCCGGCGGCGAGGACGGGCCAGAAGACGACGTCGCCGTGCGAGTCCTGCTGCCCCGTCTCGGGCAGGGGCGGGAGGAACTCGAACGCCTGCGGCCAGTCACCGCGGGCGTTCTGGGCCCGGAAGACGCGGAGGAGCACGTCGCGCACGGCTTCCTGTCGGCCGAGCGCCGTGAGCAGGCCGACCGGCCCCTGGCACACGTCTCGCGTTCCCCAGGCGCCACCGGAGAACTGCTCGAGCCCCCGCGGCGAGAGGTAGTGCACGAACGCGTTGTGGGTGAACCACGGCAGGGCGGCGGAGAGGTTCGCGGCCTCGGACCCGGCGACGCCGAGCGCGGAACCGTCGAGGCTGACGGCGTGACCAGCCTTGTCCCAGAACGACTTTCCGAGGCGCTCCCCGTCGGGGACCACCTCTCCGTCGGGCGCGTCACCGGCGTCGGGAGCGGAGGCGACGACGACCTCGACACGGTCGCTCGGGTCGAACAGGACGGTGACCCACCCCGGCCCGCGGCTGACGCCGTCGGCCTGGAGGCGGGCGTCGCCGACCTCGGCGCTGCCGAGGCCGGTCCATGAGACGCGCCACGGGCGGGGGTCGTGCGCCGTCGTGACGTCGAGGTGGTCGCCCGCGGTGGACACGGTCGGCGCATCGGTGAGGTCGTCGGCGACCTGCAGCGCGAGGAGCACCCGACGAGGCGCCGCGCCGTGCTGGGCGACCGACAGGCCCAGGGCGTGCTTGTCGGCCGGGGCACCCGAGGTCACGGTGAGCACGGGACCCGAGGTGCCGGCATACCACCACGTGCAGTGGTCGAGCGCCGTGAACCACGCGCTCGGGGTCTCGAGGAGCGACCACGAACCGTCGGCGTCCTCGACGAAAAGCCTGACGCCGTGGGCGCGCTGGAGGCCGAGGTAGGTGCGGCGGCCCGTGACCACGGGGTTGCGACCGACGTGGCCGCGGGTGATCTGCGAGTGGAAGGTGCCCGCCATCCAGACCGTCGAGGCGAGCGAACGGGAGTCGGGGGTGAAGGCGTCGCCGGTGCGGAGCAGGTGACCGTGCGGGCGCAGGACCGCGAGCTCCTTGGCGGGCGTCACGAGCTGGCCGCCGCGGACGGTCCAGGCGAGCTCGGTGCCGTCGTCGGCCGTCTCGACGTCGGTGCGGCCGTCGAGCAGGCCCGCGTCGTCGAGCTCGGCGCGGTCGAGCGCCCGCGAGGGGAAGGCGGGGCTGGACGACCACAGCGTGGCCGAGGTGGGGTCGGCCGCACTGTGGTCGGTTCGGGGGGTCTCACGGGCGCTGCTCGCCACCGCGACGTCGGCCCAGCGCGCGTCGGCGTCGGACGTCGCCTCGGGGTGGTCCTCGAGGGCGATGCCCCAGAAGCCGGTGCGGCGGGTGTCGGCCGGCGCGATCTCGGCCGGGGCGTCCTGCAGCGCGATGAGCGAGTGCTCGTGCTGGAGGCGCGCGCACGGCAGGTCGGCTGCGTCGAGCCCGGGCCAGCGCACGCCGCGCCCTGTGCGCTCGACGAGCTGGAGCGCGTCGGTCGCCCAGCCGGTGCCGGTGCCGGTCGTGCCGACCATGAGCCAGGACACGCGCTGGCCGGGCATGTTCTGCCGGACGGCGACCGCGGTGCCGTGGCTGGTCGTCGTGACCGGCGAGATGTCGAGGTACTGGCTCACGTAGTACTCGTTGGTGCGCACGGCGCCCAGCGGCGCGAGGGCGGGGTCGTGGGTGAGCACGACGTCCGCGGTGACCGGCTCGTCCGACGTGTTCGTCAGCTCGAGGTCCCAGTGCCAGCTCGCGTGCTCGTCGCCGAGGCGCAGGACGAGGCGGTAGTCGATGCCCTCGTGGTGCCCGGTGACAGTGACCGCGCCCTCGCCCGGCGTGACGACGGAGCCGCTGCCCGGCCCGAGCAGGGCCCGACGACGTATGCCGTCCGGCCGGTGCACGCGCAGGTGCACGTTCGTCAGACCCGCCTCTGCGACGGTCGCGGGGTGCAGCAGCAGGCTCGTGCCGAAGGCCTCGAGTCGGCGCAGCGCACCGTTGTCGAGGACCTCGGCGAAGAGCGTGGAGCAGCCCTCGAGGGAGTGGACCGTCGGAGCGGTCAGGACAGCGTTGTCGTCGAGCACTGTTCTTTCCTATCAGCGGGCCTGTTTTCACTCCAGAGTGAATCCCCTTGAAAACAAATGAAAGTCACGCTGCGCACGAGTGAAGCCATGAAAGTAGTTACATGCCTCCAGAGCGTTGACAGTCGTCGTCGGAGTGCACCTAATCTGACGGCAATCCCGCCCCACACGGAGGTCTGCAATGACGCTGGCTCGTACCAAACCCCTGTTGATCGTGACCGGCCTGACCGCCGCCCTCGCCCTGACGGGCTGCGCCGGCGGCGCGGCCCAGAAGCAGGGCCAGGGCAGCAGCGGCGGCATGATCGACCAGTTGACGTTCCCCTCCGAGGCCGACGCGGCCGTCGGCGGACTCGTCAACTACAACCCCAACTCGCCCAAGCCGCTCACGGGAACCTGGCTCTACGAGCCGCTCATCGTGCGCAACAACCTCACCTGCGAGGAGACGCCGTGGCTCGCCACGAAGTCGACGTGGGAGGGCGGCACCAAGCTCACGCTCGACATCCGCCAGGGCGTCAAGTGGAGCGACGGACAGGCCTTCACGGCCAAGGACGTCGCCTTCACCTTCAACCTGATGAAGCAGTACCCCGCCTTCGACAAGGCCGGCGTCTGGACCGACAGCTTCGGTGCACCGGCCAAGTCCGTGACGGCCGTCGGTGACCAGGTCGTCTTCGAGTTCACCGGCAACGCGGCCGCGAAGTACGACGGCATCATCGGTACGAAGATGCTGCCCGAGCACGTCTACTCCAAGGTCGGGGACCCGACGAAGTTCGTCGACAAGACGCCCGTCTCGACCGGGCCCTTCAAGGTCGCCAGCTACAACGGACGCCAGCTCGTGCTCGAGCGTCGTCCCGACTACTGGCAGGCCGACAAGGTCAAGGTCAAGAAGATCGTCCTCGAGGGGCAGTACGACGCGGCCCAGGCCGCGCTCAAGCTGCGCTCCGGGCAGCTCGACGCCTACTGGGGCGAGATCCCCAACCCGAAGAAGACCTTCGTCGACGCCGACCCGAAGAACAACCACTTCTACTACGCGCCCAACGGCATGACGGTCCTCACCGGCAACGACGAGAAGCCGCCGTTCAACGACGTGAAGTTCCGCGAGGCGATCTCCTACGCGATGAACAAGCAGGACATGTCGGTCAAGGCGACCTACGGCGTCATGAAGCCGGCGAGCCAGACGGGGCTCAAGCTGCCGTCGATGGCGTCGCTCCTCCCGGCCAACTACGGGGGCGAGGACACGGTCATGCCGTTCGACCTCGGCAAGGCCAACTCGCTGCTCGACGCGGCCGGCTACAAGAAGGGCGCCGACGGCAAGCGGACCATGCCCGACGGCTCCCCGCTCGCCGTGAACTTCTCGGTGCAGGCCGGCTTCATCGACTACCAGGCCATCGCCGACGTGGTCGTCAAGGGCCTCAACGACGCCGGGGTCACCGCCAAGGTCACCGCCTCGGCGCCCGACTCGGTCGACGGCCAGAAGAAGTCCGGCGACTTCCAGCTGATGCTCGAGTACCTGCACGGCGGCTGCGAGCTCTCCAAGAACATCGGCGCGAAGCTCTCGAGCACGCAGATCCCGACGAAGACCGACATCTTCCCGAACGTCGAGCGCTTCAAGGACCCCGCCGTCGATGCGGCCGTCGCCAAGCTGGCGTCCGACACCGACAAGGAGAGCCAGAAGGCCGACCTCGCGCCCCTCGTCGAGACGATGATGACGAAGTACCCGGTCACCGCGCTCCTCTACGCTCCGGCCCGCATCATCTACCGCTCCGACAAGGCGGTCGGCTGGCCGAGCGAGCAGGACCCGTACGCCAACCCGCAGGACGACAAGCTCCTCGTGCTGACGCACCTCACTGCGCCGAAGTGACCCCCTGCACGCGTGCCGGGGTGGCTGCACCAGCAGCCGCCCCGGCCCCGGCGGGGAGGAGACCCGCATGAAGTACTTCGCGCGCAAGTTCGGCTTCTTCCTCGCCACGCTCTGGGCGGTCGTCACGCTGAACTTCCTCATCCCACGCCTGCAGCCGGGCGACCCCGCCGAGATCATGGTCAAGCGCCTGGCCGGCAAGGACGCGGCACTCGACCCGGCGCAGGTCAAGGCGATGCGGGCCATGCTGGGCACGCCCGACGGCTCGCTGCTGAGCCAGTACGTGAACTACCTCGGTGACCTGGCCCACGGCAACTTCGGGCTGTCCTACACGTACTACCCCTACAAGGTCACCGACGTGATCGGCCAGGCGTTCTGGTGGACGATCATCCTCGTCACCATCACCCAGGTGCTCTCCTTCGCCGGTGGCGTGGTGCTCGGTGCGTATGCCGCGTGGCGACGCAACACCCGCTTCGACTCCGTCACGACGCTCGGGTCGACGTTCCTCGGCACGCTCCAGCCGTTCTGGATCGGTCTGCTCCTGCTCTACGTCTTCGGCTACAGCCTCGGCTGGTTCCCCACGTCGGGCGGCTACGAGGAGTCCACCCCGGGCTTCAACTTCCCCTTCATCCAGGAGGCGGTCTCCCACTCGTTCCTGCCGGCGGTGGCGCTGCTCATCGTCACCCCGATCGGCTGGATCCTCGGCATGCGCAACACGATGATCATGAACCTCGGCGAGGACTACATCCGGCTGGCCAAGGCCAAGGGCCTGCCCGACCGCCACGTCGCGCTCAAGTACGCAGCGCGGAACGCCATGCTGCCCAGCGTGACCGGCTTCGCCCTGGCGCTCGGTGGGGTGCTCGGCGGGGCGATCCTCGTCGAGACCGTCTTCGACTACCCCGGCCTCGGCCGGCTCATGGGCGAGGCCGTCGCCAACAAGGACTACCCGCTGCTGCAGACGCTCATGCTGCTGACGACCACGGGCGTGCTCGTGGCCAACCTGGCCGCAGACCTGCTGTACGGCGTGCTCGACCCACGAGCGAGGAGGGCCGAAGGATGAGCACCACCCCCATCCCCACACCGACCGGGGACTTCGTGGCCGAGGGCCAGCCGGACCAGGCCCTCGCCACCCTCGCGGTCGAGCAGGTCAGCGACGCCGGGCGTCCCGAGCAGTGGTGGCAGGTGATCTGGAGCAGCAAGAAGGCCCGTGTCGGCGTCGTCATCCTCGCGGTCTACGTGCTCGTCGGGATCTTCGCGCCGCTCATCGCGCCCCACGACCCCCTCGACAGCTCGTTCACCCCGCTGGCCGGCCCGAGCGCGACCAACTGGCTCGGCACGACGACGAGCGGTCAGGACATCGCCTCCCAGCTCATCTACGGCACCCGGATCTCTTTGCTGGTGGGCCTGTTCGCGGGTTTCATCGCGACGGCGATCGCCCTCGTCATCGGCATGATCTCCGGCTACGCGGAGGGCACCCTGCTCGACGACGTGCTGTCGTTCATCACGAACGTCGCCCTCGTCATCCCGGCGCTCCCGCTCATCATCACGCTCGTCGCCTACTCCGAGGTGCGCGGCATCTGGCTCATCGTCGGCGTCATCTCGATCACGTCGTGGGCCGGCGCGGCCCGGGCCAAGCGGGCGCAGATCATCACGCTGCGCAACCGCGACTTCGTCACCGCGGCGAAGTTCTCCGGTGAGGGGACGTGGCGCATCGTCTTCCGCGAGATCATGCCCAACATGACCTCGCTCGTCGCGGCGAGCTTCGTCGGCGCGGCCACCGGCGCGATCGGCGCCGAGGCCGGTCTCGCGGCGCTCGGTCTCGGCGACAGCCAGAGCGTGTCGTGGGGCACGATGCTCTACCAGTCCAACGCGCAGGGGGCGATCGCCCAGGGCCTGTGGCTGTGGGTCTTCGTGCCGGGTCTCGTGCTCGCGATCCTCATGACCGCGATGACGTTCATCAACTTCGGCGTCGACCTGCTCAGCAACCCCCACCTCAGGGAGGACGCATGACACTCCTCGACGTCCGCGACCTCAGCGTCCGGTACGAACCCAAGGCGAGCCGCCCTCTCGACGCCGTGCAGGAGGTCAGCTTCGGCATCGAGCCCGGCGAGTTCGTCGGTCTCATCGGCGAGTCCGGCTCGGGCAAGACGACGCTCGGCGTCGCGCTGCTGCGGCTGCTGCAGCGGCCGGGCCGCATCAGCGGCGGCTCGATCACCTTCGACGGCACCGACATCACGCACCTGGCGGAGGACGACCTGCGCGCCCTGCGCTGGCGCGACATCTCGACGGTCTTCCAGAGCAGCATGAACTCGCTCAACCCCGTCGTCCGGGTCGAAGGCCAGTTCCGGGACGCCATCGAGCAGCACTCGAAGCTGCGGGGCGAGGCGGTCACCCGGCGCATCCGCGAGCTCTTCGACATGGTCATCATCGACCCGAAGTTCATGACCGCCTTCCCGCACGAGCTCTCCGGTGGGATGCGCCAGCGCGTCAACCTCGCCCTCGCCCTCGCTCTCGAGCCGAAGTTCATCCTGCTCGACGAGCCCACGACGGGGCTGGACGTCGTCGTCCAGCACTCGATCCTCGAGAACGTGCGGCGGCTCCAGGCCGAGCAGGGCTTCGCCGTGCTCTTCATCAGTCACGACATCGGCACCGTGCTCGACCTCTCCGACCGCATCCTCGTGATGTATGCCGGCCGCATCGTCGAGGACCAGAGCGCGGGGGCGCTCGTGCGCGAGCCGCTGCACCCCTACACGAAGGGTCTGCTCGGCTCGTACGGCGATCCGCGGCAGGAGACCGTGAAGATCACCTACGTGCCGGGACGGCCGCCGGACCTCAGCCGCGACATCGTCGGCTGCAGCTTCGCGCCGCGCTGCCCCGAGCGCATCGAGCTCTGTGTCGAGAAGGAGCCGGCTCTCGTGCCGCTGCGGGGCGGGCGCGCGGCCTGCCACGTCGCCGTCCTCCAGCGCGAGGACGGGGGCGCCATCAGGTTCGGCGAGGTCAAGCGCGGCTTCGAGGGCCCTCAGTTCGTCAAGACGGCCGACGAGTCACGCAGCGCGCTGACCAACGACGTCGTGCTGTCGGTGCAGGGCGTCACGAAGGTGTTCGAGCGTCGTCGCGGGCTCACCGTCACCCGGACCGAGGCCGTCAGCGACGTCAGCTTCGAGCTGCGCCGCGGCGAGGTGACCGCGCTCGTCGGCCAGAGCGGCAGCGGCAAGTCGACCATCGCGCGGATGATCACGGGTGTCGAGAAGCCCACGGAGGGCCGGATCGTCTTCCACGGACCGGACGGTGACCGTCAGGTCTCGGGTTTCCGGGGTCGCGCCCTGCGGCAGTATCGCAGCGACGTCCAGATGGTGTTCCAGGACCCCTACAGCTCGATCAACCCGGCCAAGCGACTCGGCTACGTGCTGTCGCGCCCGCTCGTGAACTACCAGGGACTCAAGGGCGAGGAGCTGCGCGAGCGGGTCAAGGAGCTGCTCGAGCGGGTGGCGCTCACCCCGGCCGACCGGTTCATCAACCGCTACGGCTACGAGCTGTCCGGGGGCCAGCGCCAGCGCGTCATCATCGCCAAGGCGCTCGCCGTGGAGCCCGACATCATCGTCGCCGACGAGCCCATCTCGAGCCTGGACGTGTCGATCCGGGCCGAGGTGCTCGAGCTGCTCAACGACCTCGTCAAGCAGAACAACGTCGGCATCCTCTACATCACCCACGACCTGCTCAGCGCCCGCATGCTCTCCGACGAGGTCATCGTGCTCAACGGCGGCAAGGTCGTCGAGAAGGGCCCGACGCTGGAGGTCATCCGTGACCCGAAGGACGACTACACCCGGACGCTTCTCGACGCGATCCCCAATCCGTTCTGAGGCACGTGGCTGGAGTTGTGAAGGACGGCTCGCCCGTGCACAGTGGACCCGGAAGAGGGAGCCTGGGTGTCCACGGAGTACGACGACGCGCGACCGGTCACGATCTACACCGTGGCCGAGCGCGCCGGCGTGTCCATCGCCACGGTCTCGCGCGTGCTCAGCGGCTCGACCCCGGCCTCGGCGATGACCCGGCAGCGGGTGCTGCGCGCGGTGGAGGACCTCGAGTACGTCCCGCTGCGGGCGGGCCGATCGGTCGACGTGCCGTCGCACCAGACGCACGGGCTCGTGCTGCCGGGCCTGCGGGGGCCCTACTACTCCGAGCTGCTGTCGGGCTTCGAGTCCACGGCGGCCCGGGGCGGGCAGTCCGTCGTGGTGGTGGTGTGCGACGCGTCCAAGGACGCCGAGGCCTCGGTGCGCAAGATGCTGGGGCGCATCGACGGCATCGTCATCGCCAACGACACGATCAGCGACACGATGGTGCGCCAGATCGTCAAGACCACCCCGACGGTGCTTGTCGCGCGCGACGCGATCGAGGGCTGCGACGCGGTGCAGGTCGAGAACTTCATCAGCTCGGCCGAGCTGACCCGGCACCTGCTCGAGCACGGCCGCACCGGGCTCGTCTTCGTCGGCGACCCGGAGACCTCGCACGACGTCTCGGAGCGTTACCGCGGCTTCCAGCACGCGCTGACGAGGAGTCGTGGCGCGGAGGTGGCCGGCCCGATCCCGGTCCAGTACGAGGAGACCTCGGCACGACGCGTCATGGAGGGGCTGCGCGAGGCCGAAGCCGCCGGCGCGGTCGTCGACGGGCTCGTCTGCGCCAACGACGAGCTCGCCCTGGCCACCATGGTCCTCCTCGCCCGAGAGGGCCGTCGGGTGCCGGACGACGTCGCCGTCGTCGGGTTCGACGACATCATGACCTCGCGCTACCTCGCACCCGGCCTGACCACGGTCCAGCAGCCGATGCGCGAGCTCGGCCGGTGGGCGGCGATCCGCCTCCACGAGCGGATCGGCGGCCGGAAGTTCGACGTTCACCCGCAGGTCCTCCCGACCCGCATGGTGGTGCGCGGCTCGTGCGGCTGCGACTGGGACCAGACGTCCATCGCCGGCGCCTGACGCTCCCCGCACCGACCGACCGCCACGAGCTCGCCTCGCCACGCTCGACCCACTTGCGTATGCCGTGTCGTGGCGGTCCCTCGGGCCGTGCCCCTTGTCGAGTGTGCAGTTCCCGACACCTCCCAAACCGAAGGACTTTGTATGCCCGACCGCACCCTCCTGACCCGCTGGGCCGCCGACACCTGGCGCTCCTTCGAGGCCATGACCGACCCGGAGACGGGTCTGCCGACCGACAGCATCGCCGCCTCGCTCGACCCCGCGACCCGGAGCGGCTACACCTCGCCGACCAACATCGGCGGGCTGCTCTGGTGCACCGTCGCGGCGCGCGACCTCGGGCTCGCCGACGCCGACGAGGCCCGTGACCGGCTCGCCCGGCTGCTCACGACGCTCGCCGGGATGGAGGTGCACGACGAGTCGGGGATGTTCTTCAACTGGTACGACGACCGTTCGGGTGCCCTGCTGCGGCAGATGCCCGACAGCGGGCACGAGATCCAGCAGTTCCTCTCGAGCGTCGACAACGGATGGCTCGCGGCCGGGCTCATGGTGGCCGCGGCTGCCGAGCCGCGGGTCGCGGCGCAGGCCCACGTCGTGCTCGACCGGATGGACTTCGGGGTCTTCCACGACGCGGCCGCTGGACCGGACGGGCCGGGCGGGCGCCTCACGGGCGGCTTCTGGGTCGAGGACCCCGGCGTGGATACGCGACGCGCGTCCTTCGTCCCCGGTCACGCGGACGTCTTCCACACGAAGCACCACTACGACCTGCTCGACTCCGAGCCGCGGATCGCGAGCTACGTCGGGATCGCCTACGGCCAGATCCCGCCCGAGCACTATGCCGCGCTCGACGCGCCGCTGCGGCACTACCGGGGCCGCGACGTCGTGCCGACCTTCGGCGGTTCGATGTTCGAGGCCCTGATGCCGACGATCTTCGTGCCCGAGGCGCGGTGGGCGCCGGACACCTGGGGCGTCAACGAGGCGCGCACCGTGGCCCTCCAGCGTGAGTACGCCCTCGACGAGCAGGGATACGGCTACTGGGGGTTCAGCCCGTCGGCCTGTCCCGGTGAGGGCTACTCGGTGTTCGGCGTGCCACCCATCGCGTGGGAGGCCGACGGCTACCCGAGCGAACGCGACGGCGAGGTCGTCGTCACCCCGCACGCATCGGCGATGGCCCTCATGGTCGAGCTCGGCGCCGCCACCGACAACCTCGTCCGCATCGAGCGCGACCTCGGCGCCTACGGTCCCGGCGGCTTCATCGACGCCGTCGACACCCGGACGGGTCGGCACGCGGGTCGCCACCTGTCCCTCGACCAGTCGATGGTGCTCGGTTCCCTGGCCAACGTCCTCGTCGACGACTGCCTCCGCCGCTGGTTCGCCACGCCCGAGGTCGAGGCCGTGCTGCGCCCGGTCGTCGCGGCCCGCGAGATGCCGCTGTCGTGACAGGTCGTGGAGCTCCTCCGGCACCCGGCGCCGGAGAAGCTCCACCACCCCGGACGTTCGAGCCGGTCGTACGCTGGTGGGGTCCGGAACGGGCGAGAGGCGGTGTGGCGGGCGTGTCTCAGTGGCGTGAGCAGTGGTCGGAGCAGGAGTGGTTCACGCTCCGGCTCGGCCCCGTCTGGGTGCTGAGCGCCCTGGTCGGTCGGGTCCGCTTCGACGACGACGAGCGCGGCGCCTTCTGGGACGCGGTGACCGACGCGGCGCTGCGCAGCACCGGTCCCGGCCGGGACCTGCTCGGCACCGCGGCAGCCGAGAGACGTTGGCTCTTCGACGAGTTCGAGCTCGACGGTCGTCCCGTGGTGTCGGGACTGCTCTCTGTGACACGGCTGCTCGAACGCATGGATCCCGACACCCTGACCGACGTCCGCTCGAGCTTCCTGCGCGTCGGTGTCGGCGTCGCCCTGGCGCGCGGCCACTTCGGGCGGCGCATGACGCTGGAGGACGAGCAGACGCTGGTGCTCGTCGAGCAGCTGCTCCAGACCGCGCGCGAGACGCTGGACGACAACCCCCTCAACTCCGCCGCCACCATCTGAGCCCCCGCCGACACCCCTCCCTCGATCGAAAGAGCGATCCGTCCGCCCGCAGGCCGGACGGATCGCTCTTTCGATCGGGGTGGGCCGCGCTGACGTCACGGGGTGGCCCATCCGGCATACGCGGAGGTCTCGGGCATACGATCGCACGGTGGGCGGGGTCGAGCAGACTGGCCGAGCGCCCACCGTCGTCAACGGTGCCCGCACACCCGGGCAGGAAGGACGCAGGGGAACCTATGTCTGACAAGCAGATCGGCCGCGAGATCGGCCAGGCCCTCGGGGCCAACCTCACGCGGCGCTCGCTCTTCGCGCTCGGCGGTGCCGCTGCGGTCACGGGTGCGCTCGCCGCGTGCGGCAGCAACACCGGACGCCAGCCGGCGGCCACCGGCGGCGCGAGCGGCGGCGGCAGCGGGGCCACCATCAACCAGTGGTACCACCAGTACGGCGAGGCCGGCACGCAGCAGGCCGTCGAGAAGTACGCCGCGGGCTACAAGGACGCCACCGTCAAGGTCAGCTGGAAGCCCGGCGACTACGACCAGTCCACGGCCGCCTCGCTGCTCACGGACGCGGGCCCCGACGTCTTCGAGTACGGCAACGGCCCGACGATCGACATGATCAAGGGCAACCAGGTCGTCGACCTCACCGACCTCCTCGCCGACACGAAGTCCGACTTCAACCCGAGCATCCTCGAGCGGATGACCTACCAGGGCAAGACGTATGCCATCCCGCAGGTCGTCGACATGCAGCTGCTCGTCTACCGCAAGTCGATGCTCGACAAGGCCGGCGTCACGCCGCCCCAGACCATCGACGAGCTGATCGCCGCGGCGAAGAAGCTGACGCAGGGCAACGTCAAGGGCCTCTTCCTCGGCAACGACGGCGGCGCCGGCCTCATGGGCGGCCCGATGCTGTGGTCGGCCGGTCTCGACTACCTCACCAAGGACAACCAGTTCGGGTTCGACGACCCGCGCGCGGCGACCGCCCTCGGCAAGCTCCGCGAGATGTGGGACGCCAAGGTGCTGCTCCTCGGTGCGCCCAAGGACTGGTTCGACGCCTCGGCCCTGACCTCCGGCCTGACGGCGATGCAGTTCACCGGCCTGTGGACCTTCCCCGACATCAAGAAGGGCCTCGGCGACGACTTCGGGGTCATGGCGTGGCCGGCGCTCGACGGCAGCGGCAAGGCCTCCGTGCCGGTCGGTGCCTACGGCTCGTGCGTCAGCGCCAAGAGCAAGGACGTCGAGGCGGCCAAGAAGTTCGCCAAGTGGCTGTGGGTCGACCAGACCCAGGACCAGCTCGACTTCGCGACGAGCTACGGCTTCCACATCCCGTCCCGGACGAGCCTCATCAGCCAGGCGTCGACCCTCCAGAGCGGGCAGGCCGCCGAGGCCGCCAAGCTCGCGACCGACGTCGGCCACGCGCAGAGCCCGATCCTCTGGACGCCCAAGTGCGCCACGGCTTTCGGCGACGCGATGAACCGCATCGTCAAGGAGGGCGCCGACCCCGCCGGCGAGATCGCCAAGGTCAAGGCCGTGGCCGAGCCCGAGCTGAAGCGGGTCCTCGCCTGACAGCGCAGGCCGACCCGACGGCATACGACAACACGGCCGTGCAGCGGAAGGCGACCGACCGGGCGACACCACCCCCCACCGCGGGGAGGCCGTCGCTCGGTCGGCGCCTGCGCGGGCGCCAGGACCGCAACCTGTGGTTCTGGGTCTTCGTCGGGCCGTTCGTCATCGGGCTGATCGTCTTCGTCTACGTGCCGATCGCGTGGTCGATCTACCTGTCGTTCTTCGAGTCCTACAACACGGTCACCCCGACGAAGTTCGTCGGCGCCGGCAACTACCTCGACATGCTGGCCGACCCGGCGTTCCGCAGCAGCCTCGTCACGTTCCTCGCGTTCGCCGTCTTCATCGTGCCGACGACGTTCGTCATCTCCCTCGGCGCGGCGCTGCTCGTCGCCCGCACCCGGGTCATGCAGTCGTTCTTCCGGTCGGTCTTCTTCCTGCCGACCGCGTGCTCCTACGTCGTGGCCGCGCTGATCTGGAAGATGTCGATCTTCAGCGGTATCCGCTCCGGCCTGGCCAACGGGGTGCTCGGCTGGTTCGGCATCGACTCGATCCCGTGGCTGAGCCTGGCCAACCCCCCGTGGTACTGGCTCGTCATCGTCACGGCGCGGCTGTGGCTGCAGGTCGGCTTCTACATGATCCTCTTCCTCGCCGGCATCCAGCGGATCAGCCCGACGCTCTACGAGGCGGCCGCGATCGACGGCGCCGAGGGGTGGAAGGTCTTCCGCCACATCACCCTGCCGCAGCTGCGCGCGACGTCGACCGCGGTGCTGCTGCTCCTGCTCATCAACGCCTTCCAGGCGTTCGACGAGTTCTACAACATCCTCTCGACGTTCGGCACCTACCCGCCGTACGCGCGGCCGCCGCTCGTCTACCTCTACTACACGGCGCTCGGCTCGGGCCAGGACTTCGGGCACGGCTCGGCGGGTGCCGTCATCCTGACCCTCATCATCGCGATCATCGCGGTGGTGCAGGGCCGCATCCTCCGACTCGGCGACAGGGGCGACTGATGGCCATCGTGCGCAGCAAGCGCCAGTCGCGGGTCACGGGATGGGCCCGCTACAGCGCCCTCGTGGTCGCGGCCGGGCTCTTCCTCATCCCCTTCTACCTGCTGATCCGCAGCGCGTTCATGCGTGAGCAGGACCTCGGCTCGCCGGACTTCCACTGGCTGCCGCCGGTCTGGGAGACCTCGAACCTGACCGGCCTCTTCGCCAACCCGGCCATCCCGATGGCCCGCAGCCTGCTCAACTCGGGCCTCATCGCGGTCACCCAGACCGTCGGCGTCCTCGTCATCTCCGGCCTCGCCGGGTACGGCCTGGCCCGCATCCCCTACCGCTGGTCCAACGCCGTGTTCTACACGATCACCGCGACCCTGCTCATCCCGGCGGCGGTCACCTTCGTGCCGAGCTTCGTCCTCGTCTCGACCCTCGGCTGGATCTCGACCCTGCGCGGCCTCATCATCCCGGGCCTCTTCCAGGCGCTCGCGACGTTCCTCTTCCGGCAGTTCTTCCTCGGCTTCCCCAAGGAGATCGAGGAGGCGGCGTTCATCGACGGCCTCGGCTACTGGGGCACCTTCTGGCGCATCGTCGTGCCCAACTCAGGCGGCTTCGTCGCGGCCATCGGCACCATCACCTTCATCGGCTCGTGGAACGCCTTCCTCTGGCCCCTCGTCATCGGCCGCGACCAGGAGTCGTGGACGGTGCAGATCGCGCTGTCGACGTTCCTCACGGCGCAGTCGGTGCAGGTCAGCCAGCTCTTCATGGCCGCCCTCGTCGCGATCGTGCCGCTGCTGCTGATGTTCCTCTTCCTCCAGCGCTGGATCGTCGAGGGCGTCGAGCGCACCGGCATCGCCGGCGACTGAGGGCGTATGCCGGGTCGCCGGCTCAGGGCAGCTTGGCGACGGTCAGCAGCACGGCCGAGTCCTCGAGCGCCTCGAGCGTGTGGCGCGCCTGCGGGACGACGAGCAGGTCACCCGGCGCGCCCTCCCACGCGACGTCTCCGGCGCTCATGCGCACGCGTCCCCGCAAGACCTGCACCGTGGCCTCGCCGGGGTTCTCGTGCTCGGTCATCGAACGGCCCGCCGCCAGCGCGATGACGGTCTGGCGCAGCACGTGCTCGTGGCCGCCGTAGACCGTGTCCGCGCCGCGACCGCTCGAGGTCGTCGTGGCGTGCTCGAGCAGCTCGCGGGCGAGGGCGGTCAGCGATGACTTCTCCATGGACCCACCATGGCACCCCGGGCGGCGATGCGTCGTCGGTACCGGACCACACGGCATACGACCGAGTGCGTATGCCGGGTGGCCCGGCCGAGGGTCAACGGACCCGCCGCAGGTGGTCGGGTGCCGGCATCCGGCGAACCTCGACGCTCCAGAAGCGGATGACGATCGCGTAGCCGGGCGCGAGGGTGATCCGGTGCTCGAACCCGCTGTCCTCCGTCGGTGCGACCGTCGAGCGCTCGACCTCGGCGGCGGCCGCGACGGCGCGGTCGAGGTCCCGCCGGTTCGTGTGCAGCACGACGGCGCCCACGTAGGTCACGGTCGCGAGCTCGTGGCCCGCGTGGGTGTCGCCGGCGAGCAGCGTCCATGAGAACGAGTCCCCGGCGATGGACCAGTCCTGGACCTGCGCGCCGTACAGGTCGAGCGCGGCGAGGTCACGGACGTCTTCGGGCAGCTCGGTCACGTCACCATCGTGCCCGCCCAACGCAGGGCCGGTCAGTCCAGGTCCTGCACGTCCGCACGGCGTGCGATCGTCGCGGTCGCGCGGCGGCACGCCAGGACGGGCACCCGAGGCACGATCTCGTCGAGGAAGGCGAAGCGGCGCCGGAGCGAGCGGTGGTAGGCGTCGCCGCTCGTGTCGGACACGAGCGCGGTCCACCAGTCGGCGAGGTCGCCCCAGCCCGGTGCCGCGAGCGAGCCCCCGTACTGCTGGAGGGCAAGCCCGGCGCACAGGCTGGCGAAGGTCATCCGCTGCTCGAGCGGCCACTCCGCGAGGGTGCCGACGAGCAGCGCGGCGCCGAACACGTCGCCCGCCCCCGTCGGGTCGACCTCCCGGACGCGCAGCGCGGGGACGCGTGCCTCCTCCCCGGTGCGGGCGTCGATGCCGAGAGCTCCGGCGGCGCCGTCGGTGACGATCGCGACGGGCACCCGGTCCGCCAGGGCGTAGACGGCCTCGGCGGGCGAGCCGGTGCCGGTGTAGGCCATGGCCTCGACGGCATTCGGCATGAAGACGTCGCACCGGTCCAGGCGCTCGAGCACGTGCGGCGACCACTGCTCCTTGGGGTCCCAGCCGACGTCGGCGAAGACGAGGGAACCGTTGTCGCGGGCGCGGTCGACCCACGTCGGCCCCGTCGCGCCCCAGACCTCGTCCTCGCCGAGGTCGACCATGACGGCGCGCGAGCGCGGTGGCGTGCCGATCAGCTCGCTGGCCGGGACGGGGGACGGGTGGCCGTGGGAGACCATGCTGCGGTCGCGGTCGACCGACATCGAGACGGTCACCGGGCTGTGCCAGTCGGCGAAGCGGCGGCTCCGGGCGAGGTCGATGCCCTCCTGCTCCTCCAGGGTGCGCCAGCAGAAGTCGCCGTAGTCGTCGTCGCTGAACGCGGCCGCGAGGCCGGTGCGCAGTCCGAGCCGGCGGGTGGCGACGGCAAGGTTGGCGATGCCGCCCGGGCACGACGCGAGCCCGTCGGCCCACACCTCGGTGCCCGGCTTCGGGGCGTGGGGCAGTCCGGCGAAGATCATGTCGAGGAAGACGGTGCCCCAGACGAACACGTCGAGCGACGGCTCGTCGGGGCGACGCAGGGCCGCGAGCGGGTCGAAGGTGTGGTGAAGGGGCACGTCCCCATGATCGCGCATCGTCGTTCACGACTCGCCGTGTTCCCCCGGGCGCGGACGGATTGCTCTCTCGATCGGAGGAGGGCGCGGACGGATTGCTCTCTCGATCGGGGTGGGGTGCGCTCACCCCGCTGATCGAAAGAGCGATCCGTCCGGCGCGGACGGATTGCTCTCTCGATCGGGCTTGGCGTTGCTGCCGCGTCCTGCCTTGGTACGGTCCGAGGGTGGTGCTGCCATGAAGCTGGTCATCCTCGGCGGGGGCGGGTTCCGCGTGCCGCTCGTCCACGGTGCGCTCCTGCGCGACGACGCCGACCGCCGCGTCACCGAGGTCGTCCTGCACGACACGGACCACGCCCGGCTCGACGTCATGCGAATGGTCCTGTCCGCACAGGCCGCCGACGTCGGCGGCCCGGTCGCGCCACCCACCGTCACCGCGACGACCGACCTCGACACGGCGCTCGCCGGGGCCGACTTCGTCTTCTCGGCGATGCGTGTCGGCGGTCTCGAGGGACGCACCGCCGACGAGCGGATCGCGCTCGACCTCGGGCTGCTCGGCCAGGAGACGACCGGGCCCGGTGGTGTCGGCTACGGCCTGCGCACCGTCCCCGTCGCGCTCGACGTCGCCCGACGCATACGCCGTCTGGCCCCGGACGCGTGGGTCATCAACTTCACCAACCCAGCCGGGCTGGTCACCCAGGCGATGCAGTCGGTGCTCGGTGACCGGGTGGTTGGCATCTGCGACTCGCCGCTGGGTCTCGCCAAGCGTGCTGCCGGCGCGCTCGGGCACGACCTCGACGACCTCGAGATCGACTACGCCGGGCTCAACCACCTCGGCTGGCTCACCGGGCTGCGGCGGGACGGGCGCGACGTGCTGCCGGACCTGCTCGCAGACGAGACGGCGCTCGCGGCGATCGAGGAGGGCCACCTCTTCGGCACGGACTGGCTGCGAACGCTCGGGGCCCTGCCCAACGAGTACCTCTACTACTACTACTTCACGCGCGACGCGATCGCGCAGATCAGGAGCGCCCCGCAGACGCGCGGGGAGTACCTCGTCGCCCAGCAGGCCGACTTCTACTCGGCCGTGGCCGCCTCGCACGACGACGCCTGGCAGCGGTGGGACGCGGTCCGGCGCGAGCGCAACGCGACCTACATGCAGGAGACCCGCGAGGGCGACGACGGGGCGTCGCACGAGCGGGCCGAGGCGGACGTCGAGGGAGGCGGCTACGAGGGAGTGGCCCTCGCGCTGATGGCGGCGATCGCCCGTGACGAGCCGGCGCGCCTGATCCTCAACGTCCGTGGTGGAGGTGCCGTCGCCGGGCTGCCCACCGACGCGGTCGTCGAGGTCCCGTGCCGCGTCGACGCCGCGGGTCCGGTGCCGCTGCCGGTGAGCGCCCTGCCCGGCCACGCGCTCGGGCTCGCCCAGCAGGTCAAGGCCGTCGACGAGCTCGTCATCCGCGCCGCGGTCGAGCAGTCGAGGTCACTCGCCGTGGAGGCGTTCGCGCTCCACCCGCTCGTCGACTCGGTCACGGTGGCGCGCGAGGTCATGGGCGCATACGAGCGGCGGCTGCCCGCTTTCTACTGCGCGCTGCGGTGAGTGTCGGTTTGCCGTCGAGTCACCCGGAGATGTGTCGCTGGGGGTGCTTCAGGCGCTGAACGCCTCGGTCCCGGGCTCCGTCTTCCGCGCCGTCGCAGAGCGCCAGAGGGGCATGAGCTGGGGCGTGGTCGGCACGTCCACCGGGGTCGGCCAGAGGGACTGACCCCCGGCGACCTGCGGGACGAGCGGGAAGATGATCGCGACGTCGGCACCGCCCCACGGAGACACCCCCAGCTGGACCCAGCCGCCGCGACGGGTCGCGACGTCCCGCACGAGGGAGAGTCCGAGACCGGTCTGCGAGAGGTCGTCGCGCACACCGTCGAGGATGTGGGCCACCGGATGCGCGTGATCCTGCCCGGCGGCCGTGCGCAGGGTGTCGGCACTGAAGCCGCGCCCGGAGTCGGCGACCCCGATGGCGATGGCGTCGCGCATCGGGCGGGCGTAGAGCATCACCGTGTCGTCGTCGCGCTCGGTGTAGCGCAGTGCGTTCTCCACGAGCGTGTCGAGGCAGGCCCGCAGTCGCTCCGGAGAGCAGTCGAGGGTGATCGCCGGCGACTCCACCTGCCAGTGTCGCGGTGCGACGGTAGACCACCGTCGGGCCGTCTGCTGCAGCACGGCGTGGAGGTCGATCTCGGTGATCTCGAGGTCGAGCTCCACGCGCATGCTGCGCACGAGCCGCTCGCACACGCGGGTCAGCCGTGACAGCTCCTCGTCGACGACCTGCAGATCCGACAGGTCCTCGCCCGCCGGAGTCCGGTCCATCAGCAGCTCGACGTAGCCGCGGGAGATCATGAGCGGCGACCGCATCTCGTGGGACGTGCGCTGCGTGAGCAGCTCGCGCATCGTCGAGTCCGCGCGCTCGCGGGCCGCGAGGTCCGTGAGGTCCGACAGCGCCTGCTGCCGGCGCCGCACGTGCCAGATCATGAGCACCATGAGCAGCAGCATGAGCGGGATCTCCGTGGTCTCCTGCCAGTCGAGCACGCCGGTCGTGACACGGTGCGCGAGGATCGCCCCGGTCACCCCGGTGAAGAGACCCAGCCCGATCCAGGTGGATCGCCGGCTCCACTGCTCGAGGCCGAAGCAGAGCGCGAAGGCCGCCCAGCCGATGTGGTAGGGCACCGTCTCACTGCCGGGCAGGGCGATCATCGCGGCCGAGCTGAGCGCCGCGACCACACCCCACAGCAGGACCATCCGTTGACGCAGCATCAGGCGTCCTCGTAGAGGCCGTAGCCGACGCCGCGCAGCGTCTCGATCGGGATGTCCTGCCCGAGCTTGGCGCGGATCCGCCCGACGCAGACCTCGACGACGTTGCTGCCGGGGTCGAAGTCGAGCTGCCAGACGTCGTGGAGCAGCTCCTCCCGGTGGCACACCTGTCCAGCGCGCCGCATGAGGTGCGCGAGCAGGCTGACCTCCCGTTCCGTGAGCGAGGCGCTGACCGAGCGGAACGTCGCGCGGCGCCGACCGACGTCGAGGCGTATGCCGCCCACGTCCAGACAACGGTCGTCGGGCACGCTTCGGGTCAGCCCGACGTTGCGCCGGACGCGAGCGAGCAGCTCGGTCAGACTGAACGGCTTGGACACGACGTCGACGGCCCCGCGGTCGAGCGCCTCGACCCGGGACGCCACATCGGTGACCCCCGACAGCACGATGACCGGCGTCGTCTTCTTGCCCTCGTTCAGTGCGTTCAGCACGGCCAGGCCCCCCAGGCCCGGCATGACCAGGTCGAGGACGACCAGGTCGACGGACTTGGACTCCAGCCGGTCGATGGCTGCACTCGCCGATGCCGCGGTCACCACCGTGTGACCTTGCGACGACAGCGACTTCGCCAGCAGTGTTCGGACTCTTTCCTCGTCGTCTACGACCATCACCGTAGCCATGAGAGACCCCCCTCCCCGATATGCAGGATCAGTATGGGTCGCACCGTCGATCTCGGGACGGAAAAGGGCCACAAGTGGTGCGAGCTGGTGTCCCACACCCGGATGCACCGTCGCATAACGGGCACGAAGATGACAGGTATATGACGGCGGGCTCCCGGAACGGTGACGCGTCCCTGAGGCGACGCCCACCGGATCGGTGACAGTTGGCTGAGCCTGCGACCCGTCTCGGCCGTGCGCCCTGACGACGCCTGCGACGTTCGCGGGACAGCGGGCTCGCACCGAGCCCGCCGCATCACGTGGGGGTTGCCGTGGACGTGTCGAAGCTGCGCAGGCGTTCCGTTTCAGTCATCGCGAGCCTCAGCGCGCTCGCCATCGCCGGAATGGCCCAGGTGGGTGGGCCGGTGGCCACCGCCGCGGCCGCGTCGAGCGCGGTGGCCGCACCGGCCACGGCGCCCGCGGCAGTCGCGCCCACCGTCGTGACCGTCGCCAACTGTCCGCCAGGCACTGCTGCCGGGAGCGGCTGCATCTCGCTCGCCGTCGCGAGCGCACGCACGTTGGATCCCATTAGTACGACCTCGACTCTTGTCCACAAGGGCGACCCCGTCGGCACGTACCAGTGGATGATCAACGAGGACAGCACTGGCGACCCGGGCACGGCCGCCGCGCCGCTCCTCGACCGCTGCCTGCCGTCGCGCGCACCGGGCGGGAGCACCAAGCCGGCCAACCCGGCCGCCGGAGACCCGACCGAGCCGTATGCCGACAGCTGCCCCTGGCCGTCGGTCCGCCCGACGTCGGGGCACTCCAAGATCGTGGCCCAGGGCGACCAGAACGACCTCGCCAAGGCCACCCTGCTCAAGGGCCTCAAGCCCGGCAAGTACCTCATCTCGGTGACCGCCCCCGACTTCAAGATCGACGGCGCCCACTTCAGCGTGGTCGCCGGCCGGCAGACCGCGGTCGAGGTCGGGATGCAGCCGCTGCCGCTGCCGCTGGCGACCATCAAGATCCAGGTCTTCAACGACAACGTCCCGACCGACGGGACCTACGAGGCCGACGCCGAGCAGGGTCTCCGCGGCTTCACCGGCAACCTCTCCGACGTCCTCGGACTGGTGAGCACCGACTACTACGGCAACGCCCTGTGCACCGTCTACGTCCACGACCGGAGGACCGGACGGATGACGTTCGGGGCCGACGGCAAGCCCGTCGTCGACACGAGGCGGTCGACCGGCAAGTGCACGAGCGACGCCCAGGGTGTCATCACGATCCCCAACCTCGGCCCGAACCGCTACGGCGCCACCGTCTCGCCGCCGGTCGGCCAGTCGGGCTGGGTCCAGACGACGACCCTCGAGGGCGGCCACGACCACGACATCTGGGTGCAGGAGGGCGACACCGGCCTCGACACCGAGTTCATCAAGGGGGCCGAGCCAGTCCCGGCCACCCAGTTCGGCTTCGTCCGCGTCAAGGCGATGAGCGTGCCGAGGACGAACCCGCCGACCGGCGAGATCAAGGGCGTCGCCGTCGCCGGCCTGCCCTACATCGGCGGCCAGAACGGCCAGGTCGTCCCCGAGACCGGGTGGGCCGGGGCGAAGTCCGCCGGGCCGATCCCGGCGCCGTGGGTCGCCCTGTCGGACCTCACGGGTGGAGACGCGGCCGTCTACGTCGGTCGGGGCGCCGCCAACGGCTCGTTCGACATCAAGAACGTCCCGGACGGCACTTACCAGCTGACCATCTGGGACGACAACCAGGACTACATCCTGTGGAGCTTCAACGTCGAGGTCTCCGGCGGTGGCCTCGTCGACGTCGGCAACAAGATGCTCGTCGGCTGGTTCACCCACGTGCGCGGCACCGTCTTCGTCGACGACAACGGCAACGGCAAGCGCGACCCCGGCGAGGCGGCGGTGCCCCAGTTCGCGCTGACCGTCCGCGAGCGCGACAACACGCTCATGGACCAGTACACGAACACGGTCACCACGAACGACGCCGGCGTCTACGACATCCAGGAGGGCTACCCGCTCAGCAAGTGGCTCGTCCTCGAGGCGTTCAACACCCGCTACCGGACCACCGGAGTGACCTACCAGGCCGACAACGAGGACTCACCCACGACGATCCTGGGCGGCCTCGTGGACATCAACTTCCTGCCGGTCATCGGCCTCTCCGGGCGCATCGACTGGGGTGTCGAGCCCTACGCGACGAACGACAATGGCGGCATCGCTGCGACGGTCTCCTACGACACGACCCGCAACGAGCTGGACCCCGCAGACGCGGTCAGCGAGGCCTACCAGCCCGGCATCCCGGACGTGAACGTCCACGTCTACGAGTCGGTGCCCTGTGCGGCGACGACGCCCGAGGACATCGCGAACTCGTGCCGGCAGGGCAAGGCCATCGTGCCGATGTCGGTGCCGAACCCTGCCCACGACACCGACCCCTCGGCCCCGCAGACCATCCCGAACCCCGACCCGGAGCGTGGCGCGCTCGTCAAGGGTCCGGAGAAGGACAAGTACACGAGCGAGGAGTGGGCGGCGCCGCGCGGCTGCACGGCTCGCCAGTGGGACGGCACCGAGCTGACCGACCAGCTCGCCCTGCCCGAGTCCGGAGCAGCGGCCAACAACCTCTGCGTCGAGGCCCCGATGATGGGAGTGCAGGCCGGCCCGTCCGACAGCACGCCCGGGGCCGCCAGCCAGACGGTCAACGGCAACTACGGCTTCGGTGACCTGGCCGCCGGCGACTACATCGTGGCCGTCGACGTGCCCAAGGACCCGGTCGACGGCAAGCCGATGTACCAGGTCACCAAGGAAGAGGACGTCAACGTCTTCGACGGCGACACCTACCTCCCGCAGGAGAACTTCCCGCCGACACCTACCGAGGCCGCCTCCGACGGTCCCGGCACCGGCAAGGACCCGCTGCCGCCGACCCAGCCGCCGTCGCAGGGACCCGGCATCATCTCCCCGTGCGCAGGCCCGCTCCACACGGTCCACGTCAGCGATGCAGCCTTCTCGGCCAACGGCGGCAGCCCCTTCGAGGGCCAGGACCGGCCGCTCTGCGACGCGAAGCTCATCACCGTGCGCAGCGGACAGACGGTCGCGCCGAACTTCAACCTCTTCACCCCCGTCCCGATCCCGACGCACTTCTGGGGTCTGACGATCAACGACCTCGGCCTGGCCCTCGACAAGCGGAGCGCCAACTACGGCGAGGCCCAGGGTCTGCCCAACGTCCCCGTCGGTCTTTACGACTGGAGCGGGCGTCTCGTCGACACCACGCACACGGACTTCAACGGCATGTACGAGGCCCTCGAGCCCTCGACGAGCACCTACAACTGCCCGGTGCCGGCCGGCCCGTGCCCGAACATGTACCGCTTCACCGGCAACGACCCGGGTGCGCCGGGTGACCCGAACCCGGACTACAACCCGGCCTACCGCACCATCAGCACGAACTTCCAGGGCTGGCCCGGCGTCTACACCGTGACAGACACGGCGCCCACCCAGGCAGCGGCAACCGTGCTCGCCCCCGGGACCACCGCGTCGAACCCGGCGCGCTGCGACCTGGGCCTCACCGACCCGCAGCTGCTCGCCGTGGACCACCCGTATGTCCGCCCGACCGGCACGGGACGCACCGTCACCGTCACCGGCAAGGGCTTCGGGGCGACCCAGGGCACCGGCTCCGTCACGCTGACGAACGCCGCCGGCCAGGCCGTCCCCGGTGTCACCGTCTCCAGCTGGTCCGACACGAGCATCTCGTTCGCGGTCCCAGCACTGACGACGGGCAAGGCCACTCCTAGCTCGAACGGCGCCCTCAAGGTGTCGATCACCAACGGCTCCAGGCGGTCGACGTTCAACGGCATCACGATCTGGAACCTCGGCGCCGCACCCGGCAACAACGCGTCGTCGGCCATCAACCCGAACGTCGTCGAGGTGGGCCCGGGCCAGCAGTACGGCACGGTCCAGGAGGCGCTCGAGGCGGCTCGGCCGACCTCGTCCCGCAAGTACTGGCTCGTCGTCGTCTGGCCGGGCTCTCCCACCGCGCTCAACCCGCGCGGTGAGTACAACGAGAACGTCATCGTCCACCACCGCGTCGCGATCCAGGGCGTCGGCCCCGGCGGCTTCATCCCGCAGACGGACGGCTCGCAGAAGTGGGTTGCCGGCTCGATCATCGACGGCTCCGGCTTCAGCCCGGACCTGCCCGGCGGCACGGCCTGGCTCAACCTGCTCGGCTCGCTCACCTACAGCGGCGAGCTCGACGTGCCGGACGCCGCGACGGTCACGGTCCTCGACGACCCGCGCGGCACTGGGTCCGACGCGGCCTACCCCGTCGCCATCGACGGCCTCCAGGTCACCGGAGGAGCCCAGACCGACTTCCCCGGCAACGTCAACGTCCTCACGGGCGGCACCAAGACGCCGTACGGCGCCACCGGTGCCCTCGTCACCCAGGGCGGTGGCATCTACCTCCACAACAACAACCGCAGCACCCGGATCACCGACAACGTCATCGTCGGCAACAGCGGCAGCTACGGCGGCGGCATCCGGGTCGGCACGCCCTACACGGGTGACAACCGCAACTACGACACCGTCATCGCCGACAACCAGGTGCTCAACAACGGCGGGACCAACCTCGCCGGCGGCATCGGACTCTTCACCGGAAGCGACGGCTACAAGGTCCAGCACAACGCAATCTGCGGCAACTTCTCCGCGGAGTACGGCGGCGCCATGACGGCCTTCGGCTACATGAGCAACCCCGGCTTCAGCAACGGCGGCACGATCAGCGGCAACACCGTCTGGTTCAACAGCTCCTACGACGAGGGCGGCGCGATCATGCTCGCCGGCGAGCTGCCGGCCACGCCGACCGGACTCAGCCCCGGCACGGGCTCGGCGACAATCGATGGCAACGTCATCGACGCCAACCTCGCGAGCGACGACGGCGGCGGCATCCGACTGCTCCAGGTGGCCGGCACGCACGTCACCAAGCTGGACCCGCAGACGATCACCATCTCGAACAACACGATCACCAACAACGTGTCGGCCCACGAGGGTGGCGGCATCGCCCTCGACGACGCGCCGTTCGTCAACATCGTCGACAACACGGTCGCCGGCAACATGACGACGGCGACGGCGGTCACCTCGGACGGTCTGCCAGCCCCCGCGGGCCTTTCGACCGGCCCGAACAGCGATGTGCTCATGGCTCGGCTGAACAGCAACGGCCTGACGGGCTTCAGTCTGGTGCGCACGAACGGGCAGGCGACCTTCAGCAAGCCCGTCCTGCTCGACAACGTCTTCAACGACAACCGGGCCGGCACCTACATCGGCGGCTACGTCTACGGCATCGGCGGCACCCTGCCCGACGGCAGCACCAACTCCGTCAACCCATGGGACATGGCGGTCGTCGGCGGCCCGGGCTCTCTCCACCCCGTCGGTGGTCTGGTCCAGACGACGGCGGGCACCGACGGGGGAGCCAACGTCACCGTCACCGACACCCCCGGGTTCAAGGACCCGACGCCCGAGCTCACCGTGACTGTCCTGGCCGCTCGCACCTTCCCGGCCTTCCGGGAGGCAGCCATCGTGACGGCGCTGCTGCCTCCACAGCTGCGGGCCGACTACCACCTCTCGGGGGCGGGCGCGGCGGCATACGGCAAGGGACGCGGGACCACGTCGGTCACCTACGGCAGCCAGACGATCCTGGGAGTCGCCATCCCGTGGACCGTCACCGTCGCTGCACCACTGCGGGACATCGACAACCAGGCGAGGCCGACCGTCGTCGGCACCAGCCGGCGGTTCGACTCCGGCTCCGACCAGGTCGGACCGTGATGCCTCGCCACTCACTGCCCCGGGGCGTGACACCTCCTCCCAGAGAGGTGGCCTCCCCCCGCGCGCCCCGGGGTCCTCACCGTCCCGGCTCCCCGATGGGGATGCCGACCAACCACACGCCGACCAAGCACACGCCGATGGACCGGTGCACCGGTCGATCCGACCAATGGAGCAGACCATGAACGACGAGAGCAGCGTCTTCACCGCAGCCGCCACCTCAGCGGACCGTGCGGGACTCGGGCGACGGGCTGTCATCCTCGGGGGCGCCGGGGCGCTGGGCGCGGCGGTCCTCGGGTCGAGGGTGTCCTTCGGGAGCGCCGCGGCCATGCCGAGGGTCGTCACGCCACGCGCGACGACGCCGGGCCCGCGCAAGACGGTGCACCTGGCCGGCACGGACGGCTGGGTGAGCATGCCGGCCGGCTCGCCCCATGACCTGCCCTTCTACCCCGACTCGCTGGCGCCGAGCCCCTTCGACACCTACGTCTTCGGGTTCCGTGACGTCACGGGGTTCTCCGACGCGCAGGTCGCGGCCACTCGCGGGAAGGCGCAGATCAGCGCGCCGATGCTCGCCTTCGACGAGGGCGACGACATCACCATCACCCTGACGAACCTGGGTCTGCTCCAGCGGCCCGACCTCTTCGACGGCCACACCCTGCACTGGCACGGGTTCGTCAACGCCATCCCGCTCTTCGACGGTGTCCCCGAGCTGTCGCTGTCGGTGCCCATCGGACGCAACCTGTCCTACTTCTACCGGCCCCACGACGCGGGGACGTACATGTACCACTGCCACTTCGAGGACGTCGAGCACGTGCAGATGGGCATGACCGGCATGGTGTTCGTGCGGCCGGCCCAGAACAAGACGCCGGTCAACGGGCACCCTGTCGGCGCGAAGTACGCGTACAACGACGGCGACGGCAGCACCCGCTACGACCGCGAGTTCGCGTTCATGATGACCGAGCTGTGGTCGGCCGCCCACTACCGCGACGCCCACATCCAGGTCAGCGACTGGACGGACTACGCCCCCAGCTTCTGGCTGCTCAACGGTCGCGGCTACCCCGACACGATCGCACCCGGGGGTGACCCGACAGCGTCCTCGGCCGGCCGCCTCCAGTACCAGCCGATCAGCTCGCTCATCACATGCAACGTCGGGGAGACGGTCCTGCTGCGGCTGTCGAACCTCGGCTACCAGAACCACGCCATGACGCTCGACAACGTCGACATGACGGTGATCGCCAAGGACGCGAGCCTGCTCCGTGGCCGCGACGGCACGTCGAACTACCAGGCCACCAACAGCGTCGACGTCGGCCCCGGGGAGAGCCGGGACGTGCTCCTCGCCCCGACCAAGCCCGGCGATTACCTGCTCTACGACCGGACCCACGGCCTCACCGGGAACGGGGGCGCAGCCGGACTCGGCGGCATGATGACCGTCCTTCGCGTCGGCGCCGCCGGGACCTACGGCCCCCAGACCCAGCCCAACACCTGACGACCCGACGAAGGGATGATCATGCGACTCAACAGATCACGTGGTGCCCGGATCCGGGTCCCGCTCAAGACCCGGATCCGCGGGCGTGCGCCGGTGGTGGTGGGTGTGGGTGCCGTCGTGGCCGCCACCGCCTTCGGCGCCACCTCGGGCGCGCAGGCCGCGACGTCCGAGGGGCTGCTTTGCGAGAAGGGCAACCAGGGGACGTTCTCGCTGACGGCCCGGGACGGCTACGTCTCCACCCCGGACGGCAACTCGATCTACTCGTGGGGCTACAGCCTCAGCTCGGGCCACTTCCAGCTGCCCGGCCCGGTCCTCTGCGTCACGTCGGACCAGACCGTCACCGTCGTCCTGCACAACGAGCTGCCGGAGGCGACCTCGATCGTCTTCCCCGGCCAGAAGGGCGTCACGGCCGACGGCAACGCGGCCCAGCCCCAGTTCGACCCCACCTCGCACGCGCTGACCTCGATGGTGCAGCCGGCGGCCGCGTCCTCGGGCTCGGTCACCTACCAGTTCAAGGCCGGGTCACCCGGCACCTACCTCTACACGAGCGGCACCGACGTCACGAAGCAGCAGGAGATGGGCCTCTTCGGTGCCCTCGTCGTGCGCCCCAAGGACGCCACTGGCCAGGTCAACGACCGAGCCGACTCGGTGTTCAACCCCCAGCACGAGTACGTCTTCCTCCTCTCGGAGATCGACCCCGACGTCCACCTGGCCGTCGAGCGCAAGGAGCCGGTCGACTGGACGGCCTACAACGCGCGCTACTACATGATCAACGGCCGCAGCATGCCTGACACCCTCGCGCCCAACAACGCGTCGTGGCTGCCCAACCAGCCCTACGGCGCCCTCGTGCACATCAAGCCGTGGGACGCAGCCACCAACAAGGACCCGGCCGTCATCCGCTACCTCAACGCCGGCCGCGTGAGCTTCCCCTTCCACCCGCACGGCAGCGACGAGCGGGTCGTGAACAAGGACGGCCACGCGCTCGTGGGCACCTCCGGCCAGGACCTCTCGTACCTGAAGTACGACCTCGACGTGATGCCCGGCCAGACGGTCGACGCGCTCATGGACTGGCGCGACGTCGAGCACTGGAACGCGACGACGAACCCCGTGCCCACCCAGCTGCCGGTCATCACCGACCAGCTGCTCGTCGGCACCGACACATGGTTCAACGAGAGCCCCTACCTCGGCCAGCAGGGCTCGTTCCCCTCGAACATCACGGTGAACAACGAGTGCGGCGAGTACTACCACGTGGCCCACAGCCACGCGCTCCAGCAGGCGACCAACTACGGCGCAACCTTCGGCGGCATGATGACGGTCTTCCGCATCGACCCGCCCGCCGGTTGCCCGGTGAAGTGAGGCGACTCCGATGACATCTCGACCCAGCCTCCGGCTTCGTCTCGGCGCCTCCGCCGTCGCTGCCGCGCTCGCGACCCCCGCCCTCGTCGCCACGACTGCGTATGCCGTCGCGCCGGCCTCCGGGCCCACCTCGGCCGTCGCCGTGGCACCCGCCACGGCTCCCGCGGCAGCACCCGCTGCCGCGGTCGGCAAGCTGACGCCGACGGCGCCGGGCTGCACCGTGACGCCGGCGTCCGCCCCTGACCCGGAGATCGTCTCGTGCGACCTCTGGGCCAAGCCGGGGACGAACGAGTTCCTGTCGCAGTCGATCCCGATCTGGGGCTACTCGACGACCGAGGCGGGCCCGGCGACCGCGCCCGGCCCGGTCATCGTCGCCAAGCAAGGTGACCGGGTCGTGCTGACGCTGCACAACGGCCTCGCCGAGGCGACGGCGCTGGCGCTGCCCGCGCAACCGGCCTCGTCCATCACCGAGGGCCTCGCCACCACGGCAACGACGCCGGGCATCGCGCCCGGGGCCACGGCCCGCTACACGTTCACAGCCTCCCGTGCCGGGACGTTCCTCTACGAGGCCGGCCACACGGCCGGTGGCGCCCGCCAGGTGGCCATGGGTCTCGCTGGTGCGCTCGTCGTGCTCTCGACGGACGGCACGGCATACGGCCAGTCCTACGACGACGAGGCGGTGCTCGTGCTCAGCGAGATCGATCCCGCCCTCAACGCCGACCCGGCCAAGTTCACCGACCTGCGCGAGTTCAAGCCGAAGTTTCGGCTCATCAACGGCAAGCCGTTCCCCTCGACCGACCCGGTCGCGACGGACCAGGCACACAAGGTGCTGCTGCGCTACGTCAACGCGGGGACGGAGCTGCACCCGATGAGCCTGCTGGGCGGGGAGCAGCAGCTGCTCTCGCAGGACGGGCACGCCCTCGGCTCGCCCGAGCCCTCCGTCGTCGCCGCGGTCGACCCCGGCGTGACGATGGACTCGCTCGTCACGATGCCCTCCGGCCCCGAGGCGAAGCTGGCGCTCTTCGAGTCGGCCGCGCAGCTCGACAACGGCGGCCAGGCCGCGGGCGTCGACCCCACGTCGGTCGCCTTCGGTGGCATGCTCACCTTCCTCGACACGAACGCGCCGCCGCCGAGCACCGATGTGGTGGGCCCGGCCTCGACTGCGGTCGGTGTCACGCCGAACCCGGCCAACGGCCTGGGTGCCGTCACGGTGAGCGCCACGGTGACCGACGCCAACAGCGGCGGATCGGCCATCGACCAGGCGGAGCTCGTCGTCGACGACGACGTCGCGACGGTCGCAGCTGGCACGAGCACCATCAAGATGACCGGCACGTTCGGCAGCACCTCGGCAGTCGTGTCGGGCACCATCCCGGCCAGCGCGACGCCGACCCAGTGCAGCTCCGCGACCCCGCCGGTCGACCTGCACTGCCTCAGCTCGAGCAAGCACACGATCTACGTCCGAGGCCACGACGCCGCCGGCAACTGGGGCGTCGTCGGCTCGGTCATCCTCAACCTGGCCAAGACCGGCCCGCAGACGATGGCTGGGACGGTCACCCCGAACCCCGCCAACGGCACGGGCAACGTGACGCTCAGCGCCACCGGCGACGACACCGCCGCCAACGGCACCATCACGGCCGCCGAGTACTTCACGGGCACCCCGGGCGTCGACGGCCAGGGGACCCCGATGTCGCTGAACCGCCAGGCCACGAAGGTCGCGCTCACCGCCACCGTCCCGGCGGCCACGGTGCTGGGGGTCGGCGAGGGCACGACGCACCTCTTCGTCCACAGCCGCAACAGCCAGAACATCTGGGGCCCGCCGCTCGACGTGCCACTGGTCGTCGACGTCACGGCTCCGCGGGTCAACGCAGCCTCGGTCGGGCCCAACCCGACCAACGGGGTGCTCAGCCCGAAGGCCTACCCCGGCTACCTCGTCGTCTCGACCGAGGTCGAGGACCGCGACGCCGGCGGTGCCACGCAGAGCAACATCACCGGGGCCGAGGCCTTCCTCGACCCGGGAACGGCACCCGTCTCGGGCAAGGGGCTCACGCTGATCGCGGTCGACGGCGCCTTCGACTCACCGAAGGAGCAGGCCTACGGCCTCATCCCGCTCACCCAGGTCACGTCGCTCAACCCGGCCGTCCCCCACTTCGTCAACGTCCACGCCAAGGACGCTGCCGGCAACTGGGGCAGCCTCACGGCCGACAACGCCGCGGTGCGCCTGATCATCGACAAGACCGCCCCGGTGCTCGGAGCGCTCACCGCGACTCCCAACCCGACGAGCGGACCCAGCGTCGCGCTGATGGGAGCGGTCACCGAGACCGTGCCGAACTACGTCGGACCGCGGTTCCAGGCTGCGGAGTACTGGATCGGCACGACCGACCCGGGGGTCGGCAAGGCCACCCGCCTCACCACGGTGTTCGACGACGGCGCCAACGCCGGCGCAGAAGTTCCTGTGACGGGGCTGCCGAACGGCGCGTACACCTTCCACCTGCGCCTGCAGGACGCTGCGGGCAACTGGAGCAACGCCTCCACCGCCACGGTCACCGTGGTCCGGCCCAACCTGATCTTCAGCGACGGGTTCGACACCGCGCTGTCGACCTGGTCGGCCCGGTTCAGGGCGGTGGCCGGCACGACGGCGGCCGGCATCCCCGCCGGCGGCGGCAACGTGGGACTCGCAGCAACGGTGGGGGCGCGCAACACGCCGGCCTACGTCGTCGACGACACGCCGCTCAACGAGTCGACCTACCACGCCCAGTTCTCGTTCGACCCCAACACCCTGACCACAGGCGCCAGCGGCACGGCCTGGGCGACGGTCTTCGAGGGGCGGACGACCACCGGGCAGGCCTTCGCGGTGCAGTACCACCGCGTCGGCACCGGCGCCACCGCTGGACAGGTGCGGATCGTCATGAGCGTCCTGAACCGCAACCGGATCGCCACCACGACCGGGCCCGCGGTGAACCTCACCGCCGGCGCGCACACGGTCAAGGTCGACTGGGTCCAGGGGACGACGGGGGGCACGTTGAAGCTGACCGTCGACGGTGTCCTGCGCGACACCCGAACCGGCAACAACTCGGGCACCGCGATGCAGGTCCAGTCGGCTCGTCTGGGCGTCATCGCAACCACCACCAACACGTCGACCATGGCGGGCACGGCCTGGTTCGACAGCTTCATCTCGACCCGGAACATCATTCCCTGATCCGGTCCCACCTCGTGCCGGGGTCACCTGCCCGTGACCCCGGCCGGCAGCATCGGAGGGCAGTCCGAATGAGCATCACCACAGCAGTCCCGCCCGGCCCGTCACCGGCCGACGCCGACGGCTCGTCCCGGCGCACCAGCCGGGATGGGCGGTCGCGCACGGCGCTCGCCGTCGTCGCCGTTCTCGTCGTCGCCGTCCTCGGCCTCCTCGGAGCCCGGGCCCTGCGGGCCGGGGACGACGACCCGGGCCGGCCGGTCCCGCAGTCCGCCGAGATGGAGACCGCCCTCGGCGTGCGGATGTCCCGTGTCGCCGTGGTCGGCGACGGCGGCCTCGTGACCCTGAGCTACGTCGTCCTCGACGTCGACAAGGCCACGCGGTTCCAAGCCGACACGAAGCACCCGCCGGTGCTCCGCAGCGAGGCTCGCGACGGCTCCACGAGCCGGGTCTCGATCATGCGCCAGGGTCACATCAACCGTGCAGGCGCCACGTACTACTTCGTCTACCAGAACACCGGCGGCGCGCTCCGCGCCGGTGAGGACGTGACGATCGAGTACGCCGGCCTGCGCCTCGAGCACGTCCCGGTGCTGTGATGGGCGCGCGCCGGCTCCTCGTGAGCCTGGGAGTGGCCATCGGCACGGCCCTGGTCGTCGGACTCGGAGCATCCCCGGCCTCGGCCCACGCCTACCTCGCCTCGAGCAGCCCCGCCGACGGCGCGAGCCTCGCCGCCGCGCCGCGGACGATCGAGCTGCGCTTCACCGAGCACGTCGTCCTCGAGGCGACCGAGATCACCGTCACCGAGCCGAACGGCCACCAGCTGGCCCTGTCCGGCCTGAGCCTCGTCGAGAGCGACGAGGACCGGGAGGCGCCGTCGACCGTCGTTGCGCCGGTGCCACCGCTGGGCGTCGGCGCCTACCACGTGTCGTGGAGCACGCTGTCGAGCGACGACCTCCACAGGTCCACCGGCACCTTCGCCTTCGGCGTCCAGAGCGAGGTGCAGGCGGCCGGCCCGAGCGAGACGAACCCCGACCTCTTCGAGCTCGTCGGCCGGTGGGCGGTCCTCGCCGGTCTGGGTGCCGGTCTCGGTGCCGTCGTCGTGGGCCGTCTCCTCGGCCGGCTCCCCGTCGACACGGGTCGTATGCCGCGGGCCTGGCTGCGCCGTCAGGCCGCCCGGCTCCTCGTGGTCGCGACGGGGGTCGCGCTCGCCGTCGCCCTCGTCGACCTGGTCCGGTTCGGGTCCGGGGCCTTCACGACGGGCTACGTCGTGCGCTGGGGACTGCGCGAGCTCGCCCTGCTGGGTGCCGCGTTCGTCCTCGGCAGGCGTCGTGGCAGGCGTCGTGACAGCCGTGGTGGCACGCGTCGTGACGAGCTCGCCGCCACGACATTGCTTGCCGGAGCCGGGCTGCTCACGGTGAGCATCGGTCACTTCGGTCTGCGCGGGGGCGCGACGTGGGTCATCACCTCCACGGCGCACCTCGTCGCCGCCCTCCTGTGGGCCGGCTCCGTGGCTGCGCTCGCCCTCCTCGGTGTGCGGTCGGCCCGGCTCGGGCTCTCGCGTGGGGAGGTCCGCACGGTCCTGCGGGGCTTCCGCGTGCCGGCGACGGTCTCGGTCGTCGTCATCGCCGTCTCGGGCATCTACCTCGCCAGCGACGTCGTCGTGTCGGTCGACGCCGTCCTGCTGACGACCTACGGCCGCGTCCTGCTCGCCAAGGTCGCGCTGGCGGGCCTCGTCGGGCTCATCGCCCTGGTGACGAGCCGGCTCCTGCACACTCGGCGGGTGCAGGAGCGGGCCGCCCGGGGGCCGCTCGTGGGGGTGGAGGCCGTCGGCCTGCTCGTCGTCGTCGCCCTGGCCGGACTCCTGGCCACCGGGCAGCCCGCCGTGTCGCCGCGCCTCGTCACCGAGCAGGCGCCGAGCGTCATCGACGACCGCCCGGTCGCCGACCTGCAGCAGACCCTCGCCCTGCGGCCGAACCGGCCGGGGTCGAGCGTGGCGCTCATCGACGTCCTCGACACCCGGCGTCCTGCTCCCGGTCCCGTCACGGGCGTGTCCCTGACGGTCCGTGGCGTCCCGTCGGGCGGCGGCAGCGCGACGACGACCGGTGCGACCGCCGTGGCGGCGACCGCGGTCACGGCGTCCCGGTGGTCGGCGGCGCTCGTCCTCCCGTCGAGCGGGCCGGTGGACATCGACGTCGTCGTGCACCGCCGGGGCGTCGACGACGTCCACAGCACCGTGCGCTGGGTCGTGGGGCAGAGCAGCTCCGACCCCGCGACGGTCGTCTCCCGGGCCCCGGTGTCCGCCCTGCTCGCGTGGAGCTCGGTCGTGCTCGCCGTCGTCGCTGCGCTGGGAGCCGTCCTGATGCTGCGGAGGCGGCGCGCACGTGTGACACCGTCGCGAGTTCGTGTGCCTCGAGCTCGCGAGGCAGGCGATCCCGCGCCCCGCGACCCCGCGGTGGTCACGCACGCCGGCTCCCGTCGGTGATCGGGACACGCGCCGCGGCGGCGTCCCTCGCCGTGGCCGCGATCCTGCTCGGCACCGGCTCGGCCGCCATCGCGGCCGACCGGCCCGCCGTGCCGACACCGACCCCGACGCCCTTGCTGTCGCCCTGGGCCCAGGGGGGCGTCACGCCGTCCGCGTCCGGCAGTGCCGCCGCACCGGCCGGGTCGAAGCCTTCGTCCGGTCCCGGATTCGGTTCCGTCGCAGGCGATCTCGTGCTGCCGGTGTTCGACGAGATCCGGGTCGCGGCCGTCCTCTCGGTCGAGCGCGTGACCCCGGTGGCCGACGTCGAGCTCGAGCCCGGCGGCGGCTCGAGCAGCAGCCCGACGCCGTGGCGACCCAAGGCGGACCTCCAGATCCCGGTCGCCGCGGCGGCGGCACCGAAGGCCACCACGAACCAGACCCGGCTGTCCGACGACGAGATCATCTGGGCGGCATACGCCTCCGCGGCCGAGCGGGAGCGCAGCTGCCGCCTTCCCGTCATGCTCCTGGCGGCCATCGGTGAGGTCGAGTCGTCGTCCCTGCGGGGACGCACGCTCGACGCGGCGCACGACGCCGTGCCCCCGGTGCGCGGGCCGGCCCTCTCGGGCGGCGCGTTCTCGGCGATCCGGGACACCGATGGTGGCCGCTACGACGGCGACCCCGTCTGGGACCGCGCGGTCGGCCCGATGCAGTTCATCCCCGGCACGTGGCGGATCTGGGGAGCCGACGGCAACGGCGACGGCGTCGCCGACCCGCAGAACATCGAGGACGCGGCGCTCGCCGCCGCCGGCTACCTCTGCGCCGGGGGCCGGGACCTGTCGCGGCCGGCGGACCTGCAGGCCGCGGTCCTGTCCTACAACCACTCGCAGCAGTACCTGTCGACGGTGCTCGGCATCATGCAGGCCGTCGACTCCGGGCAGCTCGCCGGTCCCTGAGTGCGACCCGTCCGGGGACGGGTGACGCAGCTTCGGGGCGTCCGGGGCACCCGCTGAGCGTGGCCGGGTGACGAAGGTGCGTCATCCGTCCCTGGCGGGGAACTTCCTGGCCTATTCCCACCACCGCGGTAGGAAAGGCTCGGAGTGTGGACCACCCCCAGCGGCGAATAAGCAGCGGTTATACATTCGATTACATGACCGTCACCGAGACTTCAGGCCCCGCGGGCCGTGCGGCCACCCGCCCGCCCCGCGGCGACCGCTCCAACGGGCAGTGGAAGGTCGACGGCCCCGCGCCGCTCAACGGCAACGAGACGTGGAAGCAGGAGGACAACGGCCTCAACGTCCGCGAGCGCATCGAGCAGACCTACTCGCGCGAGGGCTTCGACTCGATCCCGACCCAGGACCTGTCGGGCCGCTTCCGCTGGTGGGGGCTCTACACCCAGCGCCGCCCCGGCATCGACGGCGGGCGCACCGCGCAGCTGAGCGACGACGAGCTGAGCGACCGCTACTTCATGATGCGCGTGCGCAGCGACGGGCAGGCGCTCACGCCGGAGCGGCTGCGGGTCCTCGGCGGCATCTCCACCGACTTCGCCCGTGACACCGCCGACATCACGGACCGGCAGAACCTCCAGTACCACTGGGTCGGCATCGAGGACGTGCCCGAGATCTGGCGGCGCCTGGAGTCCGTCGGCCTGCAGACGACGGAGGCCTGCGGCGACACCCCCCGTGGCTTCCTCGGCAGCCCGGTCGCCGGCGTGGCGGCCGACGAGATCATCGACCCGACCCCGGTCATCGCCGCGATCACCGAGAAGTACCTCGGCGACCTCGACCTGTCCAACCTGCCGCGCAAGTTCAAGACCGCCATCACCGGGCACCCGAGCCTCGACGTCGTCCACGAGATCAACGACATCTCGCTCGTCGGCGTCGTCCACCCCGAGCTCGGCCCCGGTTACGACCTCTGGGTCGGCGGCGGCCTCTCGACCTCGCCGCGGCTGGCGGAGCGCATCGGCGTCTTCGTCTCCGAGGAGGAGGCCGTGGACGTCTGGCACGGCGTCATCTCGATCTTCCGCGACTACGGCTACCGCCGGCTGCGCAACAAGGCGCGTCTGAAGTTCCTGCTCGCCGAGTGGGGTCCGGCGAAGTTCCGGGAGGTGCTCGAGACCGAGTACCTCGGCCACCCGCTCCCCGACGGACCGCCGCCGGCACCCGCCACGGGCCCGGGCGACCACGTGGGAGTGCACCGGCAGAAGGACGGCAACTTCTACGTCGGGGCGACGCCCACGGTCGGCCGCATCAGCGGCACCCTGCTGACCGGCCTCGGCGATCTCGTCGAGTCCTACGGCGCCAGCGCCGTGCGGCTCACCGCGCACCAGAAGCTCGTCGTCCTGGGCGTCCCCGCCGACCGGGTCGACGCGTTCGTGGCAGACCTCGAGGGGCTCGGCCTGACGGCCCGACCCAGCCCGTTCCGTCGCACGACGATGGCGTGCACCGGCATCGAGTACTGCAAGCTCGCCATCGTCGAGACGAAGCAGACCGCCACGGCCGCCATCGCAGAGCTCGAGGACCGGCTCGCCGACCTCGTCGAGGACGGCTCGCTCGATGCGCCGATCCTGCTCAACGTCAACGGCTGCCCCAACTCCTGCGCCCGCATCCAGACCGCCGACATCGGCCTCAAGGGCCAGATCATCACCGTCGACGGCGAGCAGCAGCCCGGCTTCCAGGTCCACCTCGGCGGTGGGCTCGCGTCCCACGACCGCGACGAAGCGGGTCTCGGTCGCACGGTCCGCGGTCTCAAGGTCCCGGCCACGGAGCTGCCCGACTACGTCGAGCGCGTCGTGCGCTCCTACGTCGCCGGGCGCGTCGACGGCGAGACCTTCGCCGCGTGGAGCCACCGAGCAGACGAAGGAGCCCTGCAGTGAGCGGCACCCCCACCTCCACCCGTGTCACCCTGGCCACCCCGAAGGTGCCGCGCCGGCGCCGGAGCGAGGCCGAGCTCAAGGCCGTCGTCGACGACTTCAACGCCACCCTGGGTGCCGACCCGCGGCGGGAGCCGACGGCCGACGAGGTCGCGGCGTGGGCAGCCTTCCACTTCGACGGCACCCTCGCGGTGGCCTGCTCGATGGCGGATGCCGTGCTCCCGCACGTCGTGTCGCGGTTCGCTCCCGGGGTCGACGTGATCTTCCTCGACACGGGCTACCACTTCTCCGACACGCTCGTGACCCGCGACATCGTCGCCGAGGACCTGCCGATCACCCTCGTGAACGTCCTGCCCGAGCTCACGGTCGCCGAGCAGGACGAGAAGTACGGCGCGCGGCTCTACGAGCGCGACCCGGCCCTGTGCTGCCAGATGCGCAAGGTCGAACCCCTGGCGCGGAGCCTCGGGAGCTACGAGGCGTGGGTGACGGGCGTGCGCCGCGAGGAGTCGGAGACCCGCGCCGAGACGCCCCTCGTCTCCTGGGACGAGAAGAACGGTCTCGTCAAGATCAACCCGATCGCCGCGTGGACCTTCGACGAGGTCATCACGTATGCCGAGGAGCACCGGGTCGAGGTCAACTCGCTCCTCTCCGACGGCTACCCGTCCATCGGCTGCGAGCCGTGCACCCGCCGGGTCGCGCCCGGCGAAGACCCCCGTGCCGGCCGCTGGGCCGGCTTCGCCAAGACCGAGTGCGGACTCCACACATGACGACGACCGTGAACCCCACTGCAGCCCAGGCCATCTCGCCAACCGCGCTCGAGGCCGAGACGGCCCGGCCGGCATACCGCAACGGTGCGGACGACCGGCGGCTGAGCCAGCTCGACGTGCTCGAGGCAGAGGCGATCCTCGTCATCCGCGAGATGGCCGGCGAGCTCGAGCGTCCCGCGCTGCTCTTCAGTGGTGGCAAGGACTCCGTCGTCATGCTGCACCTGGCGACGAAGGCGTTCTGGCCGGCGCCGATCCCCTTCCCGGTGCTGCACGTCGACACCGGCCACAACTTTCCCGAGGTGATCGCCTACCGCGACGAGACGGTCGAGCGTCTCGGTCTGCGCCTCGTGGTCGCGAGCGTGCAGGACTACATCGACGACGGCCGGCTGCGTGAGCGCGCCGACGGCACCCGCAACCCGCTCCAGACCGTTCCGCTGCTCGACGCCATCGCCGAGCACCGGTTCGACGGCCTCTTCGGCGGTGCCCGGCGCGACGAGGAGAAGGCGCGCGCCAAGGAGCGGATCGTCAGCCTCCGCGACGAGTTCGGTCAGTGGGACCCGAAGAACCAGCGCCCCGAGCTGTGGAACCTCTTCAACCCCAGGCACCGTCCCGGCGAGCACGTCCGAGTCTTCCCGATCAGCAACTGGACCGAGGTCGACATCTGGCGCTACATCGAGCGTGAGGACATCCCGCTCGCACCGCTCTACTACGCCCACGAGCGCGAGGTCTTCCACCGGGACGGCATGTGGCTCGCCGTCGGCCCGGTGAGCCGGCCCCGTGACGACGAGCCGGTCGAGACCCGGCTCGTGCGCTACCGCACCGTCGGTGACATGTCGTGCACCGGGGCCGTCGAGTCCCCGGCCCGCACGAACGCCGACATCGTCGTCGAGGTGGCCGCCTCCACGCTGACCGAGCGCGGCGCCACGCGCGCCGACGACCGGATCTCCGAAGCCGCCATGGAGGACCGCAAGAAAGAGGGGTACTTCTGAACACCCCCACGAAGTTCTCCGCTCGTTCCTCGCTCCGATACTTCGCGGGGACCCCAAGAGAAGGAACCTTCTGATGGCTGGCACGCTGCTGCGCCTCGCGACCGCTGGGTCGGTCGACGACGGCAAGTCGACCCTCGTCGGGCGTCTGCTCCACGACACGAAGTCCGTCCTGTCCGACCAACTCGCCGCCGTCGAGCGGGTCAGCCGGGACCGCGGCCTGACGGCCGCCGACCTCGCGCTGCTCACCGACGGCCTGCGCGCGGAACGCGAGCAGGGCATCACGATCGACGTCGCCTACCGCTACTTCGCCACGGCCAACCGCTCGTTCGTGCTCGCCGATTGCCCCGGCCACGTGCAGTACACGCGCAACACCGTCACCGGCAGCTCGACGGCCGACGTCGTCGTGCTCCTCGTCGACGCCCGCAAGGGCGTGCTCGAGCAGACCCGACGCCACCTCGCCGTCACCGCACTGCTCCGGGTGCCGCACGTCGTCGTCGCCGTCAACAAGATCGACCTCGTCGACTTCTCGCAGGAGGTCTACGAGCGGGTCGAGGCCGAGGTGCAGGCCGTGGCCCGCGAGCTCGGCGTCGTCGACGCGATCGCCATCCCGGTCAGCGCCCTCGACGGCGACAACATCGCCGAGCGTTCCGAGCGCACGCCGTGGTACTCCGGGCCCAGCCTCCTCGAGCTGCTCGAGGCCCTGCCGCCGTCGGACGACCCGTCGCACGAGTCCTTCCGACTCTCGGTGCAGCTCGTCATCCGCCCGCAGGGTGCGGCGCGCGACGACGCCCACCGCGACTACCGGGGGTATGCCGGCCAGGTGGCCTCGGGCGTGGTGCGTGTCGGTGACGACGTGGTGGCCCTCCCGTCGGGGCGGCGCACGACCGTCGTCGGCATCGACCTCGGTGAGCAGCCGCTCGACGAGGCCTACGCCCCGCAGTCGGTGACGCTGCGCCTCGCCGACGAGATCGACCTCTCGCGCGGTGACGTCATCGCCGCCGTGGCCGACGCGCCCGAGCCGACCCAGGACATCAAGGCCGTCGTCTGCTGGCTCGGTGATGCTCCCCTGCGTCCGGGCCAGCGGCTGCTGCTCAAGCACGGGTCGCGCACGGTCCAGACGGCCGTCCGTTCGCTCGATGGCGCCCTCGACCTCGACGGCCTGCACACCGTCGCGTCGGATGCCTTGTCCCTCAACGACATCGGGCTCGTCACGCTCCGCCTCGCGTCGCCCCTTCCGGTCGAGAACTACTCCGTCTCCCGCCGCGGCGGCTCGTTCCTGCTCATCGACGCCCACGACGGGCGCACCGTCGCCGCCGGCATGGTCGGCGCGACGCTCCCCACGGCGGTACCCGCGCCGACCGAGCCGGAGGGTGATGAGGAATGGGACATCTGAACCCTCACGCTCGGGGGGCTCCGCCCCCCGAGTTCCCCCCGACGACCCGCGTGGCGGGCTCGGGCGGTCCGGCTCAAGCGGGGCTGAAGTCAGCGCTGCCGGTCGTGCTCGACCTGACCGGGCGCCTCGTCGTCGCTGTGGGCGGCGGTCCGGTGTCCGCGCGCCGCGTCAAGGCGTTCCTCGACGAGGGCGCCGTCGTCCGCGTCGTCTCCCCGTGGCTCTGCGAGGACCTCCGCGACCTGGCGGACGCGGGCCGGATCGACTGGGTCGAGCGGGACTACTGCGGCCCCACCGACCTCGACCGCGCGTGGTTCGCGCACACCGCCACGGGCGAGCCCTCCGTCGACCGCGAGGTCGCCGGCGACGCCGGGGCCTTGCGGATCTGGTGCGTCGACGCGACCGACGCGTCTGGCACCTCCGCCAGCGTCGCCGCGCGCGCGGACGTCAGCACGCCGGACGGCCGGGTCACCGTGTCTGCGTATGCCGCCGGCGACCCCGGTCTGGCCGTGACGGTCCGCGACGGGGTCGAGCGGGCGCTGGTCTCCGGCACTCTCGACCTGCGCCGCACCCGGACCCACCGGCAGCACGGGCAGCACGGACAGCACGGCTGGGTCGCCCTCGTCGGTGGCGGGCCCGGCACGGACGGCCTGCTGACGGCGCGCGGACACGAGCTGCTCGCGTCCGCCGACGTCGTCGTCGTCGACCGGCTCGCCCCCCGCGCCGTCGTCGACCGGCTTCCGGCATCGGTGCGCGTCATCGACGTCGGGAAGACGTCAGGGAACCACCCGGTGCCCCAGGCGCGGATCAACGACATCCTCGTCGAGGAGGCGCAGCGCGGCCTCGGCGTCGTCCGGCTCAAGGGCGGCGACCCCTACGTGCTCGGCCGCGGCGGCGAGGAGCGCGACGCGTGCCAGGCACACGGCATACGCGTGGAGGTGGTCCCCGGCGTGACGAGCGCGGTGAGCGTTCCCGCGGCGGCCGGCATACCGGTGACCCACCGCGGCGTGGCACGCGGCTTCACCGTGGTCACCGGCCACGAGGACATCCCGGTGCTGCCCACCGGCGGCGACCACACTCTCGTGCTGCTCATGGGCGTGACCCAGCTCGCGCGCACCGCCGAGCTGCTCGCCCAGCACGGCCGGTCGGCGGACTGCCCCGTGGCGGTCGTCGAGCGCGGCTTCGCCCCCGACCAGCGCACCACCTTCGGCACGGTCGCCACCATCGGCGAGCTCGCTCGTGAACGCGGCGTGCAGGCGCCGGCCGTCGTGGTCGTCGGCGACGTGGTGCGTCTCGGCCCGGACTGGCGGGCCGGGCACGAGGCGGACGGGGGTACTCGCTGACGGTCTCGCTCGAGAGCGCCTCGAGGGCGGCCAGGGCCAGCGGCGGCCGGCACGCCCCGAGGATCACCTGCGGGGCGATGTCGGCTCCGGCCTTGGCCTTGAGCGTGCCCGCGAGGTCGATCTCGCTGACGCCGAAGCCGGCGTCGGCGAGCCGGGCCTTCGTCGCGTCGAGGGTCTCGGCGCAGCCCTGCTCGACGGTGGTGCTAAGGGTGTGGCTCATGGTGGCGCCTCGGGTGTCGGCGGGTCAGGCGGTGACGTCGTCGGCCTGCTGGGCGGCGACCGACGGCGGACGTCGTCCATGTCGAGGTCGCGGACGGCGGCGATGACCTGCTCCAGCCCGACCGCGGGCAGGGCACCCGGCTGGCTGAAGACGAGGATGCCGTCGCGGAACGCCATGAGGGTCGGGATCGAGGTGATCCGGGCCGCCGCGGCGAGCTGCAGCTCTGCCTCGGTGTTGATCTTGCCGAAGACGATGTCGGGGTGCTGCTCGGAGGCCGCGTCGTAGACGGGCGCGAACATGCGGCACGGGCCGCACCACGACGCCCAGAAGTCCACGAGGACGATCGGATTCTCGGAGATCGTGGTGCCGAAGTCGGCGGCCGTGAGGTTTCGGGTGCTCAGGAGGCTCCTTCTCTGTCGTTCGATGTCATACCCACCGGGGTATATAACGGCAGGCTCTCCGACGGTGTTCCCGGCTTGGCCAGGTGCTCTGCGTCGGCTATCGTGAGCTGGGAAACATACCCCTACGGGTATCACCGGACTTTGAGGAGACCACCATGTGCCGTGCTGCCACCTGCAGGACCTGCGGTAAGACGACGTGGGCCGGCTGCGGCCAGCACGTCGACCAGGTCATGCGCAACGTGCCCTCGGGCCAGCGCTGCCCCGGCCACTCCCCGGCCGAGAAGGCCCAAGGCGGCGGCGGCTTCCTCGGTCGCATCCTCGGCCGCTCCTGACGCGTCCCCCTCGGCGGGGCTGCGTCAGCCGAGCGCGGCCACCTGGGCCTCGACGATCGCCGCGAGCTGCGGCCACCGGACGGCTTCGGCCCGCCCACCGAGCGCGGCGACGACGACGGTGCCGGCGACGACGCACCACACGGTCAGGGTGCGTGAGTGCTCGCCGTCGAGCACGAAAGGCTGCTCGGCCGCCTCGACATGGGTCGTGCCGGCCACCTCGGGTGCGGCGACCGCCCGCAGCTGTCCGACGTCGGAGAGGCCCTTGCACTTCGGCATCGTCCGGGGGAGGGCGCGCAGCTCCGTGAGCGCAGCGCGTGCGTCCTCCGGCGACGCGAACGGGATGACCTGGATGAACAGGTCGGCGCGGCCGACCTCCTGGTAGGCGCGGACGCTCGTCACCGACCGCATCTCCCGCGCCCTGGTGATGGCCCCGCTCGTGCTGCCGCTCGCCCCGGTCCGGTAGGTCCGTCCTCCGCGTGCGACCCAGGGACCCCCGGGCACGTCGCCCGCCGCGAGGCAGGCGTTCCGCGACCCGAGCGACCTGACCTGCGCCAGCATGAGGCGTCCGATGCTCGTCACGCGGCCACGATATGCCGCGGAGGCTGCAACGGTCGTACACCGAGCACGGTCGTGCGCGAGGATGGAGCACCGACCAGCCCGCCCGCACCGACCTGACGAGGACGACGATGCCCGTGACGCCCCTTCCCGAGAGCGCCCCCAGCCTCCCGCAGGCCGAGGTCCGACGCCTCGACGACGCGGCGGCCCGGCTCGTCGACGTCGCGACCCGCTCGCTCGACCCGGCAGGCGGATTCGGCTGGCTCGACGACGCGGGTCGGCTCACGCCGGGCCGTCCCGCCGAGACGTGGGTGACGTGCCGGATGACGCACACCTTCGCGCTGGCCCACCTCCACGGTGACGCCCGCGCGGCCGACCTCGTCGACCACGGGGTCCAGGCGCTGCGCACGACGCTGCACGACGACCGCCACGGTGGCTGGCTGTCGGTCGCGGGCAAGCAGGACGGTGGCAAGGAGGCGTATGCGCACGCCTTCGTCGTCCTGGCCGCGGCCTCTGCCACGGGGATGGGTCACCCGGACGGTCGAGCCCTGCTCGACGACGCGCTCGGCGTCATGGTCGACCGGTTCTGGGACGAGGGCGAGGGGCTCGTCGTCGACCAGTGGGACGCGTCGTGGACGCGCCTCGAGCCCTATCGCGGCGTCAACGCCAACATGCACACGGTCGAGTCGTTCCTGGCCGCGGCCGACGTCACGGGCGACCGGGTCTGGCTCGACCGGGCGACCCGCGTGCTGACCCGGGTCGTCGACGGCTTCGCGCGGTCGCACGACTGGCGGCTGCCCGAGCACTTCGACGAGCAGTGGCGCCCGATGCTCGACCACAACGTCGACGACCCGGGCCACCCGTTCCAGCCCTACGGCGTGACGATCGGACACCTCATCGAGTGGTCGCGGCTGTCGCTGCATGTCGCGACGGCGCTCGGCGACGAGGCACCCGCCTGGATCCCGGGCGCCGCCCGCGACCTCTACGCCGCCGGGGTTCAGCGCGGCTGGGACGTCGATGGCGCCCCCGGCTTCGTCTACACGACCGACTTCCAGGACCGGCCGGTCGTGCGCGAGCGCATGCACTGGGTCGTCGCCGAGGCCATCGCCGCCGCGTGGACGCTGCACCGCGCGACGGGCGACACGGCATACGCCGACGACTACACGCGGTGGTGGGCGTATGCCGTCCAGCACCTCGTCGACGACCGTGACGGCTCGTGGCGCCACGAGCTCGACGAGCACAACGAGCCGTCGAGCCGCGTGTGGTCGGGCCGTCCCGACGTCTACCACGCCTACCAGGCCACGGTGCTGCCGCTGATGCGCGAGGCTGCGAGCTTCATCGGCGCGGCGCGCGGCGGCTGGTGACGGGCGCCGTCGTCGTCAGGTGACGGCGGCGAGCACCCGGTCGATGCGCGGCAGTGTGACCGGGTCGTCGGGGATCTCGAGGAACCACGTGGCGAGGCGCTCGCGGTCGGACTCGCTGCTCGCGCCGACCCACCGGGAGCACGCCAGCTGACCGATGTGGGCCTGCTCGGCCACGAGCATCGTGAAGTGGCCACGCCGCGTCACGCGTCCCGGGCCGCCGGCGTCGCGGTAGGCCGTGTGGATGAGTCGCGCCCGTGACGGGTCGTCGTCGCCGAACTCGAAGAGCACCATGGCCAGCTCCTGGCTCGGGTCGGCCGGGCCGAGGTTCTCGAAGTCGACGACGCAGACCCGGCCGTCCTCGGTGGCCAGCACGTTGTCGGCCCACAGGTCACGGTGGCAGACGATGGTCGACTCGTGCGGCTCGATGACGGACTCGACGGCGACGAGCTCGTCGACGAGGGCACCGAGGTGCCCGGCGAAGGGCGCCCGCTCGTCGACGACTCGCTGGTGCAGCTCGCGCCAGCGCTGCTCCCCGAGGCCCGTCGCGAACCAGTTGTCCACGGGCTCGTCCGTCGGTGGCCCTGCTCGGTGCAGTGCCGCGAGGGTGGCCCCGACGGCCGCGGGGTCGAGACCACGCATCGGGCCGCGCAGGTCGACCCACTCGAACACTCGGATGGCCGTGTCGGCGACCGTCGTGGCCACGGCCCCCGTGGGGGTGTGCACGATGCGTGGCGTGACGACGCCCTCGGCCCGCGCCGCCGCGACGAGATCGGCGTCCCGCGACATGGTGGCGAGGTCCGGCGTCGCGAACCATTCCTTGACGGCATGGGTGCCCGCCTCGGTGTCGAGCCGCCACACCTGTCCCAGCTGCCCTCGTGCGACCGGGCCGGTCAGGGTGGCCGAGCCTCCGAGGCCGTATGCGTCGGCGACATCCTGCGCCGTCGCGGCCGTGAGCATCGGATTCCCTTTCGGCTCAGACGATCCCGTTCACGGCAGCAATCGCCAGACGGCGATGCCCACCGTGAGGACGGCGAGAACCAGTGAGGACCATCCGAGCGGTGACCGACCGGCGCGGCCTCGCCCGAGGAGGAGCAGCAGGGCCGCGAGCACCGACAGCACCGCGGCGACGACGGTCTCTTCGGCGCCGAGGTCGATGGTGCGGATGAGGATCGTGTCGGTGAGGCCGTTGCGGGTGAGGTAGCCGAGGGCCCGGATGAGGAAGAAGACCCACCAGCCGACCGTGATCCAGAAGAGGGCGACGCCGATCTGGCCGAGGAGGGGGTCGATGTTCTCGTCGACAGCGCGTCCCGCGGGCCCGGAAGGGGCGGGCGTGCCCGGCCAGACCGGCTGTCCGGCATGCGGGTTCGGCGGCACGGGGAGCTCACGGGTCGGCTCGAAGACGGGAATCGCCGGGGTCGGGGCGGTCACCATGTTGGGCACCGGCACGGTGAACTGCTCGTCGGGTGCTCGGGACCCGCTGGACCCGCTCGAGGCGGGACTGTCGCTCATGGCGTCAACGTACCCGCCGCAGGAGTCGCGATGCTGGTGCTGCCCCGACGAGGATTTTCCGGAAGGGTGTCGTATGAGGACGATGTCGTTCGTGGAAGAAGTGTCCGGCGGCCGACTCGGCCCGTCGGGAGCGGGGGGCCGGGACGGACCTCTCGCCCAGGACCAGGAGGAGCTGACGATGACGGAGTACCTGATCACCTTCAACGACGAGTGGGTGCAGGAGCACACGGAGGACGAGATCAAGGCCAAGGGAGTGGCCAGCAGGGCGGTGGTGCGCGAGATGCAGGAGCAGGGCGTGCTCCTCTTCACCAACGGCGGCCTGGACGCCGACACCGCAATCTGCAGCGTCGTGGCCGAGGACGGCAAGCCCGTCTTCACCGACGGACCCTTCGTCGAGACGAAGGAGCACCTCGGCGGCTTCTGCGCGGTGGACGTGCCGGACGACGAGACGGCACGCTACTGGGCCGGACGGCTCGCCGTGGCGCTCGAGTGGCCGCAGGAGGTGCACCGGTTCCGCGGTGCCGGGATGGCCCGCCGCGACATCGCCGGGCAGGTGTGAGCGCCATGGCCAGATACCTGTTGTCCGTCTTCGGAACACCGGAGACCACCGAGTTCGGCGCCTATCCCTCCCGGGAGGACATGCTCGAGGCGTTCGCCGCCACCGGCGAGTTCAACGACATGCTCAAGAGGGACGGGCACTTCGTCTTCGCCGACGGCCTCGAGCCGGCCTCGACCGCCACGACCGTGGACGGGCAGGGCGAGCGACCGGTGTTCACCGACGGCCCCTATCTCGAGACGAAGGAGTACCTCGGCGGCTTCTGGGTCATCGAGGCGGCCGACCTCGACGTCGCGCTCGCGCTGGCCGCCCAGGGGTCGAAGGCCTGCCGCGGCACGGTCGAGGTGCGGCCCTTCCGGACGGCGGAGTCCGTGCAGGCCCTGATGGAGCCGTGACCGAGCCCGACGTCGCACAGACGATCACCCGCGTCCACCAGCAGGAGTGGGGGCGGGTGGTCGCCGGCCTCGCGCGCCGCTTCGGCGACCTCGACGTCGCCGAGGAGGCCGCGGCCGAGGCGTTCGCCGCAGCCGCGGAGCGGTGGCCGCGAGACGGCATACCGCCCAACCCCGGCGGCTGGCTCGCCACGACGGCCAACCGCAAGGCGATCGACCGGCTCCGTCGCGAGTCCCAGCGCGACGCCAAGCACCAGGCGGCCCTGATGATGCACGACGACAGCCCTGCCGAGCCGACCGGCCCGGTCGAGGACGACCGGCTGAGGCTCGTCTTCACCTGCTGCCACCCCGCGCTCGCGATGGAGGCCCGGGTGGCCCTGACCCTGCGCCTGCTCGGCGGTCTCACGGTCGCCGAGATTGCTCGAGCCTTCCTCGTGCAGGAGACCACGATGGCGCGGCGGATCACCCGCGCCAAGGTCAAGATCGCCGCAGCGCACATCCCCTACCGCGTGCCGTCGGCCGACGACCTCCGTGAACGGCTCGCTGGAGTCCTCGCGGTCGTCTACCTCGTCTTCAACGAGGGCTACCTCGCCGGCGACGGTGACGACGCCGTCCGGGTCGACCTCACCGACGAGGCGATCCGGCTCGGGCGCCTGCTCCGGGACCTCCTCCCGGACGACGGCGAGGTGACCGGACTGCTCGCCCTGATGCTCCTGACGGACGCCCGGCGAGCCGCCAGGGTGTCCCGCACCGGGGAGCTGGTCACCCTCGCCGAGCAGGACCGGGGTGCGTGGGACCGATCCCTCATCGCCGAGGGCCGGGCCCTGGTCGACGAGCGCCTGCGGGTCGTCGCCTCCGGTGGTGAACGGCCGGGGCGCTACCAGCTGCTGGCGGCGATCAACGTCGTCCACACCGACGCCCCCTCGGCCCCGGACACGGACTGGTCCCGGGTCGTCGCCCTCTACGACGCGATGCTGCGCATCGACCCGTCGCCGATCGTGCGGCTCAACCGGGCCGTGGCGGTCGCCGAGCTGGACGGACCCCTGGTCGGACTGGCCGAGGTCGACCGCCTCGGTGACGCCCTCGACGGCTACCACGCCTTCCACGTCGCCCGGGCCGAGCTGCTGCGACGGCTCGGTCGCAGCGGTGAGTCGCGCACGGCATACGACCGGGCCATCGCCCTGACCGGCAACCCGGGGGAGCGGGCCCACCTCACGCGACGACGCGACCAGCTCACCGGCTGAGCGCCGGGCGGGCCGCTCCTACGTCTGGCGGTCCTACCGTGGCAGTCATGACGCACTCCCATCACGACGCTTCCGTTCCCCGAACGCACGGGCCGGCTGCCGGCCGCCCCCACGTCCACGACCAGGTGGACGCCTCGGACGGAGGGGACGACCTGCTCGACCTCGACGGCGAGGTCCTGGAGGCGTACTGGGGTGTGGCGCTCGACCGGGTGACGGCAGCAGCGGCGGAGGGTCTCGGGGTCGTCGGACGCTCGCCGGCCCGGGTCGTGGACCTCGGCGCGGGCACCGGCACGGGCGCCGTCGGGCTGGCGCGTCGCCTGCCGGAGGCGGAGGTCGTCGCCGTCGACGTCTCCGAGCCCTCGCTGGCCCGCGTGGCGGTCAAGGCGCACGCAGCCGGCGTCGGTGCTCGGGTGCGCACGCTCGTGGCCGACCTCGACACCGGTTGGCCCGACCTTTCCCCGATCGACCTCACGTGGGCCTCGATGTCGCTGCACCACCTCGCTGACCCGGTCCGGTCGCTGGCGGAGGTTCGCCGGCTCACCTCTCCCGGCGGCCTGCTCGCGGTGTCGGAGTTCGATGAGCCGTTGCGCTTCCTGCCCGACGACCTCGGCATCGGCCGGCCCGGTTTCGAGACCCGGGCGCTCGAGGTCCTCTCGACCGTCCACGCCGAGGCGCTGCCCAACATCGGGGCGTCATGGGCCGCGATGCTCGCCGAGTCGGGGTGGACCGTGGTCGACCAGCACGACGTGGTCATCGACGAACGTGCACCGGACCATCCGCTCGCCGGCCGCTATGCCAGGGCCTGGTTCGCCCGGCTCGAGGACGGGCTCAGTGGTCGCCTCGACGCCGAGGACCAGGTCACGCTCGAGGCCCTCCTCGACGACGGCCCGCAGGGGTTGCTGCACCGGAGCGACCTGCACCTGCACGGCATACGTTCGTTGACGCTCGCCCGAGCCTGACCGGCGAAGGTCCCGGTCGGCCCGCGGGGGATCAAGGCAGCTTCGGCCCGGGCCAGTGGCGGTCACGCACCCCGAGACGAAGTCCTGCAAGGCCGAGGGCAACGAGCAGGACGCAGGGGAGGAGGATCGGCGAGCGCCAGGGCTCGAAGGCGCCGTAACCCTGAACGGCGACCGCCACCCCGGCGACCATGGTGGCGCCGGCAAGGAGCTCGATGATGCTGAGGACCAGTGACAGCGGGCTACGACGAGCGGGTCCCGGTGTGAGCACGAGGACGGCCGCCCACGTGAAGAGCGCGGCAGCCACAGCGAGGATCACCCCGATCCCGAGGAGCACACCGCCCAACCCGGCCTCGGGGTCACGGCCTGCCACGATCATCACGCCGGCGAACACGAGGGCGGACCCCCCGACCAGCAGATGACCGCAGCTGATGACGCTTCGTGTGATGGAGCGGGGCCGGCCGGTTCCCATGACCCATCGAAACACGCGCCGGCCGCTGCCCGCCTGAGCAGTGCTACTCGCTCGGCGTGACCGGCTACGCGCCGCGGGCTGACAGGATCGCGGTGGCCAGCAGGATGTCGATGGTGGCCGCGACGACCAGGACGGCGGCCATGAGGCCGAGCTTGGCTCCGTTGGATCGCTCGGCCCTGACGATGCCCATGTTGACGGACAGTGCACCGAAGGCGACCAGGATGCCCAGGGCGCCCTGCACGAGCAGCAGCAGCAGGAGCGGGAGCAGCGCCAGGACCTGCTGGGCCTTGGGGGTGGGCGGTCCGGTCGGGTAGTCCTTGCCGTCGATGACCAACGACGGATAGGCACGCGCCACACCGCCCTTGACCTTGGCCTCGATCGGTCCGGCGGCGCCGGGAAGCGTCAGACGGTTGCGCGGGAAGCCGTGCGGCTTGACCTGCTGGCCGGCGACGCTGAACTTGAAGCCCTTCCAGAACGACTGCTCGACGGCGATGTCGCCGGAGACGCCCGGGATGTTGACTGTGGCGATAGGCATGGGCGGAGTGTGGCAGATGTGATGGTTTGCGGCTTTCACGCCTCGCCGGCTGGCGGCCTGTCGAGCTTCGGTCCGCCTCACGAGCTCGTCGCCCGTAACTCGCTGGCCGCGGGTCGGAGGTCTGGGCAGACTCCTGCGGGTGGACTCCCACGTCGTCGACGCGCTCCGTGATGCAGTGGTGCACCGGTCTCCCGGTCACCCGATCGGCCTGTACCTCACGGGCTCCAGCTGCGACGGCGGCCTGCGACCCGACAGCGACCTCGAAATCCTGCTCCTCACACGCGACAGCCTCGACGACGATGAGCGGCGGTATCTGGTTGGCCACCTGCTGAAGCACTCCGGACGACGCGCGACCGTGCGGCCTGGCCGCCCGGTCGAGCTCACGTCCCTCGTCCGCACCGACGTCGTGCCGTGGCGCTACCCAGCAGTCCGCGACTTCCGCTACGGCGAATGGCTCCGCGCCGACTACGAGACCGGCCACCTGCCCGCCCGCGAGGTCGATCCCGACCTGGCCGTGTTGTTGACCTCGGTCTCGGGGTCAGGCCGACAGCGCGCACGAGTGCTGCTCGGCCCCCCTCTCGCGGGGCTCGTCGATCCCGTCCCTCGCGCTGACCTGGCCAGGTCGATCTTCGACGCGCTGCCGGAGCTGCTCGACAACCTCGAGGGCGACGAGCGCAACGTCCTGCTGACCCTCGCGCGGATGCTGTACACCCTGCGCACCGGCCTGATCGCCCCCAAGGACACCGCCGCCGTCGCCGTGGCAGCGACCTTGAGTCCGGCCCGGGCGCGGACGCTCGACCTTGCGGCGACGGCATACCTCGGGAAGGCCGAGGACGACTGGGCCGCCCTGGGCGACGAGGCGGAAGCGCTGGCGACGGCTCTCGTCGCTGAGATCGACGCGCTCCGTCCCTGACAGCCTCCCGTTCGGCCTGCGGTCAGCGGACGTCGTACCGCCGACGCGCGACCGCGAGGCCGATGAGCGAGATGACGGCGACGGCCATGTAGTAGACGCTGGGCGCGTTGAGGGATCCGGTGAGCCCGATGAGCCAGGTGAGCACGAGCGGGGCGATGCCACCCATCACCGTGACGCCCACGTTGTAGGCGACCGAGACGCCGGTGGCTCGCACGTCACGCGGGAAGAGGGTCGTGAGCAGGGCCGGCAGCGGGCCGAAGTAGAGGGCCATGATGACGCCGAGGATGCCGATCGCGACGACGAGGACGGGGACGGTCGGCGACGCGATGACCACGGCGAACAACGGCCAGGCCAGCACCAGTGCGCCGATGGCGGCCCAGACCATGACCCGGGCCGGTCCGACGCGGTCGGCCAGCCGCCCGACCAGGGGGACGCCGACCATGGTGACCACGCCCGCCACGACGCCGCCGAGGTAGGCGGCGCTCGCCGGCACGCCGAGGTTCTTCACGGCATACGTGGGCATGAAGAGGATGAGGTAGACCGAGATCGTCGCGACGCCGACGCAGGCCGAGCCGGTGACCACGCGGCCCAGGTGCTCGGTGAAGGTCGCGCGGATCGGCGCCTCGTGCGGGGTGCTCTCGGTGAACTCCTTGGTCTCCGTCAGTCGGGCCCGGATGTAGAGGCCCACCGGGCCGATGAGGCAGCCGAGGACGAACGGGATCCGCCAGCCCCACGAGTAGAGGTCCGGCTTCGACAGCTGCGTGAACAGGACGTAGCCGAAGGCCGAGGCGAGGAACATCGAGATGCCCTGGCTCGCCACCTGCCAGGAGGCGTAGTAGGCCTTGCGGTTCGGAGCCGTTTCGACGAGGAACGTTGTCGCCGAACCGAACTCGCCACCGGCCGAGAAGCCCTGGACGAGTCGTGAGATCAGGATGATGACGCCCGCCCAGGCGCCCACCATGGCGTGCGTCGGCGCCGCCGCCATGAGGATCGTGCCCACCATCATGAGCAGGAGCGTGAGGGTCAGGGCCTTCTTGCGTCCGTGGCGGTCCCCGTAGCCGCCGATGAGCATGCCGCCGAGCGGCCGGACGAGGTAGGAGATGGCGAACGTCGCGAAGGTGAGGATCAGACCCAGCGTCTTGTCGCCCTCGGGGAAGAAGTTCTCGGCGATGACGATGGCGAACGACGCGTAGACGATGATGTCGAACCACTCGAGCGCGGCACCGATGGAGCTGCTGAGGACTGCCTTGCGTGCCTCGGTCAGGCGTTCGGGAGTCACCTCTGTGGGTGTGGCGGTCAGGGTCATGATGCTCCTTCGGTCCGGCGTGGGCGGTCAGGCGGTGAGGTGGCTGATGAGGTGATCGAGCAGCTCGTCACAGCGCTCGATCTGCTCGAGGGCGACGAACTCGTCCGGCGCGTGGGCCTGGGCGATGTCTCCGGGACCGCACACCACTGTCGGGATGCCGGCGCGCTGGAAGAGCCCGGCCTCGGTGCCGTAGGCCACCTTCTCCATGCTCGCGTCGGCGCCGAGGCCGGTCACGAGCGCGATGACGTCCTCGTCGTCGGCCGTGTCGAGCCCGGGGGCCTGCGCGCCGATGGAGACCTCGACGCGGGCGTCGGGGTTCTCCTCCCGCATGGCCTCCTCGATGCGGCGCGCCTCGGCGCGGAACGCCTCGATGGTGGCGTCGACGTCGACGGCCCCGACCGCGCGGAACTCGAAGGTGAGGGAGCACTCGGCGGGGACCGTGTTGACGGCGATGCCGCCCTCGATCTGGTTGACGGTGGCCGTCGTGAAGGGCACGTCGTAGTGCTCGTCGAACGGCCCGTCCGCACGGAACCCGTCAGCAACGCCACGGACGAAGCGGACGAGCTGAGCGGCATACTCGATCGCGTTGACGCCGTGGGGAGTTCGCGACGAGTGGGCCGCGACGCCGTGGAAGACGACCTCGATCATCGTCAGCGACTTGTGCCCACGGATGACGCGCATGCTCGTCGGCTCGCCCACGACGCAGGCGCGGGGACGCAGCCCGCGCTCGACGATCTCGTCCACGAGCGAGACGGCGCCGACGCAGCCGACCTCCTCGTCGTAGGAGAAGGCGAGGTGCACCGGCTCGCTCAGCGGCGTGCGGCTGAGCCGCGGCACCGCGGTCATGACCGACCCGATGAAGGCCTTCATGTCGCACGTGCCCCGGCCGTAGAGGCGGCCGTCGCGGATCTCGGGGACGAACGGCTCGCTCGACCAGTCCTGCCCGTCGACCGGCACGACGTCGGTGTGCCCCGAGAGGACGACGCCTCCGGTCGTCGTGCCGTCGGCGGCCGGGAAGGTCGCGAGGAGGTTGGCCTTCGTCCCCTCCTCGTTGGTGACGAGGACGGGCTCGACCCCGTGCGCGCGCAGCTCGTCGGCGACGAGGTCGATGAGCGGCAGGTTGGTCTCGCGGCTCGTCGTGTCGACCTGCAGCAGCCGCGTGGTCCAGTCCAGGCTGACCGGCTGGGTGGGGCGCGAGGTCTCGCGGGTGGCGCCAACGGACGGCATTCATCTCTCCCGGGTCGTGGTCTGCGTGCCGGGACTTGAGGCATCCCGCACTGGTGACCGAGGATGGCAGCCATGCCACCGAGAGGCCGCTCGACGCAGGATGACGCGACGCGTCGTGAGATGGCGCAGGATTCCGCCGGCCGCGCCGACGAGCTCGACCTGGCGATCGTCAACTGCCTGCAGCTGCAGCCGCGCGCCTCGTGGACCCTCGTGGGTAGGGCGCTCGACGTCGACCCGGTGACGGTGGCCCGCCGGTGGCAGCGCCTCTCCGCGGCCGGCATCGCGTGGGTGTCGGGTCGGGCGACCGGGCAGGGTCGCCCCGAGTCGTGCCTCGCCGTGGTCGAGCTGAGCTGCACCGCGGCCGAGACGCTCGCCATCGCACGGCGCGTGACCGAGCTGCCCCACGTGCTCAGCGTCGAGCACACGAGCGGGCCGCGCTCGTTGACGATCCTCGTCGAGGTGCGCGACCTCGCCTTCCTCTCCCGCTTCCTCCTCGAGTCGGTCGGGACGATCCCGGGCGTCGTCGCGACGAGCAGCCACGCCGTGACCAAGGTCTACTCGATGGGCGACCACTGGCAGCTGCACGTGCTCGACCCCGCGCAGCGGGGCGTGATGCTGCGGGCCCAGCAGCCGCGCCTCGACGGACTGACCTCCGACCAGGCCGACCTGGCGCGCGGCTACGACCCCGTCGACCGGCAGCTGATCCTGCTGCTCGGTGAGGACGGTCGTATGCCGGTCGCGACCATGGCCGCGCGCGCCAGCCTCAGCGAGAGCACCGTGCGTCGCCGCCTGGCGGGCCTCGTCGGCAACGGCCGGGTCGTCCTGCGCTGCGACATGGCGCTGCCCGACTCCGGCTGGCCCGTCATCAGCTGGCTCTGGGCCTCCGCGGATGCCGGTGACATCGACGACGTCGCCATGACCCTGCGTCGCCTGCCGGGCATCCGCGTGTGCTGGCGCATCTCCGGGGGTGGGCCGAACCTCATGCTCGCGCTCACGACGCACTCGCTGCACGAGCTGTCGCAGGTCGAGGCACGGCTGGCCGCGGAGGTGCCGCAGATGACGATCCACGACCGGTCGATGGTCCTGCGGTCGATCAAGCGGATGGGTCGCGAGCTCGACCTCGACGGCCGCAGCGTCCGCTCGGTGCCCCTGGACATCTGGGCCGACACCGTCGGCCCACAGCCGTCCTGAACCGCAAGAGGGAGCCCGACGCCCACGTCATGCCCGGGTCGATCGTCCGTCAGAGGGCGGTCGAGGCTTGGCAGACTGGATCGATGACCGATGACGTCGTGGACCTCGACAGCAAGTTCGCCCTCTTCGCCGAGCCGTGGTCGCCCAAGCTCGTGGCGCGCGTCAACGACTACGAGATCAAGCTCGTCAGGCTCGAGGGCGAGTTCGTCTGGCACACCCATGAGGACACCGACGAGCTGTTCCTGGTGGTCGAGGGGCAGCTGACCATCCAGCTGCGCGATCGCGACGTCGTCCTCGGACCCGGACAGCTGTTCGTGGTGCCACGCGGGGTCGAGCACTGCCCGCGCGCGGACCACGAGGTGAAGGCCCTGCTCCTTGAGCCTGCCGGCGTCGTCAACACGGGAGATGCAGGCGGCGACCTGACCGCTGTCGTCGAGGCGATCTGAGCCACCTTCGTGGTCAGCTTCCATGGTGGGTTCTCCTCGAAGCGAGAAGGCAGACGGAGGCATGCCGCCGGCTGCGGCCGACGGCATACCTCTCGTGGGTGCGCCGCGGTCAGGCGCCTTCCCTCACCTCGTAGATCGAGTCCGCCACGAGGCCGTGCGCGTCACGATGCACGGTGTGGGCGGCCTCGGCGTCAGGCGCCTCGACGAGGCAGAAGATCTGGCCCCGGTCCTCGTCGACCCAGTAGCGCAGGTAGCTGACGCCGTGCGGTCCCTGCGTGGCGAGGTCGGCCTGGTGGGCTTGTGCGACGGCGTCCATGGTGACCCCGTCGCCGAGGGAGTGGATGTCCATGAAGAGCGGCATGCTCGTGGTCCTTTCTGGTGCGGAATGGATACGTCCAGCGTCGCCGTCCGGGACCGCAGGGTCATGGGTGGTGGCTACCCATCCGCTCGTGGGGCGCCACCCATCTTGAGCAGCTCACGTCGGCTCGACACCCCCAGCTTCGCGAGGACCGAGGACACGTGGTGCTCGGCCGTTCGGCGGGAGATGACGAGCTGCTCGGCGATCGCGGCGTCCGTGCACCCTCGCTCGAGCAGGTCGAGCACCTCCGCCTCTCGCGCGGTCAGCCCCGCAGGGTGCTCGCGCGTCGACGTGCGGGGGGCACGTGACGTCGCCCACCCGTGCCCTCGCATCTCCGTCCGGGCGCGTGCAGCCGCCGCGTGGGCGCCGAGTCGGTCGAAGCCGGCCACTGCCTCGGCAAGCGCCTCCCGCTCGCCGCTCCGTGCCAGCGCGAGGCTCCGGTCGAACGGGCACCCGAGCGACTCCCAGCTGTCGGCGGCCTCGCGCCACGCCCCTGCCAGCTCGGCCGCGAACGGGGGAGCCACGCGTCCGATCGCCGCCGCCCCTCCGAAGGCCTCGAGCCGGCCGGCATCCGGTCGATCGGCGCCCAGCCAGCGCGCCACGCTGCCGCGGTTCCACGGGCCCTCTGCTGACTTGACGATTGGCCACGCCTCTGCTGCCAACGTGGCGGCGCGTCGAAGGTCGCCTCCGATCCAGGCGATCTCACACCTGGCGCCGACCGCAGGTACCACGCGCTGGATCTCGTTCGTGCCGGAGGCCAGCGTCCACACGCGCGCCAACGGCTCGTCGACGTCCCCCTCGCCGGTGCGGCCACACACGTGTGCAAGCGTGACGAGGGGCTGGATGGCGTCGATGACGGGAAGGTCGGGACGGCTGAGAAGCATCTCGGCGCAGGCCTTGGCGCGGCCCAGGTCGCCGCGGTCGAGATGCAGCTGGGCCTCCCAGCCCTCGAGATAGCGGGTCCACGAGTCCAGGTCGCGCTCGGTGCAGTACTCGAGACCCTCGCTCAGGTAGCGGCGTGCAGCGTCGTGCCGACGTTGGAGCACCGCAGGAGAGGCCAGGTTGCAGTAGGCCCGGGCGGCGTGCTCGTGCAGCTCGTGGGTGCGAGCCTGGTGCAGGCTTTGGTCCAGCAGCATCGTTCCGCCCACGATGTCGCCGGCGGCGAGCTCCATGGCGCCGAGGTTGTTGAGGGCATGCACCCGCACCTCGGTGCGCTGGGCGTCGGGTAGGGATTCGGCGAGCTCGAGGCTCCGTCCGGCCCACTCTCGCGTGCCGGCGAGGTCGTCGGCGAGCATCCTCAGCTGTGCCCGGTTGCTGTAGGCGAGCGCCAGCTCGTACGTCCCGGTGCCCTCCAAGAGGTCGATGGCTACCCGCGCCATCGACTCCGCGTCGTCGTTGCGGCCGGCCATCCAGCTGAGTCGCGACAGGGAGCGCCACGCGTCGCCGACCCGGACCGTCGTGTTGGTCCGCTCCCAGATCTTCCGGGCCGCCCCCACTGCCGTGATCGCTTCGTCGATGTGGTCGGTGAGGTAGAGCTCGTAGCCGAGGCCCCACAAGAGCTCGGCGTGCCGCTCGGGGGGCACTTCCGTCTCGCCCAGCGCGTCGGCATGGTGCAGGGCGCGCCGGTACTGCTCGGCGGCCTGTCGGTGGGCACCGAGCCTGGACGCTCGTGCCCCCGCCTCCGGGGCGTGCTCCAGCACGGAGCGGGCCAGGCCGGCGGCGTCGGCGTGGTGGGCCAGCCGGGCCGGGTCGGCCCCGCGAGCCTCCAGCGCGGCGAGGAGCCGGCGGTGGATGTGGATCCGGCGCCCCGCGGGGACCTCGCCGGCGACGGCGAGCCGGCCGAGCTCGTGCCGAAACGTGATGTCGTGGTCAGTGTGGATGAGCAGTCGCCGGCGGAGGGGCTCATCGATGACGAGGAGTCCCTCGGTCAACAGCTCCTCCAGCACGTCGGGCTCGACCCGCGACCCGGCCAGCGCGACGATTTCGAGCGCCCGGCGCGCCGGCTCGGGCAGCCGTGACACTCGCGCGAGCACGGCATCCCGCACGGTGGGTGGAACCCCCGTCGTGTCGCCCCAGAGCACCTCGGTGACGAAGAACGCGTTGCCACCGGTGACGTCGTAGAGGTGACCGGCATCGAGCGCCACGGAACCCGACAGCTGCCCGGCCCGCTCCGTGGCGAGGGTGGCCACCGCACGGGGGCTCAGGGCCGGGAGATCGATCCGACGCGTGCCATCAGCGGACGCCGTGTCTCCCAACAGGATTCGCAAGGCACTGCCGATGTGAGTGTCCTCGGGACGATACGTCACCAGCACCAGAGCGCGACATCCGTGGATCCGACGCGCCAGGTGACGCACGAGGTCGAGTGTTGCCTCGTCCGCCCAGTGCGCGTCCTCGATGACGAGGAGGTAGGGCTCGCCGGGTGGCGCGGCCCGGAGGGCGTCGACGACCCGGGCGAAGACCTCCGGACGGGAGGCGTCCTCGGACCAGACACCGGCTGGCAACGTGGGCAGCATGTCTCGCAGCGGCCCCAGCGGCGCCGGAGTGGCCGACCCGTCACAGGCGCCGATCCCGACGCGGGCGAGGCCCGCAGCCGCGGTCGCGGCCGCGGTCACGAACGACGTCTTGCCGATACCGGCCTCACCCGAGACGAAGACGAGCCGACCCCGTCCCGCGGCCGCCTCCTCGAGGTGGCCCGCGACGGCCCGGAGCTGCTCACGGCGCTCGAGAAGCGTCACCTGTCGATGCTAGGTCGTGCTCGCGCGCGCGGGTCAGGGTTCGGCGAGACCCGCGGGCCGGTCGCTCAGCGGCCTCCGGCCTGCCGGGTGATGTAGCTGACGGCGACGAAGGACCGGAAGGCCGCGAGCGCATCGTCCGACTCGATGCGGATGGTCCGGGTGCCGACGCGCTCGGCGCCCTTGACCCAGCTGCCGACCTCGGCCATGTCGGCGGTATGCACCTCGAGCTCGAGCCGCACCGGCCTGTCGAGCTGCGGCGGCCGGAGCCGGCCGTCGAGCGCGCGCCTGACCGCTTCGGCGGCCGCCTCCTCGATCCGCTCGCGAGCCACGCGCGGGTGCAGGCTGCTCGCGGCGAAGCGGGTGATCGAGTGCTTGGTGATGACCGTCGCGGCCTCTGGGGCAAAGGGCGACGTCTCGGTGATCGTCACCTCGTCGCCGGTGACCAGGCCGATCGGCACCCCGAAGTGCGCGGCCACGAGGGCGTTGATGCCGCTCTCGCCGACCTCGGTGTCGCCGATCCGCGCGGCGGAGAACACCTCCGGGTTGTAGGTGTGCGACAGCGTCGACGACTCCCCGGAGATCGAACCGTGGTAGCCGACCAGGAAGACGACGTCGAAGGAGTCGTCGAGTCCCTCCATCATGTAGAGCGGCTTGTGGCGACCCGAGATGTAGCTCGCGTCGTGGGACAGGTCGTCCGGGTCGAGATTGCGCATCTGTCCGTGCGAGTCGTTGACGACCACCTGGGTGGCACCTCCGCGCACGGCACCTTCGATCGCCGCGTTCACCTCGCCGAGCGTGAGGGCGCAGCCGATGTCGTATGCCGTCGTCCCCTCCCGACACTGCGTCCAGTCGACGATCCCTGCCACGCCTTCGAAGTCGAACGACAGGTAGGCCTTCACCGCACGTCCTTGAGCCGGCCCCACGCGTGCCACCGGTCGATCTCGACCCAGGCGCTGACGCGCGGGCGGTCGCGGACGGCATACGCCTTCCCGGTGTAGTGCCGGGCGATCCGGTCGATGTCGCGCAGCTCGGCGTCGTCGACGATCTCGGCGACGCGGCCCAGGATGCTGATGTGAGTGATCCAGTCACCTGGGTCCATGGCGCTGAGGCTCACCCGCGGGTTGGTCCGCAGATGATCGAGCCGCTTCCGCCCGGCATCCATGTTGACGAGCACTCTGCCGTCCTCGTAGAGGTACCAGGTCGGCACGGAGACCGGCTGCCCGTCCGGACGCACGGTGCTGATCGTCGCGTGCCAGGGCTTGACGAGCTCGTCTGCCACGGCTGCCGGCAGGGGTGGCTTGGGCACGAAGACTCCTCTGGTCGGGCTTCCCACCGTAGACCGCCGCCCCGCTGCGCGGCGGTCACGAGTCCCAGGCGGGGAAGCCGGGACGAGACTCGTGACCGCCGGATCAGGGGACGGCCGCGGGCGTCAGGCGAAGGCGACGAAGGCGATCGGGTTGGACGTCGGCTGGTCCGAGCCGCCGGCGGGCTCGACCGTGATGCCGGCGCCCTTCGAGTGCGTGGCGTCGCCGCTCAGCACGACGACCTGGTCGCCACCCCCGGGCATCAGGCCCGCGGAGGTCATGTGACCCGTCGCGTCCTGGAGCCACAGCTGGAAGACCTTGCCGGCGGGCGGCTGCGCCATACCCGAGGTGATGAGGACGGCCCGGTGGAGAGAGCTGGACCGGACCACGGTGGCTGTGGCTCCGCCTGCGAGGCGTTCCCCGTAGCGTGTCGCGTCCGACGCGGCGAGCACCTGGTCGGCCATGACCCGCTGGGGATCCTGACTGACCTGGCGCCACACGGTGAACCCGCCGATGGCGAGCACCGCCACCGTGGCGGCTGCCACGACGAGGCGCCAGCCCCGGCCGAACCCACGACCTGCGCGGGACCGGCGGCGTTCCGCGAGCTCGTCGGCCGTACTGTCCTCGGCCGGTTCGCTGCCCTCGGCTGGTTGGGGGGCCTCGATCGGCGGCAGCGGACGCACGGTCGAGATCTCGGCGAGCACCTTGGCCCGGAGCGACGGCGGCGGCGCGACCTCGGTCAGTGCCGACAGCTGGTGCGCGGCGGCGACGAGGCTGTCGACCTCGGCCTGGCAGGCCGAGCAGCCGGCGAGGTGGCGCTCGAACCGCGCCCGCTCGACCTCGTCGAGGGCGTCGACGGCATACGCGCCGGAGAGCGCGTGGATGTCCTCGCTCACAGGGTCACCCCCAACGTGTCTCGTAGTCTGATGAGTCCATCACGGATGCGTGTCTTGGCGGTCCCGAGCGGCAGGTCGAGCATGCTTGCCACCTCCGTGTGCGTGTACCCCGAGAGGTAGGCCATCTCCAACGCCTGCCGTTGGACCGGGGTGAGCGTCTCCAACGCCCGATGAACCCGCTCCGCATCGAGCCGTTCGACGACGGCCTCCGCGGTGGAGTCGTGCGTGACGTCCTGGTTGCTGGCGCCGTAGCCCTCGTCGCGGTTGCGAGCCGCCTCCGCCGACCGGACCCGGTCGACGGCCTTGCGGTGGGCGATCGTGAGCATCCACGACATCGCCGCACCCTTGCTCGGGTCGAAGCGTGCGCTGTGCCGCCAGATCTCGAGGAAGACCTCCTGGGTGACCTCCTCGGACTGGGCGGGGTCGCGCACGACCCGGCGGACGAGACCGAAGAGCCGGGAGGAGACCGCGTCGTAGAGCTCTGCGAACGCCGTCTCATCGCCGGTCGCCGCTCTGTGGAGCAGCTGCTCCAGATGGACTGGGCGGGCGGCCCCCTCCGGCGACTCATCGCCGGAGGGGACCACCGAGAACCGTGACATGGGGTCCATTGTGTCGCCCGTCGTCGTGCTCTGCGTCAGCCTGGTCGGCAGACGATCAGGGCATCAGCACGCCGTCGATGATGTACACCGTGGCGTTGGCGGTCGGGACGTTGCCGCAGATGACCTTCGCGTCGGCCTTGCCGACGGTGAAGTTCTCACCGGAGCCCTTGACCGTGATCGTCGTGCCGGCGAGCGTCTTGTGGTCGCCCGCGAGCTGGTCCGGCGAGAGCTTGCCGGCCACGACGTGGTTCGTGAGGATCTTGGTGAGGGTCGGCTTGTCGGCGAGGACCTTCTGGAGGTCGGCGGCCGGGATCTTGGCGAACGCGTCGTTGACGGGCGCGAAGACGGTGATCTCGGGAGCCGAGTTCAGGGTGTCGACGAGGCCGGCCTGCTTGACGGCGGTGACGAGGGTCGAGAGCAGCGGGTTGTTGCTCGCGGCGGTCGCGACCGGGTCGGTGGCCATGCCGTTGAACGAGCCCTTGCCGTCCTTCGGCACGGCCTGGCAGCCCGGGCCGAAGACGGCCGATGCGGCGTCCATCGAGGCGGACGAGGACATCGTGTCGGACGGGGTGTTCGACATCGTGTCGGCGGGCGTGCTCGCGGCAGGCGTGCTGCCACCGGAGGGCGCGGCGTCGCTGGAGCTGCTGCAGGCCGCGAGGCTCAGGGGCAGGGCGATGGCGAGGGCGACGAGGCCGGTACGGGTCTTCATGCTCTTCATGTCAGTCACTCCTTGTGGCTGTGTGGTGCACGGTCATAGGGGGTTCGGGGCCGCTCGGGCTCCGGATTGCTTGTCGGACAAGTTTTTTCGCGGGTTTCTCGGTCGTATGCGTTCACGCGACGGTCACCACCACCTCCTGGATGCCGCTCGACCCGCTGGGGAACGGCGTGGCACGTTCGGTGATCTGTGCCTGTCCCTTGAGGTCGGTCGCGCGCACGGAGATCCGGTGCAGCCCCGGCTTGGCGTCCCACGGGACGTACCACTGGCGCCAGTAGTCGACACCGACGTCGGGCCCGAGCTTTGTTGCCTGCCAAGGGCCGTCGTCGATCTTGACCTCGACCTTGCCGACACCGCGGTGCTGGGCCCAGGCGACGCCGCCGATGGCGGTCGTGCCGGCCTTGATCGTCGACAGCGGCGCCGGGGTGTCGATGCGGGCGCTCGTCTTGATGGGGGCGTCCGTCGCCCACTGGCGCTTCGTCCAGTAGGACTGGTCGGCGGCATACGTGGTCAGGGTGAGCTTGGTCAGCCACTTCGTCGCTCCGACGAAGCCGTAGAGGCCCGGCGTGATGAGGCGGGCCGGGAAGCCGTGGGTGTCGCTGAGCTGGGCACCGTTCATGCCGATGGCGATCATCGCGTCGCGTCCGTCGCGGACGACGCCGAGCGGCGTGCTGATGGTGAAGCCGTCGACCGCGGTGCTCAGCACCTGGTCCGGGTTGCCCTTGGTGCCGGCCCGGTCGAGCACGTCGGTGAGCCGGACGCCGAGCCAGCGGGCGGCGCCGATGTAGCCGCCGCCGACCTCGTTGGAGACGCAGGTCATGGTGATGTCGCGCTCGATGAGCGGCATCGCGGCGAGCTCGGCGAAGGTCAGGGTGAAGGGCTTCTCGACCATGCCGCCGACCTCGAGGGTCCAGCTGTCGACGTCGACCTTCGGCACGCTGAGGTTCGTGTCGACGCGGTAGAACTTCTCGGTCGGCGTGCGCAGGGGCGAGATGCCGGGGACCTTCGTCTCGAGGCCGGCCGGCAGTGGCTTGGCCTTGTCAGCGGCGGCGGGCAGGACGACCTTCTTGATCGTCTGGGCCCCGCTGCGGAGCTGGCCACCGACAGCCGCGAGCACCGAGAGCGCGGTGACGCCGAGCGCGCCGACGACGAAGCCTCGGCGGCTGGCGCCGGAGCGGGTGCCGAGATCGGCACCGAGGCCCGCATCTGGGCCCGCGCCGCGGTCGGCGTCGCCCGCGGCGCCGGCCAGGCGCGCGAGCCAGACGAGCGTGGCGACGCCGGCGACCATGGCGGCGAGGGCCGGCAGCGCGTCGAGGGGACGGGCCGCGGGTCGTAGCAGCGCAGCGGCACCGGCCAGCCCGGTGAGCAGCACGATGAGACCGACAGCGAGCGGCATCCGGCGGCGGGCGAGCAGACCCGCCACGGCGGCGAGGACGAGCGTCACCACAAGGACCGAGCCCTGCAGGATCAGCTTGTCGTTGGTCCCGAAGGTTGCGATCGCCCACTCCTTGACGGGCGTGGGGGTCAGGTCGATGACGGTCGACCCGATGGCGAGCACCGGCGACGATGCAGGGGCGAGGAAGCCCGCGACGAGGTGGCCGGCGGCGATCCCGGCCACCGCGGCGAGGATCCCGCTGAGGGCAAGTCGTAGGCGCATCATGCCTCGTGCTTCGGCGCGAGGGGGCGGACCGGATTGTCCGGCGCCGTCGACGGGAGTCCGGGAAGAGCGTCGCGACCCCGGTTGTTGACCGCACGTGAAGAAGATCGGATTCCTCTCGTTCGGGCACTGGAACCCGTCCCCCCACTCGGGGACGCGGTCGGCGGCCGACGCCCTGCTCCAGTCGATCGACCTGGCCGTCGCCGCCGAGGACCTCGGCGCCGACGGTGCCTACTTCCGGGTGCACCACTTCGCTCGCCAGCTGGCGTCGCCGTTCGCGCTGCTCGCCGCGGTCGGGGCGCGCACGAGCCGGATCGAGATCGGGACCGGGGTCATCGACATGCGCTACGAGAACCCCCTCTACATGGCCGAGGACGCGGGCGCCGCGGACCTCATCTCCGGCGGCCGGCTCCAGCTCGGCATCAGCCGGGGGTCACCCGAGCAGGTCGTCGACGGCTTCCGCTACTTCGGCTACGAGCCGAACGACGGCGACCATGCCGGCATGGCCCGACAGCACACCGAGGTCTTCCTCGACGTCCTGTCCGGCCGGGGCTTCGCCGAGCCCAACCCGCGACCGATGTTCCCCAACCCGCCCGGCCTGCTGCGCATCGAGCCGCACTCGCCCGGCCTGCGCGACCGCATCTGGTGGGGTGCCGGGAGCCGGGCCACCGCGGAGTGGACGGCTGAGCAGGGCATGAACCTCATGAGCTCGACCCTGCTCACGGAGGACACCGGGGTGCCCTTCCACCGCCTGCAGGCCGAGCAGATCCAGCGTTTCCGCGATGCGTGGACGGCGGCCGGCCACGAGCGCGAGCCGCGCGTCTCGGTGAGCCGCAGCGTCTTCCCCATCGTGAGCGACCTGGACCGGGCGTACTTCGGCCGCGAGTCGGCCAGCCAGGACCAGGTCGGCATCATCGACGGCGGCACGGCGCGTTTCGGCAAGACGTATGCCGGTGAGCCCGACCAGCTCGTCCGTGACCTCGCGGAGGACGAGGCGGTCGCGGCCGCCGACACCCTCCTCATCACCGTGCCCAACCAGCTCGGTGTCGACTACAACGCCCACGTCATCGAGAGCCTCCTGACGCACGTGGCGCCCGAGCTCGGCTGGCGCTGAACGGGTTCAGCCGCGGCTGAGCAGTCGGCGCAGCGTCGAGGCGTAGGCGGCGCACGCCACCCTCGACACGACCGGGTCGAGGATCGCCGGCACCGCCCGCACCCCGATCCGCTGCGCCCAGACGACCGCCGAACCAACTGCGGTCGGCGTCACCCTCAGGTCGATGACACCGCGGACCACATTGCCCTCCTTGCGGATCCGCGCGTGACCAGCCGAGGTCGATGTCGGCGGGACGATGGCCTCGACGACCATGACGTCGTCGAAGCCCATCGGCCCCAGTCCGGTCCGGGCGGTGAAGCGAGACCCGTCGACGAGCTCGCCGGCCGTCATCGCGTCACCCGTCACCGTGGTGAGCGGGATGACCGCGGTGTGCGCGCGTAGGTCGAGGATGCGTCTCCACGCCTCCGGGGCGGGCAACGGGGGGTCGAGGTGCACCTCGAAGTCGGCCATGCCCACAGTCTGTCCGGTCCCGGTCCCCGTGACACCTGTCATGCGCAGGACGTGACGCGTGCTGCTGACGCGTCACGTCCCGCCGCGGGAGAGTGGGGCCATGACCACCACATACTCATCGGTCGCCGGCGCCTCGGGGGCGCCGGCGGTCGAGCTGCGTTCGCTCGTCAAGACCTTCCCTGCCCGACGCGGGTCGCACGACACGGAGGTCCGCGCCGTCGACGGCGTCGACCTGCGCATCGAGCCCGGCGAGGTCGTCGCATTCCTCGGCCCCAACGGGGCGGGCAAGACGACGACCCTCGACATGGTGCTCGGGCTCACCGAGCCGACGACCGGGACGGCCCGGGTCTTCGGCCACCGGCCCCGCGAGGCGGTCGTCGCCGGCCACGTCTCCGCCGTCCTCCAGACCGGCGGCCTGCTGCGCGACCTCACCGTCCGCGAGACCGTGCGCATGATCGCGTCGACGTATGCCGCCAGCACCCCCGTCGACGAGGTGATCGACCTCGCGGGGTTGAGGGCGCTGGCCGACCGCCGCGTGTCCAAGTGCTCCGGCGGTGAGCAGCAGCGGCTCCGTTTCGCGCTGGCCCTGCTGCCGGACCCGCGGCTGCTCGTCCTCGACGAGCCGACGGCAGGCATGGACGTGACGGCCCGCCGCGACTTCTGGGACACCATGCACGCCGACGCGAGCGCGGGGCGCACCGTCGTCTTCGCGACGCACTACCTCGAAGAGGCCGACGCCTTCGCCGACCGCATCGTCCTCATCGCCGGTGGCCGCATCGTCGCGGACGGCACGACGGCCGAGATCCGGTCCCGCGCGAGCGGCCGCACCGTCTCGGCGACCCTGCCGTCGAGCTCGCTCGCCGCGGCCGTGGCGCGACTACGCGCCGTCGACGGCGTCCGCGACGTCGAGGAGCGCGGCTCCCGGGTGGTCGTCACGGCCGCCGACTCGGACGCGGTGGCGCGGATGCTGCTGCTCGACCTCGACGGCACCGACCTCGAGATCGTCACCGCCGGCCTCGAGCAGGCCTTCATGACCCTGACGGGCGACGAGCGCGACGGCCGTGGCGCCGGAGCCCACGACCACGACCAGGACCACGCAGAGGAGCTCGTCCGATGAACGTCACCTTCACCCTGCTCGAGATGCGGCGCATCACGCGCGACTGGAGCGGCATGTTCTTCACCGCCGTCCTGCCGGCCTTCTTCTACCTCATCTTCGGTGCGACGGTCGACGCCAAGGACGCGAGCATCGGCAATGGCAACGTCGCGATGTACGTCATGATCAGCATGGCCGCCTACGGCGCCGTCACCGCGACGACGAGCATCGGCGGCAACGCGGCCGTCGAGCGACAGCAGGGCTGGGGTCGCCAGCTCGGGCTCACCCCGCTGGCCGACTCGTCCTACATCGCCATGAAGGCGCTCATCGCGATGACCGTCGCCGCCGTGCCGGTCCTGCTCACCTTCACCCTCGGCGTCGCCACGGGCGCCAGGGGCTCGGCGCAGGCCTGGGCCCTCAGCGCCCTGCTCGTCCTCGGCGGTTCGGCGGTCTTCGCGCTCTACGGCCTGCTCATCGGGACGGCCTTCCGCTCCGAGGCCGCGGTCGGCGCGGCGGCGGGGACGCTCGTCATCTTCGCGTTCCTCGGCAACCTCTTCATCCCGCTGTCGGGTGCGCTGCTGTCCTTCGCGAAGCTGACCCCGCTCTACGGGTATGCCGCCCTGGCCCGCTACCCACTGACCGAGGGCTACCTCCCCGACGGCACGCGTGACCCGCTCTGGCTGCCGATCGTCAACGTGCTCGCCTGGCTCGCGATCTTCGGCGTGCTCGCCGTGGTGCTCGTCCGCCGCGGGCGGGAGCGCCAGTGACGGAGCAGGTCAGTGCCGTGACCCCGTTCGCCGAGCCGGCGAGCGGGGCGCCGGGGCGCAATCCCTGGGAGCGCTACGGCTGGGTGGTGCGCGGGGTCTGGCTCGTCTTCCTCGTCTTCCCCGTGCTCTCCCTCGTCACGGTGGCCCGGCCGTGGTGGCAGACCGTGGTCGGACTGCTGCTCGTGGTCGTCTTCGCGGTCACCTACGTCGTCGGGTCGCAGGGCCTCGAGCGGCGACCACGGGGGGCGGCCACGACGCGTCACGCGACGGCATACCTCGTGGTGCTGCTCGGGTGCACCGCCGGGACGGCACCGCTGATCGGGGCCGGCAGCCTCGGCTTCCTGCCGTTCGTCGTCGCCTTCGGCATGTTCGCGCTGCCGCTCGCGTGGGCGATCGCCCTCGGCGTCGTCGCGACCGTCATCGCCGGCAGCGCGGCCATGCTCGCCGACCCTGACGAGGGCACGTGGAGCGTGGCGATCATCGTCTTCGCCGTCGGGGTCATGACGGGCGGTGTGCGGATCGTCGCCGACCGGGGTGAGGACTACGAGCGGATGTCGCGTGACCTCGCGATCGTCGAGGAGCGCGAACGCGTGGCTCGGGACGTGCACGACGTGCTGGGTCACTCGCTGACCGTCGTCACCGTCAAGGCGGAGCTCGCCGAGCGCCTCGTCGACCTCGACCCCGAACGGGCCAAGGAGGAGCTGGCCGAGATCCAGGCGCTGAGTCGTCAGGCGCTCGCCGAGATCCGGGCCACGGTGGGCGGGCTCCGGGTGGCGCGGCTCGGAGACGAGCTGGCCGCCGCGAGGACGGCCCTCGCAGGCGCCGGGATCGAGGCCCACGTCCCTGAGGCTCCTGGTGTCGTCGACCCGCGCCACCGCACGGTGCTCGCCTGGGTGCTGCGGGAGGCGACGACCAACGTCGTGCGCCACAGCGATGCCGACACGTGCTGGGTCGAGCTCGCGACGAACCGGCTCACCGTCCGGGACGACGGGCGCGGCCTCGGCGGGCGCCCCGAGGGCAACGGCATACGTGGGCTGCGTGAGAGGGTCGGGGCCGCGGGGGGCCGGCTCTCGCTCGAGACGGGCCCGGAAGGTCATGGAACCGTGCTGGAGGTGACGCTGTGAGCGAGACGATCAAGGTGCTGCTCGCCGACGACCAGGCCCTCGTGCGTGGGGCGCTCGCGGCGCTGCTCGCGCTCGAGCCCGACCTCGAGGTGGTCGCCGAGGTGGGCCGGGGCGACGAGGTCGTCGACGCGGCCCGAGTCTCCGGCGCCGACGTGTGCCTGCTCGACATCGAGATGCCGGGCGTCGACGGCATCGCCGCCGCGGCCGCCGTCCGCAGCGCCCTGCCCGGGGTGCGCACCCTCGTGGTGACGACGTTCGGCCGGCCGGGCTACCTGCGCCGCGCGCTCGAGGCGGGGGCCTCCGGCTTCGTCGTCAAGGACACCCCCGCGCGCCAGCTCGCCGAGGCCGTTCGCCGCGTGCACGCCGGTCTGCGGGTCGTCGACCCCTCCCTCGCCACCGAGTCGCTCGTCGACGGCGCCAACCCTCTGACCGACCGGGAGCGTGAGGTCCTCGGTGTGGCGCTGCGCGGCGGCACGGTCGCCGCCATCGCCGGGGTCGTCCACCTGTCGCAGGGCACGGTGCGCAACCACCTCAGCTCGGCCATCGGCAAGACCGGCACCTCGACCCGCGCCGAGGCCGCTAGGGTCGCCCAGGACCGCGGCTGGCTCTGAGCCCGGACGTGTCGAGTCGGGGCACCCTGGCTCGACGTCGTGGTGGAGGCTGGGACCGACCCGGCACGCACCCGACACGCGCGCGATACCCCCGCGATACCCCGCGACACCCACGCAAGGAGAGCCATGCGCTACCTCATGATCCACAAGATCGACGAGTCCCGCCCCGAGGCGTCGAACCCCAGCCCGGAGTTCCAGGCCGCGATGGGCGCGTTCATGCAGGAGTGCGCCGCGTCCGGGGTGCTGCTCGCCGCCGAGGGCGTCACCCAGAGCAAGGACGGCGCCGTCCTGCGCAAGACCGAGGGCGGCGGCGTCACCGTGACCGACGGGCCGTTCACCGAGGCCCGTGAGGTCGTGGGCGGTTTCGCCGTCGTCAAGGTCGACAGCAAGGAGCAGGCCCTCGAGCTCGCTCAGCGGTTCATGTCGCTCTTCGAGGAGGTGTCGGTGGAGGTCCGCCGCATCTACGAGTTCGAGGACCTGCCGCCGCAGTCCTGACCTGGGCTGTCCTGACCCCACCGTGGACGGTCGCGCCCCCTCCCGGGGGTGCGAACGTCCACGCGGTCGTATGCGGTCAGGCCGCGGCGGGTGCCGGCCGGCTGCCCGTGCTTCCCGTGCCGGCGGCGCGACGGGCCATGAAGGCCGCGACGATCTCCGCGATGCCGATGAGGATGAGCATGATGCCCGCGAGCCGGGCGAGCAGCACGAGCGAGGACCCGGGGAAGATCGCCACGACGAGGCCGGCGATGATCGACACGACGCCGCAGACGATGAGGAAGACGCGGGTGCCGGTCGTGCGGTCCGAGCCGAAACCCTGGGCCAGGGCCGCGATGCCCTCGGCGATCCAGCCGATCGCGATGAAGATCGCGATGACGAAGAGCGAGGCGTTGGGTCGGAAGAGGCAGATCACACCGGCGACGATCGAGAGCACCCCGAGCCCCATCGAGACCGGCCGGAGCCAGCCCGGATCGCTCGGCAGGTCCCGGCTGACCGAGAGGCGCACGGCCCCGGCCGCGATGAGCTGCAGTCCGAAGGTGATCGCCACGACGAGAAGGGTCGCCTCGGGCCAGACGAGGACGATCACGCCCAGGACGAGGGACAGGATGCCCAGGGCGACGAGGGGCCCCGACCAGCCGGCCGGGCTCGTGGCGGGTGATGCCGGGTTCGGGACGGTCCTCGACATGGCTTCCTCCTGAGGGTGAGGTGATGCCCGAGATGCGACACCTCCATCTTCGTCCCGGACGGCCATCCGCGCATGCGTTTCGGGCGTGACCCGCGCGACGGCACACGGCAGCCGTGGCGACCCCTCCGGCTGACCGATAGCGTCGGCGAGGTGAACATCATCTTCGTGGAGCCGTCGTTCCCGGCGAACCAACGTCGCTTCGTCCACGCGCTCGCCTCGGTGGGGGCGAACGTCTACGGCATCGGCGAGTCCGACGAGGCCCACCTCGGCGACGACGTGCTGGGTGCGCTTCGCGGCTACTACCGCGTCGGGTCGGTGACGAACGTCGACCAGATGGTCGAGGCCGTCCGTCACTTCCAGGGCAAGGTGTGGATCGACGCCCTCGAGGCGACCGTCGAGGCGCACACGATGCCGGCGGCGCAGGTGCGCGAGGTGTGCGGCATCCCCGGCACGAGCGTGCGCACGACCTGGCTGTGCCGCGACAAGCCGTCGATGAAGGAGGCGCTGCGCCAGGCCGGGGTCCCCACGGCTGCCAGTGCCGCCGTCGACTCCGCCGCCGAGGCGCGCGCCTTCGCTGAGCGCGAGGGCTACCCGCTCATCCTCAAGCCGCGTGCCGGCGCCGGGGCGCAGGGAACGGTCCGCGTCGACAGTGACCACGAGCTCGAGGAGGCGCTGGCCGCATACGGCCGCGAGGGCGCGAGCTCGATCGCCATCGAGGAGTTCGTCGAGGGCCACGAGGGCTTCTACGACACGATCACCCTCGACGGCCACGTCGTGCACGACTGGGCGACGCACTACTACCCCAACGTCCTCGAGGCGATGCGCCACCGCTGGATCTCGCCGCAGTTCATCACGACGAACCGCGTCGACGAGCCGGGCAACGCCTTCTACGCCGAGGTCCGCGACCTCGGCCGCCGCGTCATCGAGGCGCTCGGCATCGAGACGTCAGCCACGCACATGGAGTGGTTCTACGGCCCGAAGGGCCTCAAGTTCAGCGAGATCGGTGCCCGGCCGCCGGGCGTCGGTGCGTGGGACGTCTACTCAGCCGCCAACGAGGTCGACGTCTACCGCGAGTGGGCGCACGTCATCACCCACCGCGCCCCCGAGCAGCAGATGAAGCGGACGTATGCCGCGGGCATCGTCGCGCTGCGCCCCGACCGCGACGGGTCGGTCACCGGCTACACCGGCATCGACGAGATCCAGTCGCGCTACGGCGAGTGGGTCATCGACGGCCACTTCCCGCCGGTCGGCCACGGCACCCAGGCGGTCGAGGCGGGCTACATGGCCAACGCCTGGGTGCGTCTGCGCCACCCCGACTTCGACACGGCGCGCGCCATGCTCGACGACGTGGGCCGCACCATCCACATGCACGCGGGCTGAGCCCCCGCCGATGTCGACGACGATCCTGCTCGGGCCGCAACGCTTCACGACGACGGTCGGTTCGACCGTGCGCGCCCTCGAGCTGACCGGGCGCATCGCCATGGTCAACTCCGGCTGGGAGGAGCGCGAGTCCGACGACGCCGAGCTCGCCGGCCACCTCGACGGCCGTGGCGTCAACCTCCGGCTGCACCACCGGATGCTCGACGTGCTGGCCAAGGACAGGCACGTCGCCGCGGCGGTGCTCGCGTTCCGCGACCGCATGGACGAGCTGCGCGCCTTCTACGGCATCCGGCTGCAGGCGGCGATCGACGCCGTGCAGGCGGTCGCCCACCGCACTTCGCTGCACGCCGTCGGTCCGGTCGCCGAGGAGGCCGCGATGGAGGCCGTGCGCGACGTCGACCGGTGGTATGCCGAGCAGCTCGCCGAGCTGTACCGCTCGACCCGTGCCCTCGCGGCGTCGGACGAGAACGGCACGGTCGGGTGGCACCAGGGCGAGATCGGCGCGATCCTCGACGAGTGCGAGGCCGTCGTCATCGCCGGCGGCAACGTGCGCACCCTGCTCTGGACGCTCCGTTTCTTCGACGTGACGATGAGTCGCGAGCAGACGGTCGTCGCCTGGTCGGCGGGGGCGATGGCGCTGACGGACAAGGTCGTCCTCTTCCACGACTTCACCCCGCAGGGAGTCACGGCGGCCGAGGTGCACGACACGGGGCTCGGCCGGCTGCCCGGCCTGATCGCGCTGCCGCACGCCAAGCGGCGCCTGCAGCTCGACGACCACGAGCGGATGTCGGTGCTGGCGAGGCGCTTCGGTGAGCACCGGCTGCTGCTCCTGGACGACGGCGCCGTCGTGCGCTTCCCCGACGGCGCGACCGACCTGCCTCCGGGCGCCCGCGTCATCGACCGCACCGGTCACGTGTCCGTGGTGGGCGCCGCATGAGTGCCATGGAACGCCTCGCCATCAACCTGCTGCGCGATCGGATGCCGCTCGACGGGCCGATGATCGACCGCTTCCTCGAGCGCCACGGCTGCCCGATCGTCGAGGGCGAGCGGGCGACCTTCCTCTACCGCGGCCACGTCGACGAGGTGTGGGTGCGGCACCGGGTCGTCGGTCTGCCGGACCCGTTGCCGCTCAAGAGGATCGGTGAGTCCGACCTCTGGGCCGTGACGACCGTGCTGCCCGAGGGGTCGCGGGTCGAGTACCAGATCGAGATCCGCAAGGGCGAGCACTACGAGCGCTTCAACGACCCGCTCAACTCCCGTCTGGCCCACAGCCCGATGGGGTCGTCGTCGGTGTGCGCGGCGATCGGCTACCGCGTGCCCGAGTGGGTCGCCGTCGACCCGGAGGCCCGCCCCGGCACCCTCGTCGAGGAGCAGGTCCGCAGCAAGGCCCTGCGGCGCGACCAGCCGGTGCAGATCTACCTGCCGGCCCGCTTCAACCGGGCGCAGCGCTACCCGTTGCTCGTCGTGCACGACGGCACCGACTACCTCCAGTTCGCCGCGATGAAGACCGTCCTCGACAACCTCATCCACCGGCTCGACATCGACCCGCTCGTCGCGGTCTTCGTGCCGCCGCGCGACCGGCTCAAGGAGTATCCCAACCACGCCCCGCACGCCCGGTTCATCGCGCGCGAGCTCGTGCCGATGCTCACCGAGCGACTGCCCCTGGTCGACGCCCCGGAGGCGCGCTGCCTCATGGGCAGCTCGTTCGGCGGCGTCGCCTCGCTCTCGACGGCGGTGCGCTATCCCGGCTTCTTCGGCTCGCTGCTGCTCCAGTCGGCCTCCCTCGTCTTCACCGACATCGGCTTCGAGCACGGCGGCGGTCCGGCGTTCGACCCGGTCGTGAAGTTCGTCAACCGCTTCCGGGAGAAGCCGACCGCGGTCGTCGACCGGATCTTCATGTCGTGCGGCGTCTACGAGCCGCTCATCAGCCCGAACCGGTCGATGGTCCCGGTCTTCCGCCAGACCGGCATGACAGTGCGCTACACGGAGTCGCGCGACGGCCACAACTGGGAGAACTGGCGCGACCGGCTCGGCGACGGCCTGTCCTGGATCTTCCCCGGACCCCAGAAGTTCGTCTACGAGTGAATGCAACTGAGAGGGCAGGCAATCCATGAAGATGACCGACCGGTGGTACTCCGACCGTCTGGGCCAGGACATCAGCGTTGCGAGGTGGGGCACCTACGGCGCGCCCGTGCTGCTCTTCCCGACCGCGGGCGGTGACGCGGAGGAGGTCGAGCGGCACCACCTGATCGCCCACCTCGAGCCCCTCATCGCCGCGGGCCGGGCCAAGGTCTACTCCGTCGACAGCGTCGCCGGCCGCGCCCTGGCCCAGCACCGCGGCACCGTCGAGCACCGCCTCGCCCTCTTCAACGCCTTCCACGAGACGATCGCCCGCGAGGTGATCCCGGCGATCCACTCCGACCTCGGCGGCCACCACGTCCCGGTCACCGTCGCCGGCTCGTCCATCGGCGCCTTCAACGCCCTCGCCATCACCTGTCGCTACCCCGAGCTCGTCCAGTCGGCGGTCTGCATGAGCGGGACGTACGCCATCGAGAAGTTCCTCGGCGGCCACGTCAACGACGACCTCTACTTCAGCTCGCCGCTGCGCTTCCTGCCCGGCCTCGAGGGCCCGTCCCTCGACCTGCTGCGCACCCGGATGGTCGTGCTGGCCTCGGGCAGTGGGCGGTGGGAGGACGTCGGGGAGTCGCTTGCCGTCGCCCACGTGCTCGGGAGCAAGGGCATCCCCAACCGCGTCGACGACTGGGGCAGCGCCTACGACCACGACTGGCCGACGTGGTGGGCGATGCTGCCGCTCTACCTCGACGACCTGCTCCCGTGATCGGGCGCCCCTTCCTGCTGCTCACCTCCCGCGTCGACGACGCGCTGGCCGAGCAGGAACGGGCGGCGTTCCTGCGGCTGACCGGCCTCGGCGCAGACGCCGTCGTGCACGTGCGCCTCGAGGAGGGACCCGTCCTGCCCCTGGACGTGACGGCATACGCCGGCGTCGTGCTGGGCGGCAGCCCGTTCACCGTGAGCGAGCCGGACTCGGCGAAGTCGCCCACCGAGCGGCGCGTCGAGGGGGAGCTGACCGTGCTGGTGCGCGAGCTCGTGGCGCGCCAGGTGCCCTTTCTCGGGCTCTGCTACGGCGTGGGCGTGACGAGCCTCGCGCTCGGCGGCGTCGTCGACCGGACCTACGGCGAGCCCGTCGGCACGACGACCGTGCGCGTCACCGCGGCGGGTCGTGACGACCTGATCTTCGGGTCGCTGCCCGAGGTCTTCGCCGCGTTCGTCGGGCACAAGGAGGCGGCCACCGAGCCGCCGCCGGGCGCCGTCGTCGTGGCGACCAGCGACGCGTGCCCGGTGCAGGGGTACCGGGTCGGGCCGTGCGCCTGGGTCACGCAGTTCCATCCCGAGCTCGAGGCCGAGGCCTTCGTCGAACGGATCCGGGCCTACGCCCACCTCGGCTACTTCCGGCCGGACGAGCAGGACGCGATCATCGAGGTCGTCCGCGCCGCCGACGCGTCGGCCGCGCACGACGTCCTGCGCCGGTTCGTCGCCGAGTTCGCCTGACCCCGGCCGGGACGGCCCCGTGGGTCGGCGGGGCGCCGTAGCGTACGTCGCATGGAGACGAAGAGCGCCGCCGCGCGCACCGCATCCGGCCCGTCGCGGGGGTCGCACCCCGCCGACGTCCACGACACGATCCGGGTCCAGGGGGCCCGGGAGAACAACCTCAAGGACGTCAGCCTCGAGCTGCCGAAGCGCCGGCTCACGGCCTTCACCGGCGTCTCGGGCTCGGGCAAGAGCTCGCTCGTCTTCTCCACGATCGCTGCCGAGTCGCAGCGGATGATCAACGAGACCTACAGCGCCTTCGTCCAGGGCTTCATGCCGTCGCTGGCCCGGCCCGACGTCGACCACCTCGAGGGACTGACGACGGCCATCATCGTCGACCAGGAGCGCATGGGGGCCAACCCCCGCTCGACCGTCGGCACCGCGACCGACGCCAACGCCATGCTGCGGATCCTCTTCAGCCGCATCGGGACCCCACACATCGGACCGCCGACCGCCTTCGCCTTCAACGTCCCCACCCGAGTCGCGAGCGGCGTCATGAAGACCGACCGCGGCAACCGGACGGAGACCTCGATCGTCCGCGAGGCCGTCTACCAGGGCGGCATGTGCGCACGCTGCGAGGGGATGGGGTCGATCAACGACTTCGACCTCACCGCCATCTACGACGAGTCCAAGTCCCTCTCGGAGGGCGCGCTGCTCGTCCCCGGCTACAGCATGGACGGGTGGTACGGCCGGATCTTCAGCGGTGCCGGCCTGCCCATGGACAAGCCGATCGCGAAGTTCACCGACAGGCAGCGGCAGAAGCTGCTCTACGGCGAGCCGGAGAAGATCAAAGTCGAGGGCGTCAACCTCACCTACGAGGGTGTCCTCACCAAGATCCAGAAGTCGATGCTGTCCAAGGACCTCGACGCGATGCAGCCGCACGTGCGGCGGTTCGTCGAGCGCGCGGTCACCTTCACCACGTGCCCGGACTGCCGGGGCACCCGCCTGTCCAAGGAGGCGCTGTCCTCGAAGGTCAGGGGCAAGAACATCGCCGAGCTCTGCTCGATGCAGATCAGCGACCTCGCCGAGTGGCTGCGCGACGTCGACGAGCCGTCGGTCGCGCCGCTGCTGCGCGGGCTGCAGCACCTGCTGGACTCGTTCGCCGAGATCGGCCTGGGCTACCTCTCGCTCGACCGCCCGGCCGGCACGCTCTCCGGGGGAGAGGCCCAGCGCACCAAGATGATCCGGCACCTCGGCTCCTCACTCACCGACGTGACGTACGTCTTCGACGAGCCGACGATCGGCCTGCACCCGCACGACATCGCGCGGATGAACTCGCTGCTGCTCCAGCTGCGCGACAAGGGCAACACGGTCCTCGTCGTCGAGCACAAGCCGGAGACCATCGCCATCGCCGACCACGTCGTCGACCTCGGACCAGGAGCCGGCACCGCCGGTGGCGAGGTCGTCTTCGAGGGCACCGTCGAGGCGCTGCGCCGGAGCGACACCATCACCGGGCACCACCTCGACGACCGGGTCAGCCTCAAGCAGGCCCTGCGCCAGGGCTCGGGGGCGATGGAGATCCGCGGAGCGTCGACGCACAACCTGCGCGACGTCGACGTCGACATCCCGCTCGGGGTGCTGTGCATCGTCACCGGCGTCGCCGGCTCCGGCAAGAGCTCGCTCGTCCACGGGTCGCTGGCCAAGCGCGAGGGGGTCGTCGTCGTCGACCAGGGCGCGATCCGGGGCTCGCGCCGCAGCAACCCGGCGACCTACACCGGCCTGCTCGAGCCGATCCGCAAGGCGTTCGCCAAGGTCAACGGCGTCAAGCCCGCGCTCTTCAGCTCCAACTCCGAGGGCGCGTGCCCGGCGTGCAACGGCGCCGGCGTCATCTACACCGAGCTCGGTGTCATGGCGACCGTCGAGTCGACGTGCGAGGAGTGCGAGGGCCGGCGCTTCCAGGCCGCGGTGCTTGACTACGAGCTGGGCGGACGCAACATCGCCGAGGTGCTCGCCATGCCGGTCACCGAGGCGCTGGAGTTCTTCGCCGACGGCGAGGCCCGCACCCCGGCCGCCCACACGATCCTGACGCGGCTCGCCGACGTCGGTCTCGGCTACCTCACCCTCGGGCAGCCCCTCACCACGCTGTCCGGCGGGGAGCGCCAGCGCCTCAAGCTCGCCGCGCAGATGGCCGAGAAGGGCGACGTCTACGTCCTCGACGAGCCGACGACCGGCCTGCACCTCGCCGACGTCGAGAACCTCCTCGGCCTGCTCGACCGGCTCGTCGAGTCCGGCAAGTCGGTGGTCGTCATCGAGCACCACCAGGCGGTCATGGCGCACGGCGACTGGATCATCGACCTCGGTCCGGGCGCCGGCCACGACGGCGGCAACGTCGTCTTCGAGGGGACGCCCGCCGAGCTCGTCGCGGGCCGCGCCACGCTCACCGGTGAGCACCTGGCGGCCTACGTCGGCGCCTGAGCGGTATCACCGCGCTCGGGAGTGCCCTCTGAGGTGAAGGGCCCGCTGGCCGAGCCGGCCCGACCGACCAAGGACGTGGCCACCATGAGCGTCACCGACGTCTTCCCCCTCATCAGGATGCCCGAGGCGTGGCCTGTGCCCGTCGTCGCGACGATCGCCATGGTCAGCCTCGCCGCGCTCGACCTCGCGGGCGCGCTCTTCGCCAAGGAGTGGGCACAGAACGGGAGCGCCCGGGGTCTCGTCCTCGGCGCAGGCGTCTTCCTCGTCCTCTTCTGGGTGTATGCGTCGTCGCTGAGGTACGCCGAGCTCGCCCTCGTCACGATGGGCTGGATCGTCATGCTCCAGGTCGGGCTCGTCCTCGTCGACCGGTGGCGCTACGGGGTGGAGCTGCCCACCGGCAAGTGGGTCGCCATCGGGATCCTGCTCGTCGCGCAGGCCTACCTCGTGCTCGCGCCCAGCGCCGCGCCAGTGAGCGCTGCCGCAGGCGGCGGCTAGACTCCGGAGACGGACAGCGGTGCTCCGGGTCGCCGTCGGCGCCACCTGTCGTCCCGCTCCCGTCCCGCTCCCCGTGCCTGCCGCAGTCCCAGTCCGGCCCCGTGCCGGGCGCCCCCGAAGGAAGTCCATGCGTCGACGTCTCGTCCGCCCCACGACGGTGGCGGCGATCGGCGTGCTCACGGTGGCGTCGGCGGCCGCCTGCACGGCCGGGTCAGCGGGGCCGCTCTCCTCGGCCACGACGTCGGGCAGGGCATCGGGCACGACCCCGGGCAGCGCGACGGCACCCGCGACCGCCTCGGCGCCGCTCGTCGTCGGCGCCGTCTTCGACCACTCGACCCTCGACCCGACCCGCCAGTTCGACCGCAGTGGAGCGATGCTGACGCACGCCCTCTACCAGACCCTGACGAGCCTCGACCCCGCCGACCCGACGAAGGTCGTGCCGGGGATGGCCGAGTACACGCTCTCGCCCGAGGGCCGCTGGCTCACCCTGCGCCTGCGCAAGGGGCTCCGCTTCTCCGACGGCACGCCCGTCACGACCGACGACGTCCTCTTCACCCTCGAGCGCGCGAAGGGGCTGTCGGGTCCGACCGCGTCGATCATCGGCGCGATCACGTTGACCAAGGTCGACAACCGCACCTTCACGCTCACCTCGGCAGGCTCGAACTTCGCCCTTCCGGCGATCCTCGCCAACCCGGCGTTCGGCATCCTCAACTCGACGGCCGTCAAGGCCCACGGCGGCACCATCGGACCCGGTGACACCGCGAGCGCCTACCTCTCGCAGCACTCCGCGGGCTCCGGTCCCTACGTCATCGAGAGCGTCCGCGGGACGACCGAGGTTCGGCTGCAAGCCAATCCGCTGTGGTCGGGGCCCAAGCCCGCCTTCCCCGAGATCATCGTGCGCAACCTCGACGCGGACCACCAGCTTGCCGAGCTGCGGTCCGGCGGCGTCGACGTCGCCCTCGACCTCTCACCCGGCCAGGCCGCCGCGGTCGGCACTCGGCCGGCGGCCTCGCAGACCGCGCCGGCCTCGCAGACTGCGCCGACGTCGGCGACCGCGCCCGCCTCGGCCGTCAGGGTCACGACGATGCGCTCGAGCTCGCTCGTCTACCTCGCCCTCGGGCGCAACCCGGCCCTCAACGCGTGGACCGCCAACCCCGACTTCGCCGATGCGGTGCGGCGCGGCATCGACCGGGACGCGCTGAGCCGTGTCGCGTCGGGCTCGACCCCCGCGGCCGGGCTCATCCCCGAGGGCATTGTCGGAGCGCTCGAGGACCTGGCACCCAAACCGGGGCCGACCGCGACCCCGGACGGCACCGGCGGCACCAGCACCGGCACGCCGGCCCCGTCGTCGACCACCTCCCCAGCGACCCCGGTCCCGTCGTCGTCCGGCTCCTCGGCGACGCCGACGGATGCCTCCACGACCGGGGCGAACGGCAAGCCCACGCCGGTCGTGACGCTGCCGCTCGTGCCCGCCCGCGACCTCGTGGCCGCGAAGGCGGCGCTGCGCCGGTCGGGCTACAAGGGTCAGCCGGTCCCGTTGTCGTATGCCGTGGACCTGCCGATCCAGGGCATCCCGGCGAGTGCGCTCGCGGTGGCCGTCCGCTCCCAGCTCGCCGAGGTCGGCATCAAGGTCCAGCTCAACCCGGCGCCGGCCGCCCAGGCGATCGCCGCCTACCGGGCGGGGCGCAGCGCGTTCAGCCTGTGGAGCTGGAGCCCGGACTACCCGGACCCCGAGAACTACCTCGCGTTCGCCCCCGGCGAGCTGCTCGGCTCCCGCGCCGGCTGGGCCCGCGGGACCGACCGGACGATCGACGACCTCACCGACACCGCGGGCGACTCCGTCGGTGACGACCGGGCTGGGGCGTATGCCGCGTGGCAGCTCGCGATGAATGCGCGCAGCCCGTTCGTCCCCCTCATCCAGCCCGCGACGCGCGTCGCGAGCGACGCCCGGGTCACGACCGTGCCGGGCAACCCGGTTTGGACCGTGGACCTCGCCCGGATCAGCTGACCAGGCGCCGCTCGCCCACGGCTGCTGTCAGTCGACGCAGAGGCAGAAGGGGTGGCCGGCGGGGTCGAGGAAGACGCGGAACGACGTGCCGGGCTGGTGCGCGTGCTTCGTCGCACCGAGGGCCAGCACGGCCGGCTCGGCCTCGTCGAGGTCCTCGACCATGACGTCGAGGTGCATCTGCTGCGGCACGTCCTGGCCCGGCCACTGCGGCGGCGTGAACCCCTCGACCTGCTGGAAGCAGATGCACTGACCGGTGGTGTCACGGATCTCGCCCCACCCGTCGGACGTCTTGACCGTCCAGTCGAGGAGGGTGCCGTAGAAGGTCGCGAGCCCGGTGGCGTCGGGGCAGTCGATGACGAGGCTGGGGTAGCGGGCGATGGCCATGGGAACGACGGTAGGGCCCATCCCGGACGATCGGCGTCCGCGGACGCGACGATCAGCGGCGTCGGTGCACGATCACCTCGGACTCGACGGGGACGAAGCCGAGGTCGGCGTTGATCCGGCGCATCCACACGTTCTCGTCGTCGCTGCTCGTCCGGACCCGGGATGCGCGACCGTGCTCGCGGCAGGCGCGCAGCGACGCCACCTTGACCGCCCTCCCGAGACCGTGTCCGCGGTGCTCTGCCAGGACCAGCGTCCCCTCGATCTGCGCCGCGCGGGCAGCGTCGGCCGCCACGACGACGCCGGTCCAGGCGACGACGGCGCCGTCCGGGCCGAGGGCGACGGACTCGATCGTCGTGCGATCCTGCTCCTGCGCGAGCGCGATCTCGGCGGCGTACTCCTCCACGCTGACCGGGGTGGGTTGCCAGTCGAGCTCGCCGTTGGGCGCCTCCGCGTCGACGAGTCCCTTGAGCACGCCCACCTGGGCGCGCAGCTCGTGCGGGACGCCATCGACGTGCGTCGAGATCGCGTATGCCGTGGGGTGGCCGGTCGCGCCGGCCTGCAGCTCGGCGTGGACCAGATCGAGCTCGACCACGGTCTCCGTCGTGGCGACCTGGTAGCCGAGGCGCCGGGCGAAGCCTTCGACGAGCTCGTCGACCGCGGCGGACGTGGGCCGGTAGGCGCTGGCGACGAAACGGCTCACGTCGGGCAGGGCGCTGTCCTCGACCGACCGCGCCAGACGCAGACCGACGCCGCGTCGTTGGGCTCTAGGGTGCACCACGACGTCGACCCAGCACGTGTCGGGAGTGTCGTGGGCCGTCTGGGCCGAGGCGACGCCCACGAGGTCGGTGCCGTCGAAGGCTCCGACGAGGAGACGATGCCACCCGTTGTCGGCTCGCCACGCCGCGAGGCGAGCGGACTCTCCCAACGGCACCCAGCCGGCACGGACGTGGCTCGTCGCAGCCGACTCGACGGTATACGCCCCAGCCAGCTCTGCGTCGTCGCCGAGTTGGAGGGGGCGGACGGACACCGTGATGCTCATACGAGAACCGTTCTGGCAGAAGGGTTGGGCTCCCGATCGTGCCGCAGGCGACCGGGTCCGGCCACCGAGAATCGCCGGACCGGGGCCTCCCCGTCACCGCTCGTGGCTACCCTCGAGGGATGGCGCATCGCATCTTCACGACGTCCGTCGCGTCGGTCTACCCCGCCTACGTGAACAAGGTCGAGCGCAAGGGGCGCAGCAAGGCCGAGCTCGACGAGGTCATCGAGTGGCTGACGGGCTACGACGAGAAGGCGCTCGGCCGGCATCTCGAGGACGGGACGACCTTCGAGGACTTCTTCGCCCAGGCCCACCTCAACCCGAACGTCTCGGAGATCAGGGGCGTGGTCTGCGGCGTTCGCGTCGAGGACGTCGAGGACCCGCTCATGCAGAAGATCCGCTACCTCGACAAGCTCGTCGACGAGCTGGCCAAGGGCAAGGCGATGGACAAGGTCCTGCGGGCCTGACGGCGCCCGCAGAGCGGAGCGGTCACCGGCTGAAGCGTCGCTGCAGGTCGGCGTAGCCGATCGCACCGTCGAGGAAGCCGAGGGTGCCGGTGTCGAGCAGCTCCCGTCCGGCGCGCTCGACCAGGCTGAGGGCGGCCCGGGCGAGGCTGCCGCCCAGGCTGACCCGTCTGACACCGAGCGAGAAGAGCGTGCGCGCGTCGATGGTGCTGGCCAGCCCTGCCACCACGTTGAGCGGGCCGGGGATGGCTGCCGCGAGTCGCCGGATCGTGTCCTCCTCGACGACGCCGGGGACGAAGACGCAGTCGGCCCCGGCGTCGAGGTAGCGGCTCGCCCGCTCGACCGTCTGCGCGAACAGGTCGTCACTGTCGCGACCCGGGAGGCTCGGGTCGACGAAGTAGGTGTCGGTGCGGGCATTCAGCACGAAGGAGCCGCTCGGGGCGGCGGCCCGGGCGGCCGCGAGGCGGTCGACGGCCTCCTCGATGCCGAACAGCCCACCGTCACTGGCGTCCTCGATGTTCGCGCCGACCGCCCCGACCTCCGCGGCCAGAGCCACGGTGCGCCCGACGTCGGCCGAGGTGTCGCCGTAGCCGGCCTCGAGGTCGGCGGTCACGGGCACGCCCACGGCCGCCACGATGCGGCCGACGTGCTCGAGCATCGTGTCGCGATCCAGGGCCTCACCGTCCGGGACTCCGCAGGACCACGCGATGCCCGCGCTGGTCGTCGCGATGGCCGGGAAGCCGATCTGCTCGAGGATGCGGGCCGAGCCAGGGTCCCAGGCGTTCGGGAGCACGAAGCCGGGACCGGCGTGCAGGGCGAGGAGGATCGCGGCCTTGTCCAGCTCTGGGGTGGGCACCACCCCATGATCGGACATCACCGCCACGTAGGGCACCCGAACGTGACTGCTCGGGGTCGGCTCAGGAGGGACGTCAGGGTGATCCCGGATGTGGGACCGAGTCGCCGGCGCGCATCCTGCTGAGCGAGCCTGAGGAGGTCAACATGTCCCACTCCAACACGTCGGTGGTCGCGACCCGGTCGTCCGCGGGTGCGGTGACGCCGCGCCAGTACGACCTGCACCGGATCCTCGGCGTCTGGGCTGCGGCGGCGCTGCCGATGGCTGCGCTGTCCTGGCTCGTGGCCCCGGCACTCGCGGCGCAGCTGGACGGTCCGACCGCGTGGCCGCGGGCGCTGGTGGCCTGCCTGACCGTGGGCCTGGTCTGGCAGGGCGTGCTGGTGCTGGTGCTCGTGCGGCGCGAGACCGGGACGCTGCGGTGGCGTGCCGTCGCGGACGCGCTGTGGCTGCACCGGCCCCGCAGTCCGCGCACCGGCCGCGTCGGTGGGCGCGTGTGGTGGGTGCTGCTCCCAGCGGTGCTCGTCGTCGGTCTCGAGCAGCTCCTGCCGTCACTGCACGTCCCGGCCGGTCGCGACCTGGGCGCGTTCCTGCGGTCGACGAACGGGCACGAGTTCCTCTCCGGGAACTGGCCGTGGTTCGCCGCGATCGTCGTCATGACGGTCTTCAACACGGTGCTCGGCGAGGAGCTGCTCTTCCGCGGCCTGCTGCTTCCGCGGATGCGCGGCGTCTTCGGGCGAGCCGACTGGCTGGCGAACGGGCTCCTCTTCGCGCTCTACCACCTGCACATGCCGTGGGCGATCCCGAAGGCGCTGCTCGACACCCTGGCGCTGGCCTACCCGTCCCGTCGCTACGAGAGCGCCTGGCTCGGGATCATCGTGCACAGCCTCCAGTCGGTCCTCATCGTCGGCGCATCACTGGCCCTCGTGCTGCGGTGACCGGCCCCGGAGCCTGCGAGCGAGACAGCGACCTCAGCCGTGCTGGACGTGGTAGACGACCGTCTGCACGCGGATCTTGCCGTCGGCGAAGACGAAGGTGTCGATGCCGTCCTCGACCTTGAACCCCTCCCCGGTCGCAGACCACTCGAGGTAGAGGACGTCGTCGGCGAAGGTGGTGGAGAGGCTCCAGTCAGCGTTCGGGACGTCGCTGAGCAGCTGGGTGAAGACCTCCCGGGCCCCGTCCAGTCCTCGAAGGACCTTCCCCTGCACGATGAAGAGCGAGTCCTCGCTGTAGTCCTCGAGGATGCCCTCCAGGTCGCCCGCCCCCAGGACCTGCCCGTGGTGTGCGAAGACTTCTTCCGGAGTGCGCGACATGGAGCTCCCCTTCACTTTCCGTGGGTGGTGTCTGCAAGGGCGACATGGGGATTGTCGCACCCGGCAAATCCGTGCGGCAGGGTTTTGCCGCCTCTGGCCAACCGGACGCCGCGGTGCTTGGCTCTCCTCAGGCGGCCCAGACGGTCACCGCTTCCCCACCACGCGAGGAGAGGTCATGAAGGCGGTCCGACTGCACGAGTACACCCGGCGTCCTGTGGTCGAGGAGGTCCCGGAGCCGACGCTCGCGGGTCCGCTGGATGTCATCGTCGACATCGGCGGCGCCGGTCTGTGCCGGACCGATCTGCACATCGTCGAGGGACAGTGGGCGCCGAAGAGCAACGTCACCCTGCCCTACACGCTGGGGCACGAGAACGCCGGATGGGTGCGCGAGGTCGGCTCCGCGGTCGATCACCTCGCGCCCGGCGACGCGGTCATCCTGCACCCGCTCGTCACGTGCGGCTTCTGCCGGGCCTGCCGCGCTGGTGACGACGTGCACTGCATGGCGAGCCAGTTCCCGGGCATCGACACGGACGGTGGCATGGCCGAACGGATCCGGACCTCGGCCCGGTCCGTCGTCAAGCTCGCCCAGGGGATCGAACCGGCCGCCGTGGCGGCGCTCGCGGACGCCGGCCTCACGGCATACCACGCGGTGAAGAAGGCAGTCCCGCTGCTCTTCCCGGGATCGACGTGCGTGGTCATCGGCGCGGGAGGCCTGGGGCACATCGGGATCCAGGCGCTGCGCGCCATGAGCGCCACCCGGATCGTCGTCCTCGACCCGAACCCGGAGGCGCTCGCCCTCACGGCGGAGATGGGCGCCGACGAGATGGTCCTCGCCGACGGCAGCCACGTGGCGAAGGTCCTCGAGATGACCGACGGCAACGGCGCCGAGGTGGTGCTCGACTTCGTCGGCGAGCAGGGCGCCGAGACCGAGGCCTGGGCCATGACGCGGCGGGCCGGGAGCGACTTCGTCATCGGCTACGGCGGCACGATCGAGATCCCGGCGATCGACGTCATCTCCACCGAGCGCAACGTCATCGGCAACCTCGTCGGCTCCTACAACGACCTGGTCGAGCTCATGGCCCTCAACGCTGCAGGCAAGGTCAGCATGCACACCCGCACGTACGAGCTCGGCGCCGTCAACGAGGCGATGGACGACCTCGAGGCCGGTCGGGTGCGTGGGCGCGCCATCCTCGTCCCCTAGGAGTGCCGTCGCAGTCCCGGCCGCGGGGCGCGGGGCCCACCGCCGTCAGTCGTCCATCGCCTCGATCCCGAGCTCGGCGAGCTCGGCCATCCGCTCGCGCATGTGCTGCACCATCTCCTGCGGAGGCCGCTCCCAGCCCGTGATCTCCTCGAGGACCCGCAGCGGCTCGGTCGTCCGGTAGGAGCGGGTCGGGTTGCCGGGGAAGCGCTTGTCGGTGACGTTCGGGTCGTCCTCGATCGTGCCGAGGGGCTCGACCCGGTAGACCCGTCCTGGCCCCTCGCCGCGGGCCAGCTCGGCGGCCAGCGGCGCGCCCGCGCGCGTGGCCGTGAGGTAGATGTGGTTGGACTGGCGCTGCGAGCCGTAGTTCGAGCGCCAGCCCGGGGTGAGCAGGTCGCCCGGACGCACGTCGGCTCTGGTCCCGTGGAAGAACGGCCCGGGGTCGTCGACGACGCGCGGCGTCGGGGGAGGGTCGCGGAGCAGGCTGTCGAGCCGTTGCATGAGAACCGCGATCCGGCTGCGCCCCTTGGGTGCTCGCGGATAGCGGCCCAGCACGTCGAGGACGGCCGGCGTGGCCCGCTTTGCGGCGGCGGTGACGACGTACTCCGCGACCACCGGGTCGTCGCCCCGCGCGAGCTCGGCCGCCCGGGCGGCGTGGGTCGCGGCCCCGAGGATGTGGCGCACCTGCGTCGCCTTGGCCAGGGGATGGAGGTATGCCGCGGCGGCGGCATCCCCTGCAGCGCTCGCTGCGTGCCGGGCGGGCTCGGTCGTGGCGTCCCGGGCCGCGCGGTGGGCGTCGGCCGCGGCGGTCCGTTGGAGGCGGGACCGAGGCGCTCCCTCGGCGAAGACGCGCGCGGCTTCGAGAGCCGCCGCCGGGCGCGGGTCGTCGGGATGGGCCTTCGCGAAGATCACGAGGGCGGGCTCGGCGCACGCCACGGCATACGCGGCGACCGCCCGCAGCTCGTCGGTCGTCAGAGCGAAGTCACCCGAGAGCGTGTCCATCTGTCGGAGTTTCGCACAGCGCGCCGCCCGATCCCGGTCTGAGGGAGGACGCCCCTGACACGGGTCTCAGAGTCGGAAGAGCCAGCGCAGGAACCTGACAGGTCGCGGCCACTCGCCGGCTCGGTAGCTCTCGGAGAGATAGCGAGCGGCTCGGCGGGCGTTCCACAGGGTCACGACGAGCAGGCCGATCCCCACCACCCAGGCTGTGGTCAGCGCGACATACTCCGGCGCGACGCTGCCCCCGCCCGTCCAGTAACGGACGACGTCGCCGGTGCTGAGGAGCAGGAACACGACGAACCAGACGACGAGGACGACGCCGATCCCGACGATGCGCCAGCCCGCACCCGGATCACGAGCCGGCGCCGACAGGACCCCTCGGGCGTAACCGAGCACGGCCGCGACCCCCAGGGCGGCTGGCCCACCGAGCAGTGCCGCCATGGTGGTGGCCTGGGTCGGGGTCACTTCTTGGCGGGGAGGTCGGCCTTCGGGAAGTCGTCGCCCAGGACGACAGCCCACGGATGAGCATCGTCATCGGTGACGACCCGGACCTCGACACCCGTGCGACCCGCATAGGCGACGAGGGCGTCGCGACGGTCCTCCGACTCCAGGGTGACCTTGGTGCCGTTGAGACCGTCGACGGTCAGGCGACCCAGCTGCCGGGCGCCGCGCATCGACCACGCGAGGGTCAGCGCGTCGGCGTCGTCGCTGTAGGTGGCGAGCAACGTTGCCCGCATGCTGCCGGCCTGTCGTGGCGTCACGCGGAAGAGGGCCTGGATCTCGAAGTCCTCGATGACCCGGCCGAGCTGGCGGCTGATCTCGACCAGGATGGCGGAGCGCTCGGCCACGAGGCTGGTGGGGACGGGCCCCGACTCGACGGTTCGGGAGTACGCGTTGCGTTCCATGGCGTCGAGGTATGCCGCGACGAGCACCTTGGCGTTCGAGCGCACTCCGAGGCGACGGGCCACCACCGTCTCCAGCTGGCTCTGCTCGTCCTTCGTCAACCCCGCCATGGCGGCACCCTAGCCCCGTGGGGGGACGGACCAAGGCCTACTCGTCCTCGTCGTTGGCGACGGTCTCGATCCAGTCGACCGCCTCGTCGGAGAGCTGCGTCTGCCCGTCCGCCGAGGGGCCGGTCCACCACTGTGCGCTGGCCTGACCGCCGGTGACGCCGAGGATCTCGGCCACGAGCTGGTCGGGCAGGGGCTCGCCGTTGTGCTCGACGAGCCATGAGCGGCTCGACGGGCTCAGGCGCGGCCAGATCTCCGGGAAGTCCATGGAGCCATGATTCCTCGCACTCAGCCGATGCGCGCGGCTATGGACACGATGATCCCCTCGGGACCGCGGACGTAGGCCATCCGCCACGTGTTCTCGTAGTCGCCGATCCCACCGACGAGGCCGTACCCGTCCGCGGCCAGCTGGTCGACGGCTGCGTGGACGTCGGCGACCTCGAAGGCCACGTTGCGCAGGCCCAGCTCGTTCGCCATCGCGGCCGGGGACCCGGGCTCGTGGTCGGGCCGGACGAAGCTCGAGAGCTCGAGCATGGTCCCGCCGGCGGGCGGCCGGAGCATGACGATCTCGGTGCGCACGTCCGGGATGCCGGTGACGGTGTCGACGAACTCGCCTTCGACGAAAGTCCGTCCCTCGACCTCGAGACCCAGCCCGACGAAGAACGCCGTCACCGCGTCGAGGTCCGCGACGGTGATGCCGACATGGTCGAAACGTTGGATGTGTGGCACGTGCTGCTCCTCGGTGGATCGTCTGGGGTCCGGTCACCGGGCTGGCGGAAGGAGCTGGACCAAGGCGTTGGACATCCGGTCCCGGCCGGCTCCCTTGCGACCCCAGCCGGTCAGGCCGAACTGGAGGTCCGACGACAGCGTCACTTGCACGGTCCCCGTCGCGGCCTCGCGCACCCGGACCGTGACCTTCTCGCCGAAGGCCAGCACGGTCCTCCCGGAGGTGAAGACCAGGATCCCCCTCGCCGGGTCTGCGGAGAGGTGCTGCATCCCCGCACGACGGGCCGCCTCCTCGATCGCCGTGATCGCCTCTCTGGCGCTCGCCGAGAAGGTCATCGACGTCCCGCCACGTGCGGCCATGTCACCCCTCCCTCACGCCGACGCCGACGGGCCGACTCACAACCAACTCATGGCTGTCCCAGAGACACCTCATGGGCGCCCTTGGTCAACTCATCTCAGCAGATCCGGTACGTCTTGAAGGAAGCAACGATGGAACCCACAGGCAACGCCGCGGCCGTCACGCAGTCGGTTGACAGCCCCTCCACATCTCCCGCCCACAGCCGACGGCTCCGACGTGGCGCGCTCGGCGCAGCCACCGCGCTGCTCGTCTGCCTGGCCGCTGCCTCGCCGGCCCTGGCCGCTGGGCACTCGACCGGCGCACCCACGTTGCGGGACTGGGGCTCGTCCTCGTCCCAGGGCGGCTCCGGCGCGCAGTCGTGGGAGTCCCCCTACGGCTCGGGCAGCTCGGGCAGCTTCGGAGCGGGCGCGACGTCGCAGCCGGCCACCGCGGCCGAGTCCGCCGGTGTCGTGCTCATCGACACGGTGCTGCCGTACCAGCACGGCCAGGCCGCCGGCACCGGCATGGTCCTGACCTCGAACGGCCAGGTGCTGACGAACTACCACGTCGTCCAGGGCTCGGGTTCGATCCGGGTCACTGTCGCCCAGACCGGACAGACGTACCAGGCGACCGTGGTCGGTGCCGACCCGACGCAGGACGTCGCGCTCATCCAGCTCGCCGGTGCCTCCGGTCTGACGACGATCAAGCCCGACCCCGATGGGGTGGACGTGGGCTCTCAGGTGACCGCGGTCGGAAACGCTGGTGGCACAGGCACTTTGACCGCGGCCGACGGCGAGATCACCGGGCTCGACTCCTCGGTCACCGCAGCCTCCGAGGACGGGACCGCTCCCGAGACCCTCACCGGCATGCTCGAGACCAACGCCAACGTGCTCGCCGGCGACTCCGGTGGACCGCTGTTCGACGCCCAGGGCGAAGTGGTCGGCATCGACACGGCCGGTTCGTCCGGTGGCGCGCCCGACGCATACGCCATCCCGATCGACCGCGCGCTCTCGATCGCGCAGGAGATCCAGTCGGGTCACGAGACGAGCACGGTGCGGATCGGTCCGGCCGCGTTCCTCGGGGTCCAGGTCAGCAGCGCTTCCTCGTACCCCGGCTACGGCGACGGTGCCCGTGGTGGGTTCGCGACGACGCCCGGGGCGCAGGTCAGTGGCGTCGTCAGCGGGGAGGCGGCCGCCAACGCCGGCCTCCAGACCGGCGACGTCATCACCAGCCTCAACGGCCGGGCCGTCTCCACTCCGGACGACGTGTCGGCAGCGCTCGTCGGGGCGAACCCGGGTGACAACGTGCCGATGGGGTGGACCAGCCAGGACGGAAGCCAGCACGAGGCGCCCGTCACGCTCGGAGCCAGCCCGGTCGCGTGACCCGGCGGGGGTGCTGCGGGGGTGCTGCGGGGTCGTCCAGCCGACCCCGCAGCACCGTCACGTCACGTCACGTCAGGACGTCGCGTGCAGCAGGCCGAGCAGGCCGTGTGCCTCCTTCTGCGGACCGGCGGTGAACAGCACGTCATGGGTCGATCCCTCGGTGCCGTAGCCCGGCAGGAGGGCCCAGAGCCCGTCGATCGCCACGGCCTTGCCGCCCGGGGTCCGGAGGGCACCCGCGAAGTCCAGCGTGCGGGGGTTGAAGGCGTTGATCCGCCCGTCACCGAAGTTGCCGACGAGCAGGTCCCCGGAGAACGTGCCGAAGCCCGACGGGGCGATGGTGAGGCCCCAGGGCGCGTTGAGCACGCTGTGGCTCGACAGGTGCCGGAGGAGGACGCCGTCCTGGGTGAAGACGTCGACCCGACCCCGTCCGGCACCGGCGATCTCGTCGTGGCGCGCACTGTCCTGCTTCGCGTACGAGACGTAGACCTTGCCGCCGGAGACCATGACGTTGAAGGGCGCATAGCCTTGGGGCAGTTGGGTGTCCGTGAAGTTGCCCTTGGTGATGACGCGCTGGAAGTCACCGTTGTAGACGTCCACGACGCCGGCGGAGAAGTCCGCGACGTAGAGCATCGGGCCGGCTGCCGTCTGGCCCATGGCCATCCCCTTGTCGACGGCGCCCGGGGTGACCACTGCGTCGACGGCGTGGGTCGACGGAGGCGCACCGGTGCCACCCACGGCAGGGTTCCACCCGCTGAGGTGGCCGGTCTCCCCGACGAAGAGGAAGCGCGCGGGTGCCGAGTGGCCTGCGGCGTCATGCACCGCGAAGGACGTCGTGGCGTTGGACACCTGACCGGTGGGCGCGCCGCCCGGGATGCTCACGACGAGCGGGACGATGGTCTGCGGGCTGCCGTTGACTGCTCCGGAGTAGAGCGTCGTGACGTCCGCGCCGTTGTCCGAGACCCAGAGCGGGCTCGCGCCCAGGTGAGACGCGCCCCAGGCGTTGACCAGGTGCGGGTCGGTGACCTGGGCCCTCCCGGGCACGTCCGAGACCAGATTGACCTGTTTGTAGGCAGAGGGACCGCTCGAGTGCGCAGCGAGGGCGGTCGCGCCGGCTGGGGCGCTGACGGCCAGCAGGCCGACGGCCGCGCCGAGGCCGGCGCCGAAGGCCAGCAGCGATGACGGACGACGGATGGTGTGTCTCATGGGAAACCTCCCGTTCGAAAGCGCACAGCCCGAATTGGACCGGCACCCTTGAGAAGACGACACCGGCCACCAGCCGGTTCAGCAGTGGTTCACCAGGGCGTCTTCCGTCCGGAACCGGTGCGACGATGCGGGCATGAGGAGCACGACCGAAGCCACCACCTCGTGGGACCAGGCGCTGGCCTGGCGGCTGGAGCGACACCTGCTCGACCCGGTCGGGTCCTCCTCGGTCGCCGAGGTCGTTCGCCGGCTCGGGGCGGTGCTGTCGATGGACGAGTCGCTGGCCGACCTCGCGGTGCGAACGCGCAGCACGACGGCGCGTGCCGGCGACCTCGCGCAGGCCCTGGCGGACGGGTCGGTGATCAAGGCGTTCGCGTTCCGCGGGTCGATGCACTACCTGTCGCCCGAGGACGGTGGCGTCTACCTCGCGCTCCGGTCGGCCGGGCGGCAGTGGGAGCTGCCGAGCTGGGTGGACCACTACCGGCTCGCGCCGTCGGACTGGCCGGACTTCCGCGCGGCGGTGCGTGAGGCGCTGAGCGACGGACCGTTGACGATCGGGGAGCTCGGTGACGCGCTGACGAAGCACACGGCATACGCCCACCTGGGAGCGGTCTTCGACGAGGGTGCGGGCACGCTCGTCAAGCCGTTGACGTGGCAGGGGGACATGAGCTTCGGGGCGCCCCGCGACGGGCAGCACACCTTCCAGCGGCTCGACACCAACCCGCGCTGGGCGGGCATCCCCGACCTCGACGACGCCGGTCCGCGGGCCGTCACGGCCTACCTGCGCACCTACGGGCCGGCGACGCTCGAGCACGTCCACTACTGGCTCGGCAACGGGCTGAGCGCCGGTCGTCGACGACTCGATCGGTGGATCGAGGGACTTCGCGACCAGCTGGTCGCCGTCGACGTCGACGGCACGACCGCGTACGTCGTGCGCGAGGACGTCCCGTCCCTGCTCGACGCGCGGCCGTCGGAGGCCGTGCGGTTCCTCCCGGGGCACGACCAGTGGGTCATGGGTCCGGGGACCAAGGACGTCCACGTCACGCCGCCGCCGCTTCGGGACGCCATGACCCGCAAGGCCAACCCGCTCGTCGTCGGTGGGGTCGTCCGAGGGACGTGGACGCGGAAGGGTGACGCGCTCACGGTCTCCTGGCTGGACGGGCGACGGCGACCCGACGAGGCCATCGAGCAGGAGGCGGCGCGGCTGGCCGGCATGCTGGGCACGGACCTCCACATGACACCGGCCCGTTAGCCGGCACCCGGAGCGCGACCGCGTCAGGCTGGGTGAGGGGACTTTCAGGCAACGCCGCCCATACCCGCCGCTATCGCGAAGCTGCCTTCGCGGTTCGGCTGCGGCGGCGCCGGAGGAGGTGTATCGCGGGATGAGGGCCATCGCAGATGTGGCCCGGAACCACCTTCGTCAGCCGCAGGAGGACCCCCATGCTCACGAGTGCATCCGTCACCGCCAACATCCCGGCCGCCGACATCGCGCGGGCCCGATCGTTCTATGCCGACACCCTCGGCCTCAAGCCGGCCAGCGAGGTCGGGGACGCCGGAATGCTCATCTACCGCACCGACGGCGGAACGATGTTCAGCGTCTACCAGACCGACTACGCCGGCCAGGCCGGTCACACCATCGCCCAGTTCCACGTCGCCGACGTCGTGGCAGAGGCCCGCGCCCTGCAGGCCAAGGGCGTCGCGCTCGAGACCTACGACATGCCCGGCGTGAGCTGGGACGACGGCGTCGCCGACATGGGTGGGATGGGCAAGGCGGCCTGGTTCAAGGACAGCGAGGGCAACACTCTCTGCATCGACTCCGGCTTCCCGGAGGGCTGAGCAGCCGAGCCCAGCCCAGCCGAGGCCACAAACAGCCCACGGGACCGGAGGCGCGCGACAGTCACGACCGCAGCGCGCGGTCGAGTGCGCTCTTGATCGTCGCCGGCCAGTCCTCGGGCTTCGGCACCGTCAGCATCTCGGACGGCGATGACATCGCGAGCACCCGGCGCTGGAACTGCCGCCACGCCGCATCCATCTTCTTCGCGTCGACCGCCGCCGGCCACGGCTGCGCCTGCGCCTCGACGAGGTCGTAGAGCGGCGTGGACATCGCCGGGAGGCGCAAGTAGGCCGCCCACGACCTCGGGTCGAGGCTCTCCTTGTTCGTCGCCGGCTGGTTGAACCTGTCGATGTCGGCCCACAGGTTGGCCAGCTCCGGATCGCCCGGGTCCTTCGGCGGCAACAGCTTCACCAGGGCCCCGTCCGGGCCGAAGTAGCCGGGTGGAACGGGGTCGAACAGCACGACCGCGCGCGCGTCGGCCTGGTGCCGGCTCACCCACGACAGCACGATGGGGGCGCCCATCTCGTGGCCCATCACGACGACGGGCCGGGTCAGCCCCAGCGCCGAGATCACGCCGTCGAGGTCGTTCGCGAGGCCTGCGAAGGTCTGCAGGTCCGGGGCCGGGTCGCTGCGCCCGACCCCGAGACGGTCGTAGACGCAGACCCGACTGCTCGCCGCGAGGGTCTGCGGGATCGTGCCCCACGCGTCGTCCATGGCCCGTCCGATGTCGGCCAGCATGACGACCGACGGCCCGTTGCCGGCGCACCGGGCCTTGAAGTGCCGGCCGGCGACGGTGACGTCACGTTCGGGCTCGAGCGTCGTGGCCATGGCTCCGCCGGGGGTCGTCGCGGTCGTATGCCGTGTGCTGGCGTTCGTCGACGACGCCGGGTCGGCGCCGGACGTGCACCCGGACAGCCCGAGGCCGAGCACCATCACGGCCACCGCGGCCAGCCGTCCGTGTCCGTGTCTGCTCACGCGGCGGTGCGTGGTGGCTGTGCCGCGGCGGCGTTCGGTCGGTGTTCCCATCTCGGTCTCCTCGGCGAGCGCGAGGGCGTCCTTCGTCCACGTCGATGATGGCCGTTCGAGGCGCGCCTGTCTGTGCGCCCGGTGACACAGGTGTTGCCCCCACCGTGCGGGTGGCCGAAGGTGGGGGGCATGGAGACGCGAAGACTCGGTCGGCTCGGGCACCGGAGCTCGGTGCTCATCTATGGCGCGGCGGCCCTGAGCGAGGTGTCCCAGGACGTGGCCGACGCCTCGATCCAGGAGGCCCTCGACGGCGGGATCAACCATTTCGACGTCGCTGCGAGCTACGGAGACGCGGAGCTGCGGCTCGGGCCGTGGATGCCCCGGATCCGCGACCAGATCTTCCTGGCCACGAAGACCGGTCGCCGCGACCGTGAGTCGGCCTGGCGAGAGATCAACGAGTCGCTGGAGCGGCTGCAGACCGACCGGGTCGACCTGCTGCAGCTCCACGCGGTCGGCGACCTCGGGGAGCTCGACCTGGCCACCGGCCCGGACGGCGCCCTGGAGGCAGCGGTTCGCGCGGTGGACGAGGGACTCGTCGGCGCGGTCGGCGTGACCGGGCACGGCACGGAGGCCGCCCAGACCCACCTGGAGGCGTTGCGTCGCTACCCGTTCGCGACCGTGCTGACCCCGCTCAACCCCGTGCTGTGGCGCGACGACACGTACCAGACGGCATACCTGGCGCTCGTCGACGAGATCCGTCGCCAGGACGCCGGGCTGATGACCATCAAGACCGTGTCGCGGCGCAACTGGCCCGAGGGTGCGGCTCGCTCGCACACGACGTGGTACGAGCCGTACCACCACCAGAGGCCGATCACCGCGGCGCTGTCGTGGGTGCTGAACCACGACGAGGTCACCGGGATCCCCACGGCCGGAGACGTCGGGCTGCTGGGCATGCTTCTCGAGGCCGAGCGGAACCGGGTCTCTCCAGCTGAAGCCGAACGGCAGCTGGCCGGCGACGACGACTACTCGTCACCGTTCATCGCGATGCCGTTCTGACGCCGTCCTGACTCCGTCGCGCTGCGGTCCGAGGGGTCTAGGCCTCGACGAGGATCACCAGGGTCTCGGGCAGCACGCCGTCGTGGGCCATCGCCTCGGCCGCGCCCTCGGACTGCATCGCGGCCTGGAAGGTGTCCATGTCGGCGACGTCCATGAGCACCGCGACGTGGTTCGGGTTCTGGGGGTCGACGAACGTGCGGATGTTGGAGACCCCGAGCGGCCCGAAGAACTCCTCGCGCTTCGGCGACGCCAGCCAGTGGTCGCGGTCCTTCACGTCGTGGTGACCAATCAACGTCGGCATAGCTCCTCCTCGGCATCCAAGGCCGACGGGAGTCAAGCCCTGTGGTTCGACGCTAGACCCGGGTCACTCACGCACGCATCGGCCAAACCGCGTAGGCCTTCCATCTGCAGTGGTCCCGCGCCGCCGCTCAGGCGTGACCGCTGAGCTGGCCGAGGCGGTCGGCGAGCGCGTCGACCATGGCGCCGGCGCGCTTGTCGGAGAGCGGCGCCTTCTTGTCGCCGCCCTGGCTCGAGACGGGGAGCACGTCGACGGAGAGCTTCGCGCCGCCGGCGAGGGCGCGGAGGGCGTCGATCTTGTCGCCGAAGGGTGAGCCGCTGCCCGGGGAGTAGTAGCGGACGACCTCGTCGATGTCGTCGGGGTAGAGGTCGGTCTTCGTCACCGCGATGATGAGGAAGATCGGCTTGTGGCGGCGCACGGCCATCGAGGCGACGCGGTGCGAGGTGATGGCCCAGTCCTCGAGCTCGGCGGCGAGCTGCTCGTCGCGCGTGGCGCTCGCAGTGCCGGTGGTGCCGCCGGTGCGGCGCGGGGTGGCGTAGCCGTTGGCGACGACGTGGATCACCCCGTCGACCGGTTCGTCGTGGAAGACCTCGTCCAGGGCGCCGAGCCTCGTGGCGGCGTTGTCGCCGGGCACGACGAGGAAGCGGAAGCCGTGCAGCCTGGCCCCCTTGCGGGTGCGACGCTCCATGACGGCCGAGCCGACCTGCGCCACGGCCTCGTCGGTGGAGCGGCGGGTCAGGCGGTCGACGAGCTGGCTCTTGCCGACCCCGGTCATCCCGGTGACGGCCACCATGGGATAGCGGTCCCGCAGGAGCCGGCCGAGCCGCTCGGGCGCCTGGGCGATCGCGGTCAGCAGGCCGGTGGCGACGGTGGCGCCGAGGGCAGTGCGACTCGACGTCGGCAGGATCGTCTTGATCCGGGATGAGGTCTGAGACACGGGTGGCTCCTCCGCGTGGCTGGTCACAGGTGCCAGTTGGCCCCTAGAGCCTACGTTCCGTACCCATGACGGCGGTCCCCGCACCCGTGGCGACGAACAACACCCCGTCCTGGCGAGAGGACAGGGTGTTGCGTCTGCGACTCTAGTCGGCTGCGGCCTCTGGTGCTGACGTGGCTGCCTCAGGCAGCGGCGCCGCGAGGCGCCCGCGCAGGGCGCGGCCGAGCGACGAGCCGACGAGCAGGCCGAGGGAGATCGCGATGGCCACGCCGAGCAGGCCGAGGGCGACGTCGGTGACGGACTCGCGACCCGCGGCGAGCTCGGTGACGCCGACGAGGCCGAGGCTTCCGGGCACGAGCAGCCAGAACGCGGGGAGGAAGAGCACGAGGCGGGGCAGCAGGGGGCGGCGCAGCTCGACGATGCTCGCGCCGAGGCTCGCGGCGATGGCGCCGACGAAGCCGCCGAGGGCGATCGTGCCGAGCTGCTGCCCGGCGACCTGGGCGCCGAAGGCGAGACTGAGGACGAGCAGGACCCAGCCCTGCAGGCGCAGCGGCACACCCTCCATGAGGCAGATGCTCGCGCCGATGAGCACGAGCCCGACCGGGGCCCCGGCCCAGCCGATCTCGTCGACGCGGAGGTTGACGAGGGTCTCGGTGGGGATCCGGAGCAGCGCGGTGGCCATCAGGAGGCCGAGGGCGAAGAGGCCGAGCTGAGCCAGGCCGTAGGCGAGGCGGGCCGAGCCGGCCTGCATGTGCCCGGAGGCGAGCTCCGACATCCCGTTGACGACGAGCGCGCCGGGGAGCAGGACAGCGAGCGGGGGGAGGACGGTGCGGAGCGGGCCGTCGAGCAGGCCGGCGTTCGCCGCGCCGAAGACGGCGAGCGACACGGCGAAGGCCGCGAGGGTCGGCAGCAGGGCCTTGACCACCTCGTGGCGTTCGGCGAGCTGGACGAGCGCGAGGACGATGAGGGCGCCGACCGCGGCGGCGGCGACGTTGGCCCAGCCGGGCTGGAGGATGAGCGCGATGCCGACGGCGAGCACGGGCCACGCGAGGGCGACGAGCCACGGGGGCTGCTGGACGGGACGTGTGGCCGTCGCTGCGAGCTCGTCACGGGCGGCGGGGATGGTCAGCTCGTCGTGCAGCAGCTGGTGGCGGATCAGGCGGACGCTCGCCGACTGGTGCAGGCGCAGGCCGGCGGGGGCCGAGCGGTAGGTGGAGGGTCCGCCGGCGGTGAGGGTGACCATGAGGCCGGTGGGACCGACGGCCGACTGGACCTCGGGGTAGCCGAGCCGGGCGCTCACTTCGGCGAGCTCCTCCTCGATCTCCTGCACGGGCTGCCCGGTCGCGATCATGGCGGTGCCGAGCTCGGCGAGCAGGGCGCGGGTCTCGGTCTCGCGGTCGGGTTGCGTGTGGGCTGCGGCTGGCTGGGCCGGCTGGGCCGGCTGGGCTGCGTCGGGCTGGTGCGCGGCCGCAGGTCCCTCCATGCCGGTCATCATGTCAAAGCGCGAGGCCGGGCCGTCGGGGCATCACCTGCGAGCGCTGGCTCGCTGCGGCTTCGTCCAGCTATGCGTGGAGGTCGCCATCCTGGTCCCTCGCAGGGTTGGGGTAGATGGTTTCTCCCCGCGCGAGCATGGCGACGAACTGCTCGATGCGTCGGCTTCGGGTCTCGGCACGCTTGGCGGTCTCGATGCGGTAGAGCACGGCGTAGCGATTACGGCCGTTGAGGTTCTCGAACATCGTCCGCGCGGCACGGTTGGACTCCAGGGCTGCGGCGAGATCGGTCGGTACCTCGATGCTCGCCGGTCCGGCATACGCGGCGTCCCAACGGCCGTCAGCCTTGGCGCGCTCCACCGCATCGAGTCCTGCCGCCTGCATGCGCCCTTCCGTCATTAGCCGCTCGGCGATGGCGACGTTGCGCTTCGACCACCCGCTGCGCGGAGTGCGGGGCGTGAAGCGCTGTCGGTAGCTGTCCTTGTCGCCGCCGCGGATCTGCCCGTCGATCCACCCGTGGCACAGCGCCTCCTCGAGCGCCTCGTCGTAGGTGAGGCTCGTGGGTGCGGCAGCGCCCTTCTTCGCCAGGGTCAGCCACACCCCGCGGTCATCGCTGTGGTGCTCTTTGAGCCAGGCGCGCCACGCGATGCTGTCCGCGACCGTCAAGGCAGGCAGCTCGTCAGTCACGCTGCCAACCTTCGCACGCGCACCCAGGCGGCGTTCCCGGTACAGGCCAGCCAAAGACGCGCGCCGCCGGCCACTCTGCACCAGACTCTCCGCCATGGGTGATCCACGAATCGAGAAGGGCGGGGGACCGGAAGGCAAGGTCTCGTCGCTGACCGTCACGCCAGTGCTCGTCGCCGAGCTGCTCGCGGACGGCGAGCGGATGCCGGTCTACGTGCACGTCATCGACCATCCCGACGCGCGGGTGCTCGTCGACACCGGCATGACGCAGCTGCATCCGGCGGTCGACGACATGGACCCTCAGCTCACTCCACTGAGCGAGCAGGCCGACTTCGACCCGGCCGGGATCGACATCGTCGTCAACACGCACCTGCACTTCGACCACTGCGGCGGCAACCACCTCTTCAGCGGCAGGCCGGTCTACGTCCAGCAGGCGGAGCTGGACGATGCGCGCAGCCAGGACGACTACACGATCCGGGAGTGGGTGGACGCGCCTGGGGTGCGATACGTGCCCGTCGACGGCGTGCTCGAGCTGCTGCCGGGCATCCGGCTCGTCCCGACGCCAGGTCACACCCGGGGCTCGCAGGTCGTGGTCGTTGGAACGGGCGACAGCTCAGTCGTCATCGCCGGTGACACGGCCGTCTTCTTCGACGAGCTCGACGATCCCCGCACCGAAGGACAGCGGCTGGTCCGGGCACTCGCTCCCGAGGAGGTCTGGCTCTCGCACCAGCACGAGCCGTGGCGCCCGTCGAGCGATCACGACGCATGAGCAGCCGGTTCTCGAGGAGACCGACCGGTTTCTCGCGTGGGGGTGGGGAACGCCGCCCGGGAGCGTGAGCGAGCGCCACCAGCTCTGTGGTGTTGCCTTCGGTCCAGCACAGCACTTCTGGTCGCTGAACTGAGATGCAACGGTTGGTCCGGGTGCTAGGACGCCGGCGTGATGAAGATGACCGAGGTCCCGACTCCGTGGAAGGTCCCGGTCGGCGTGACTCGAACGAAGTCGAAGTGGCAGGTCACGAGGTCTCCGACCGGATGTGGTTTGGTGGTGTCCACTTGTGACACGACGACGGGCTCACCGCCAGTCGGGGTGAATGTCGCGGTGGCCCTCAGTGACTGGATGACATACGTCGCTGTGCTGCCGACAACATGCCCTGGTGTGAAGTTGCCGTTCCCGTTGAAGGCGGCCTCGACGGACTGGCCGTTGTCGCAGGTCAGCGGGATCGTGGTGTTCTTGGGGTCCGCGGAGGCAACGGGCGCGATGGCCACCGCCGCGACCGCTGCGATGGCTCCGAAGAAGACTGAGGCGTATGGACGCTTGACCATGCGTGGCTTTCCTTTCGGCTGTGAGTCGGTTCCTACAGGCTTTCTGAGGGGTGCGCCGCGCCGTGGGATCTGTCCGTTCGGGACCGGATGGATCAGCGCAGACCAAATGGACCGGTGTGTGCGAGTCGGATGGTTCGCGAGACCAGATCGTCTGCCAGTCACTCTCCTTGCCAATGCCTGGCAGCAGGACGACGAGAGCGCGCTTGGCGTGCACCCCGACGAGAGAGCTCTTGGCGTGCGCCGCGGCGGAGAAGGTGCGCGAGCGGTCATGGTGCCACCTCGTCGGTGGGTCTAGGGCAATCGGCGAGTAGCCCTCGTCCCGGCTTACTCCTCATCGGATCGTCTCGCAGGGGAATCACTCCCACGGTGGGCGTTCGTGCCGGTTCTGCCCGACCTTGCACCAAACGGAATGATGGTCACTGCGTCGTTCCTGGCGGCGGCCGCGACTAGTCTCGCGGTGTGCCCGAGTTCAGCTGGCGACCGGCCAACGACGCGACGCTCGAGGACGTCGAGGCCGTGTTCGACGCCGGCGGCGCCCGCAAGTGCCGCTGCCAGGCGCTCAAGGTCCCGGGCTGGATCTGGCGCGACACGACCCAGGAGAAGCGCGACGCCGCGTTCCGGGAGCAGGCCGGCTGCGGCACGAGCGGTCTTACATCCGGCCTCGTCGGGTACGTCGACGGCGAGCCCGCCGGCTGGGTCGCGGTCGAGCCGCGGGAGAACTACCCGAGGATCTGGGCACGGCAGAAGTCGTGGATGCGGATGGAGCCCGACCTCGATGGCGTCTGGTCGGTCACCTGCTTCGTCGTGCGCAAGGGCTTCCGTCGCCAAGGACTGCTGTACGAGCTCGCAGCCGCAACCGTCGAGTACGGCAGGCAGGTCGGCGCTCGCGTCCTCGAGGGCTACCCCACCGCCCCGCCGCCGGGGAAGACCGTGATCTGGGACGAGGCGTCGGTCGGGCTGCTCCAGGTCTTCCTCGACGCCGGCTACGAGGTCGAGGCGTCGCCCACCCTGCGCCGGAGGGTGGTGCGACACCGACTCGGCGCGTCGTCCTGACGGTCGGTTCCGTCCCAGCCCGGGCAGAGTCGTCGGACCTGGGCCCATCGCTCTCCACAGCGGTTGGGCACCCTCGGTGTCGTTCGAGGCCGGGGCCACCGACTCCCTTGTCGGCTCCCCCTGAGTGTGGTTGCGTGGCCACACCGTCCCCGCCGTCCGGCGAGGCACCACGACGAGGTGGTAGCGATGGGCTCGACGTACGACTACGTGATCGTTGGGGCGGGATCGGCGGGAGCCGTGGTCGCCGCCCGACTGACTGAGGACCCCGAGGTCCGGGTGTGCCTGCTCGAGGCCGGCGGCCCGCCGCCGCCCGCGGAGCTGGTGCCGGCCGCGGTCGCGAGCTTGCAGAACAACCCCGCGACCGACTGGATGTTCAACGGCGACCCCGGTGGGGTGGGGAAGGGACTCGTCGGCGGCCAGATGATGGTGCCCCGGGGAAAGATGCTCGGCGGCTCCTCCGGCCTGAACTACATGGCATACGTCCGGGGACACCCCGGCGACTTCGACTCCTGGGCCGCTGGGGGCGCGGAGGGCTGGTCGTATGACGAGGTGCTGCCCTACTTCCTCAAGGCCGAGGGGTTCGTGGACAGCCCCGAGCTGCACCCGGACCGCGAGATGCACGCCCACAACGGCCCGGTGGGGGTGTCGGTGCGCCAGCCGATCCTCCGCGCCTCGACGCAGTTCGTCGAGGCCGCGGGCGCCGCGGGTCTGAAGCAGGGCGACTACAACGGTCGCGACCGCCTCGACCCCGAGGGGGTGGCCTCGCTCTTCCAGACGACGACGAAGGACGGCCGGCGCAGCTCGACCTTCCACGCCTACCTCGAACCAGCGATGGACCGGGAGAACCTGACCGTGGTCACCGGCGCGCTCGTCGAGCGGGTCCTGCTCGAGGCGGACGGAGAGGTGGTCCGGGCCACCGGGGTCGCCTACCGCACCGAGCACGGCACCCACGAGGAGGTGGCCGCGGGCACCGAGGTGGTGCTGTGCGCGGGCGCCATCGGCTCGCCGCACATCCTGCTGCTCTCCGGGGTCGGGGCGCGCGACGAACTGGCAGCCGTCGGGGTGGACTGCGTCGTGGACCTCCCCGACGTCGGGCGTCACCTCAAGGACCACCTCCACACACCCTTGATGTTCGCCGCGGACGGCATCGGCGAGACGATGACCGACGTCGCCATGGCCCTCGGGCCGGACGCGCTGCGGGCCCCGGCCGGTCCGCTCCCGGCCGACCCCGCCGACGACGTCGACCTCCCCGAGCCGCTCGCCGCCGCCAAGGCCGAGGCCGAGCGCCGCATCGGCGAGTGGTTCACCACCGGCCGCGGCCTCGCGTCGTCCTCCCTCTACGACGCCGTCGCGTTCTTCTCGACCGGGCTGGGCGACGAGCACACGCACGACGCGCAGATCGGTTTCCTCGCGACGGGCTACACCCCGCCGATCTGGGAGGCCGTCTTCCGACTCCCGCCGTCCGCGTTCTTCGAGGACCCGGAGTCCTTCCTCGACCCGACCCGCGGCCAGGTGGTCGTGCTGCCCAATCCCGTGCAACCCCACTCCGAGGGGTCGGTCACGCTGGCCAGCGCGGACCCCGCCGTCCCACCCCGGATCGACCTCAACTACTTCGACGACCCGCACGACGTGAGGGTCATGATCGCCGTGATGCGCAGGGCCCTGGAGATCGCGAAGGCCTGGCCCGGCGGTGGTCTGGGTGGGCCGGTCATCCCGCCGCACCTGGCACAGGCCCACGGCCACGAGGTCGGCTCCGAGCCGAGCGACGCTCTGCTGGAGGACCTGGCTCGCCACTACGCGCTGACCGTCTACCACGCGACGTCGACCTGCCGGATCGGGGAGGTCGTCGACCCGCGGCTGCGGGTGCACGGCATCGAGGCGCTGCGCGTGGCGGACGCGAGCGTGATGCCGAACGTCGTCAGCGGCAACACCAACGCCGCGGCCATCATGATCGGTGAGAAGGCGGCCGAGCTGATCGCGACGGACCACGGCGTCCACCTCCACGAGCTGGTCGGCTGACGGCTCGCGTGTTCGAGAAGCTCTTGCAGCGCGGGGCGATCACCAGACAGGTATCCCGAGGTCGACGTGTCGTCCTCCTGCGATCGGTCGGACGCCAGAGGGCGTGCGTTGTCGTCGTGGTGGGCGATGGCCGTGGGTGTCGCGTTGACGCTCGCCGGGGGTGTTGGCGCAGTCTGGGGCCTGTCGTATCTTCGCGACGCGCTGGCTCCTGGCAATGCCTCGAATCCCTTGCGGGACATCGGAATCGCCATCGGCGTTGGAGTCAGTGTGCTCGGCGTTCTTCCTTGCCTATGCGGTGTCGCTGTGATGACGGCGTCCATTCGGCACAGGGGTCGGTCCTCACCCAAGCGTCGCCGCCCGCGATAGTTACTGGGTTCCGCGACGCGGGGACACGGTTTGACCGCCCCACTGCTCGGGCGCGACGTCGACGATCGTCTGGTTGAGGACCCACTGGTGCCCGAACGGGTCATCGATCGTGGCCTGTCGCTCGCCGTACTCCCAGTCGTGCGGCGGGTCGACCATAACGGCGCCTCGAGCCGTCGCCCTCTCGACCACGCGCGCGACGTCGGCGACCTTGAGCATCACTTGGTGCGACCGCTCTCCTTGAGGCGTTCGCCGTCCGGGCCGAACCTCGGCCACCACGAGCTCGGCGGGCTCCCCGTTCGGCAGCCCGAGCTGCGAGCGGTGTCCTTCGCCGATGCGGACGTGTTCGACGAACCCGAACACGTCGGCGTACCAGGCCACCGCCGCCCGAACGTCGGCGACGGTCAGAACGGGTGTCACGCGCGCATGCGGCGCAGACCGGTTCGTGAGCATCCAGCCACAGTAGATCGTTGGGCACGTGCGCACACCAGCACGCGCCAACCCTTGCGGCACCGCAGCGGCGACCATGTAATGCTCCGCAGCTGCCGGCCGTTTGAGTGTCAGCATGACGTCGTGCCCACTACTCCCGGCGGTCTCCTGCGCATCGCCTCTCCCGGCGACGGTCCTGAACTCGTGCGATTGTGGGCGCTGCTGTTCGACGAGGACGACTCTCCGCGCGACGACGTCTGGCGCGGCCATGCACGCGAGTGGTTCACGCAGTTCGTCGCGCGGCCCAGCCTCGTCAGATTTCCGCTGGTCGAGGTCGACGGCGAGATCGTGGCGACGGCAATAGGCACACTCGAGGTGGGTGTCCCGAATCCTCAGTGCCCTCGAGGGCGCACGGTCCGGCTCGCGAACGTCATTACTCTCGCCGCGCACCGGGGCGTCGGCTACGGCACCTTGCTCGTCAACGACGTGACCGACTGGGCCAGGTCGATCGACGCGGACCGTGTCGACCTCAGCGCCACGCCGGAGGGCCAGCGGATCTACGCGAGGGCGGGATTCGTCCTGACGTCGGCGCCCCGCATGAAGCTCGTCCTCTGACACCTGACGCGCGGACGGCATATGGCGCCTGGGCAAATTGCGCGTTTCGGGTTCTACCGGTTGCTGGAACTGGCAGAGTCGGCGCGGCCGCTGGGCTATCCGCACTGCGTCAGACGAGTCGCGGAGGGGCGCCCTACACGATCAGCATGCACACCACAGGGGAGAGTCAGTGTCGTACAACTCCGGGCGTTTTCGGTTTGACGGGGGTGCCGGGACCTACCTCGGGACGGCCATCCTGGGAGTCCTCATCACGGTCCTCACCGCCGGTATCTGCTACCCGTTCGCGCTGGTGTTGAACGAGCGGTGGCGAGCGAAGCACTCCTACATCGACGGACAGCGACTCGTCTTCACGGGCACGGCTCTGGGCCTCTTCGGAACCTGGATCAAGTGGCTGGCCCTCACCTTCGTCACGGCGGGCATCTACCTCTTCTGGGTGGGCCCGCGCATCGTCCGATGGAAGTGGGAGCACACCGACTTCGACCCGACGACGCGCCTGGCTCAGCCTCAGGGCCCGACGGTCAACGTGAACCTGCGGGCGTGAGAACGCGTTCGGAGTGGATGTCGAAGACTCTGACCGTCGTTCGACGTACGAGTGTGAGACAACACCCCAGCAACCCCGAGGAGTGATCGAGATGCCGCGTTTCATGGGATTCGTGAGGATGGAAGAGGGGATCGGCACCCCACCGCAGGCGCTGTTCGACGCGATGGACGTCCACATCGGCGAACGGGCCGCCGCAGGTGTGTTCCTCGACGGCGGTGGTCTGTACGGGACGGAGGACGCGGTGAACTTCGTGGTCCGGCAAGGCGAGGTCAGCCGGCACGACGGACCGTATGCCGAGGCGCGGGAGGTCGTCGGAGGCTGGTCGATCCTGCAGTACGACACGCTCGAGGAGGCCGTGGCCGACCAGGAGAAGTTCGCCGAGCTGCACGCCAAGTACTGGCCTGAGGTCACCGTGATCTCGACGCTGCGCCAGATCTCCAACGGCCCGGAGGCCCCCGCCGACTGAGGCTGAGGCTGTAGCGCGACGCCAGCGCTTCGACGTGGCAGGCCGAGTCGGCCTGCCACGTCGGCTGACTCGACCGGGGATCGGTGCTGGTTAGTGTTGCCGGCATGCGCGTAGTGGTCATCGGCGGCACCGGACACATCGGCACCTATCTCGTCCCGGGCCTGGTGGATGCCGGCCACGAGGTCGTCGTCATCAGCCGCGGGTCTCGCCAGCCCTATCGGGAGGACCCGCTGTGGGTCGAGGTCGAGATGGTGACGTGCGACCGGGAAGCGGCGGAGGGCGACGGCCGGTTCGGCACGTTCGTCGCCGACCTGCGACCCGATGCGGTCGTGGACCTCACGTGCTTCAGCACCGCCCAGGCCGAGCAGCTCGTCGAGGCGCTCGACGGCCAGCACCTGGTCCACACCGGCAGCGTCTGGTCCTACGGACCCAGCACGCTCGTCCCGACGACGGAGGACGCGCCCAAGCACCCCTACGGGGACTACGGCGTGGGCAAGCTCGCCATCGAGGAGTACCTCATGGCCCAGGACCGGGTGCGCGCCAGCGTCGTGCACCCCGGCCACATCAGCGGTCCCGGGTGGATGCCCATCGGACCGGCCGGCAACGTCGACCCGGCCGTCATCGAGTCCCTGCGCGCGGACGGCTCGTGCGTGCTCCCCGACCGTGGCGGCGAGACCATCCACCACGTGCACGCCGAGGACGTGGCGGGCCTGCACCAGGCCTGCCTCGAGCGTCCGGAGGCCGCGACGGGGGAGAGCTTCAACAGCGTGTGTATGCAGGCACTGACCCTTCGCGGCTACGCCGAGCTCGTCGCGCGCCACTTCGGTCACGAGCCCCGGCTCGAGTTCGTGCCGTGGGCCGAGTTCGTGACGAGGCTGGACCCGGAGCAGGCCGCGCTGACGATGGACCACATCGGGCGGTCCCCGATGTTCTCGATGGACAAGGCCCGCGCGCTGCTCGGCTTCGTCCCGAAGCACAGCGTCACCGACACCGTGCTCGAGGCCATCGACGCCTGGGTGGCGTCGCAGTGACGTGCCGAAACCTCCACCAGTCCCAGACGAACGTCAGGGCACGGTCCGGCGCATGACGCAGTTGCCTTGGCCCTTGGCGCGGACGTAGGTGAAGCCGGCTCGCTCGAAGAGAGCCCGAGTCCCGTCGTAGAGGACCGACTTCTTCATGCCCGCGTTGTCGTGCGGGTAGCCCTCGACGGTGCCGCCACCCGCCGCCGCGATGAGGTCGACTGCGCCCTGCAGGACGAGGTCCGACAGGTGCTTCCGGCGGTAGCGCTTGTCGACGAAGATGCACGTGATCCGGTAGTCGGGCAGGAGGTCGAGCTCTTCGTCGTACTGCTTGCGGTGGTAGATGTTGGGCAGCTCGGCGGGCGACCCGAACTGCGCCCACGCGACGGCCTCGTCGCCGTCGAAGACAAGCGCCGCGTGGGCTCGGTCCTCGTGGACGAGGCGCTTCTTGAGGGCGCAGTTGGCGTCGTAGGTGCGCTCCTTCTCGGCGGGCATCGTCTGGAACCATGTGCACCAGCACCCGCCGAAGACGCCGTTGTGCCGTTCCATCATCGCGGCGTACGCGTCCCAGGTGTCCGGGGCCAGCGCCCTGACCTCGTAGTCCGTCAACGGTCCCTCCTTCGCCGGGCCGCGACGCGTCGTCGCGGGTGTCACCCAGCATGCTGCCGGAGGCGGACGATCCGGAGTCGCAAAGCGCATCGGTGATTGGATCGGGTTCATGCGCATCTTCTTCACGGGCGGCAGCGGCAAGGCCGGAAAGCACGTCGCACCCTTCCTCGCCGAGCAGGGTCACCAGGTCACCAACGCGGACCTCGTCCCGCTGGGGCACCCGGGCGTCGACGACCTCAAGGTCGACCTCACCGACATCGGAGAGACGTACTCCGCCCTCGCGGGACTGGCGCGCTTCGACGAGCTGGAGCTTGCGGCCAAGCCGGCATACGACGCCGTCGTGCACTTCGCGGCGGTGCCGGCGATCCTGCTCACGTCGGAGGCCAAGACGTACGCCACGAACGTGCTCAGCACGTACAACGTGCTCGAGGCGGCGACCCGGCTCGGCATCCGCAAGGTGATCTTCGCGTCGTCGGAGACGACCTACGGCATCTGCTTCGCCCAGGGGGAGCGGCGGCCGCTCTACGTGCCGGTCGACGAGGATCACCCGACGGTGCCGGAGGACTCGTACGCGATGTCGAAGGTGGCCAACGAGGTGACGGCGCGCTCGTTCCAGGCCCGCACCGGCGCCGACCTCTACGGGCTGCGGATCAACAACGTCATCGAGCCGCACGAGTACGCCGAGATGTTCCCGCCGTTCCTGGCCGACCCGGCGTTGCGGCGGCGCAACGTCTTCGCCTACATCGACACCCGCGACCTCGGCCAGATGGTGCAGCGCTGCCTCGAGGTGGACGGGCTGGGCTACGAGGTCTTCAACGTCGCCAACGCCGACATGTCCGTCGCCGCGACGACCGACGAGGTGCGCGAGCGCTTCTACGACGGGGTGGAGCTGCGTCGGCCGATGGGGCGCAACGAGACGTTCTACTCCATCGACAAGGCCCGGGATCTGCTGGGCTACTCGCCGCAGCACTCGTGGCGTGACGTCCTGCCGGATCCGCACGCCTCGTGAAGGCGGTCGTCTACTGCCTCGTGCGGCTGCCGAACCCGGTTCCGGGAGGGGTAGGCACGTGGACGTTCGGGTAGGGCTGTGCGGTTGGACGGTCTCGCAGGCCTCGTATGTGCGGCGCTTCCCCGTCGTCGAGGTGCAGAACACGTTCTACGACCCGCCGACGGACGCCGTGCTGACGCGCTGGCGGTCCCAGGTGCCGGCTGGCTTCGAGTTCACGATGAAGGCGTGGCAGATCGTCACGCATGAGTCCAACAGCCCCACGTACCGGCGCATGACGCGGCCTCTGCCGGAGAGCGCCCATGGCCAGGTGGGATCGTTCCGGACGACGCCGGAGGCCCTTGCGGGTTGGGAGCGGACTCTCGAGTGCGCCCGCACCCTGCAGGCCAGCGCTGTGCTCCTTCAGTGCCCGAAGAGCTTTCGCCCGACGCCGGAGAACATCCGGCGGCTGCGTGACTTCCTGACCCAGGTGGAGCGACCGGCCGGTCGGCTGCTCTGGGAGCCCCGCGGTGAGTGGCCCACGCAGCTGCTCACGGAACTCTGCGCCGAGCTGGACCTGGTGCACGTCGTGGACCCCATGCAGACCGAGACGGTGACACCGGAGCAGACCTACTACCGGCTGCACGGCACCACGGGCTCGCGCCACGTCCACACCGACGACGAGCTGCGTCGGCTGCGGGACCTCGTCGACGGCCGACCGAGGCCGTACGTCATGTTCAACAACCTGCCCCGCACGGGCGATGCAGAGCGGTTCCTCGCCCTGCTCGCCGGTGGAGGTGGGTGAGCAGGCGGAAGTGTTGCCCGGTCCCTCCCCCGGCAAGGACTCTCAAAGGTCGGGTTCATGGTCGGCCGGGTCGTGAACCGTGAGCACGATGAGCGGACTGTGCTTCAGCATCTCCGGTACGTCGGTGCGACGCCAACGCCTGGCGGCGGCCTCGATGTACGGTTTGCGCTCGTCGGGGTCGGTCACCACTCGCGCGGTCGCAGGGACATCGGCGACCACTGACTGCTTCAGGTGGATGATGACGTGCGGGTCGGCTTCGACGTTGTAGATCCAGTCACGCGTTCGGTCGCTCCGGGGCATGCCCGTGATGAACAGCTGGTCATCGTCGTAGTGCAAGAAGATCTCGATGCGCCGGGGCTGGCCGGTTCGCCGGCCAGTCGTCGTGAGGTCGATGACCTGGCTGTGGTGCAAGGCGGCTCGGGTCGCCTCGCTCGCAGAGTGAGCACGGTCCATGGCGCGATCCTCTCGACTGGCCCGATCCTCAGAACTCTACGGGCATCCCGACCACGCCAAGGCCAGGCGTCGCGTCGTTAGAGGGTCACTGCTTCGAGTAGCTTGCCGACAGCGGCCGCGACTGCACTCGGTTGCTCCTGGGCGATCATGTGGCCGGCGTCCGGGACGAGGGTGAGCTGGGCGTCTGGGACGGAGTCGGCGATCTCGACCGCGTTCTCCGGTGCGATGAGCTGGTCCCCGGTGCCATGGACAACGGCCGTTGGGCAACGGATCGACGCGAGGTCGGGGCGTGAGTCCGGACGGGTCATGACAGCCGCGAGCTGGGTCAGGAAGGCGTCGGGACCGATCTCGTGCGCCATCGTTCTCCAGAAGTCGGCCAGGTCCTTGCGCGTGATGTTGCCGGCGTCGACCAGGACGGGGTAGACGGCATCAACGAGCTCGTCGAAACGGCCCGCGGACACGGCACGCGCCTGCTCGCGTCGGCTCGCCACCTGTTCGGGTGAATCTGGACGTGCCGAAGTACTGATCAGCGCCAGCCCCGTGACCCGATCCGGGTAGAGGCGCATGACCTCGAGGGCGACGTACCCGCCCATGCTGAGACCTGCGAGTGCGAATCGGTCGGGCGCTGCGGCGAGCAGCCGTTGGGCCATCGCGGTCACCGTGCTGTCGCGGCGGTTGTCGGCGACGGTGACGCTGCCGTAGGACCACACAGGCGGCAGCAGCTGCTCGTACAGTCGGGCCGAGCACAGCAGGCCGGGGATCAGGACAGTGTGAAAGGGGGCTGTCGCCATTCCGGCAACGGTACAGAGCGAGTCAGACATGGCAGTCCCGCACGATGACCACTACCGGGTGCCGGGACGCGACGTAAGGACGCGAATCGCTTCTGCCGCTCGGGATTCCGGGCCTCGGGCGGGTCAAGTCCGGGTCGCTGCTGCCCTCCTTCGGGTCGGCGGATGCCCGTCGGGTGGAGGATTCCGTCATGAAGCTCAAGCTCGACCTGCACGACATCTACAACCGGGGGGACGAGATCGAGCGAGCCCTCAAGGCCATCATCGACGAGGCCATCGAGAAGAAGGCGCCCTTGGTGGAGATCATCCCGGGGAAGGGCTCCGGACAGCTCAAGAAGCGGGTGCTGCGGTTCCTGGATCGCAAGGACATCAAGGCGCTCTATCACCGGGTCGAAAAGGACTCCGACAACTTCGGTCGCATCTTCGTCCACTTCAGGTGGAAGTAGCCACCGAAAGCGAGCGGGCCTCGCCAGCTCATCCGTGCCCACCTGGAGGGAGTGCCCGGGCTCACTGGCCGTCAGGTTGGTCGCTTGCGGCGGTTGGACGCAGCTCGCGTGACCATCAGACCTGGCGGATCGCGGCCGAAATCCCATGTTCCATTCGTCCCACGCGAACGCGCCCGACAAAGGGCACGATGTGGGTATGCGTCTGCGGGATCACAACAAGGGAGACCTCGCCCTTACAGGACTGACCCTGACCGTCGCAGCAGCGGCAGCTGCGAGAGAATTAGTCAGTTGGGCAGGCCGACGTCACCGTCGACGACGCCACCCCGCGCAGGCGCTGCGCCGCACGCCGAAATAGGCGCCCGGGGGTCGTCGAGCCGACGAGCTCGGATGGAAGGTCACCGTGGCGGGCCAGACCCTCAGGTTCTGCCCAATCGATGCGCGGGCCAGGGCACGTGGGCGTGACGTGCCGCCCGCCAGGCGGCGCTACGACGCAGGTGGTCGAGCTCTTGCCATTCAGTGCCCCATCGGGGTCGTCACGGACATGGAGTCGTGTCCTGGGACGGTGAGACCGGGTAGCGCATCCGGGGCGACGAGGACGAGCACGCCGAGCACAAAGAGGACGAGCGCCGTGCCGTAGACGGCTGTTCGGCGCCACGGCAGGATCTTCTCGACTGCGATGAAGCCAGCGACGATGGCCATCCAGATGAGGCTCATGACACCCAACGCGAACAGTGACGCCATCAGGGCCCAGCAGCACCCAACGCACCAGGCACCGTTCTTCAGCCCCATGCGAAGGGCGCCGAGTGAGCCGTCGCGCCACGACCCCAGAAGGGTGCCGAGCGGGCTGCGGCACTTGCCCAGGCATACGTTCTTGAGTGGTGTCAGCTCGTAGACGGCGGCCAGGATCAGGATTGCCCCAGCTATCGGGCGCCCCGCCTGTCCCCATGACAGCTCGCCCGCCGCTGCACGGGTTGCGGCGAGCCCGAGCACGAAGGCGACGACTCCGAATCCAGCCCAGGTCACGAGATAGCCACCGGTGAACACCCACGGCTTCAGTGACGACGGCCCGCTCAGCCGCGAGAACAGCGCGACCGTGGGAGCGATGGATGGGAACATCATCGCCGCCATCATGACCACCCAGACGCCGAGGAACCATCCGAACGTGCCGAGGCCGGTCCAGGGCCCCTCGTCCATTCCGCGCATCTGTTCGGCCGTCCACCACCAGGCCGCTACAGCAAGGGCGAAGAGGGCTACGACGAGCACCCAATGAGCGCGGCTGGCGGCGAACGCCGGGCGAAGGCCTCTCTGGGCGGACGAGGTGGGCGACCCGATGTCGCTCATTCCCTCAGGCGGCCCACGAGAAGTCCGACTTGGACAGTCCGGTCTTTCCTTCGTACTCGATGCCGAAGGCCTTGATCCTCGACCGCTTGGCTTCGGCCATCGTCAGATCGGAGCCGGCTGGGTGGAACATCCCCGAGAACTTCACCGGCTGGGCGGTCTCCACTCCGAACGGAACGATGTCCTCGATCTCGAAGTCGATGATCTCGCCGATGCGCACGCTGTGGCGCAGCCCGTCATCGTCAACATCGATACGCGCCCGCTCAACGCCCAACATCTCACCGATCAGCGGAGCCAGTGCCCCCATGGGCCCACCCAGCTGCCCGCTGAAGACCTGAACGAGCTGGTCGAACTGGGCGTCGGTCGCGCGGTCGTCGACGAAAACGCCGACGCGCCAGTTGCCGTCGGTCATCACCTTCGGCGTATCGGCTATCAGCGCAACCTTGCAGCCACCGACGTCCGTGCTGTCGACGGCACCCTGGTGGATGTTGAAGACGAGAGTCACGCGACAGAAGTCATAGGTGGCTCCGTGATCGAGTGACAGGTTGCACGGGCACATGAGTTCGCACGAGCAGGTCTCGACGTAACTTCCCGCCAGGTTCCACGACATGAGACCCTCCCTTGCCCAGGCTTTGAGTGTCCCGCCGCAGATCAACCCCGTCAACGGGCCGGGACGCCGCTGCGGCGTCAGCGACGTCCGATATCCGACGTTCCGGACGACGGTCGCTCAGTGCGGGTGGCCATCGCGCCGAACCGTGGCCAGGCTCGACCTGTCCCGTGTCCTGGATCCGATTGCTGACCCCGTCCTCCTCTCCTAGGTCAGCTGAGGATGCCGGCTCCATCGGACCTGCACGCACTGCCGACACGCGGCGGTGCGGCCGGTTTCGTCGAGTGGCCACGATGCCTACCGGGGCCGCTCGTCGGGAAATCGCCGTGTCCAGGGAGCTGCGACTTGCTCTCCCGGCAGAGTCTGTGACTCGTCATCCGCACCCGTGTCGTACTCGTCTGGCCTCCCGACGATCCGTGCTATCACCTCGCTGCAGCTCGTCTCCCTCGCGCACCGCGATCACGAGGACCCCTGTTCGTTCGGCGGGACTGGACCTGGGTCCCGGGCCACGATGTGTTCCTCGCCGTCGGCATCGAGGGGTTCGGCGGCCAAGGCTTCGTCGGCGGGTGGCGCGCCTTCGAGGGCAGCGGGGTCGAGCAGGCCGTGCACTCGGCGCGCCTCTCGCACACCCTGGGAGATGCTGTGCCATAGGTGGTCTTCGCCGAGTTCGGGGATCAGTCCGGAGCGGCGCAGCGCCTTGCGGACCGGCCACATGACTCGGACGAGAAAGAGGTCGACATCTCGTCGCAGCAAGGCAGCCCGGAGGTCCGCGAGGGCGTCCGCGCTGGTCGTGTCCATCTGGTTGGTCGCCTCCAGGTCGAGGACCAGGGCGCGCGTGCCCGGCGTGGAGTCGATCAGGGCGAGGATGCTGTCGTTGGCCGGCGCGGCCGTGACCCAGAAGAGCGGCACGTCGAGCCGAAGCACGATCACCCCGGGGTACGTCGAGCGCTCAGCGTGGTTGCGCGTGCTGCCCCAGGCCGCCTTCTCATGGGGCACTTTGCCCATCACTTCGACGTCGACCCTGGTGGAGCGGAAGACCAGGCCGATCACCGATCCGGCGACGGCGAGCAGCAGGCCATTGAGGGGGCCGAAGGCCAGCACGCCCACCGCAGCGACGACCGCGGCGACGATGTCGTTGCGGCGCACCCGGCTGTATCGACCCAAGGCCTCGAAGTCCATGAGCTTCCATACCGCGTTGACCACGATCGCGCTCAATACCGCCCGTGGGAGCACCGACAGCGCGGGGGCGATGGCGACGATGACGACCACGGCCAGCCCCGCCGCAGCCAGCCCAGTCAGCTGCGTCCGCCCGCGCGCGTCACTGACTGCAGCCGTCTTGGACAGGCTCCCGGCCACGCCGAGCCCACCGAACAGGCCGCACGCGACGTTGGCCGCGCCGGAGGCGAGCAACTCCTGGTCGGCGTCGATCCGGTAGGCCCCTCGGGCCGCGAAGAGGCGGGCCGCGCTCAGGCCCTCCGCCAGGCCCACGAGCGCGAGTGCCGCTCCGGCGGTGAGCAGCCCGGCCAGATCGGCGGGGTCGACGACAGGTATGCCGGGCGTCGGCAGCCCACGCGGGACCGGGCCGACAACCTCGACGCCGAGTGCCTGAAGATCCAGCGCCGCCGACGCCGCCAAGCCGCCGAGCAGGACCACGAGACCCCACGGGACCTTTGGAAGCAGACGGTGGCCGCCGAAGAGGACCACGAGCGAGACCGCCGACACGGCCACAGTCGTGAGGTCGGTCTCGCCGCGCGTGACACTCGAGCCCAGGGCGCCGACCCGTTCGATCACCTTCCCTGCGGGCGTCGGCACCCCGACCAGGTGGGGCACCTCGTTGAGGATGACAAGCAGGGTCAGTCCGAGGACGAAGCCTGTGACGATGGGCTTGGACAGGAACTCGGCCATCCACCCGATCCGGACGAAGCCCGCGGCGACGAGCACCAGCCCTGAGCCGAGAGCGAGGGCGGCCGTGTACGACGCGGCGCGCGCCGTGCCGGCGACCCCGAAGCTGGCCAGGAAGGACCCGGACAGCACGGACACGGTCGACACCGGGCCCACGACGAGCTGTCGGGACGAGCCGAACACGGCATATGCCACGAGCGCCACCGGGAGCGCGTACAGGCCGACCTCAACGGGAGCACCTGCGATCGACGCGTAGCCGAGAGCCTGCGGAATCGCGAGCGCCGCCACCACTGCGCCAGCGATCAGGTCCCCGCGCAGCCACGCAGCCTGGTAGCGCGGCAGCCAGCGGACCATCGGAACCCGGCGCCAGCGGCCCTCCGAGAGTGCCATCGTGTCATCGCTCACCCGTGCCACCTCGTTCTGCCAGGTGTGCTGCCACGCTACCGGAGCAGATCCGTGGCGCCCCAAGCCAATGGGCCACGCGGCGAAAGGACTGTGAGGATCGCCAAGGCAGCCTGAACGAAGCGGTCGAGCCGCTGTCCCGCCCGGCCGGACCCTCTGGCGGCCCAGCCTTGCTGAACGACACCTTGCAATCGTCTTGCAATCGTCGAGACAAGGGCGCGTCGCCGGTGACTCCGCGTGATCGTCAGCGAGCTGGTGCGTCGCTGCTGAGCATGAAGTGCTGGATGGCCACGGCTGCTGCGCCCCGGGCCCAGAGGTCGGACTCGTATGGCTGCAGAACGAGGTCGACCGCCGAGGCGTTGGGGTCGCGGTCGCGTGCGATTCCCGCGCGGACATGCTGCTCACCGATCTGGGCAAGGCGGATGCCTTCACCGGACACGAAGATCCTCTGGCTCATGGTGAGGTTGGCGACGGCCGCGACGAGCCGTCCGAGCGCGAGTGACGACTCCCGGACGATCGCGGACATGGCCGGGTCGCCCTCTTCGGCGAGGTCTAGAACGTCGTCGTAGGAGAGATCGCGCCTCAACGCCACGGCGGCCTGGGAGCGCACCCCGCTGATGCTGAGCATCGTGTCTGCGCAGCCGCGGTGGCCGTCAGCGCACCAGGGGCCTTCGGGCGCCACCGGGAAATGACCGACGAGACCCACCCCGGCGTCGGGGCTTGTCACCAGACGTCGGTGGGTCACCAGGCCGTAGCCAACGCCTGCGCCGATGGTGAGCACGGCGAAGTTGTCGATGTCGCGGCCGTCGCCGAACCACTGTTCGGCGAGCGTCATGGCGAGAAGGTCGTTCTCGATGGCGGTGGGTCGTCCCAGGCGCTCGGTCACCAGGGCTGCAAGAGGAACGCCGGTCCAGCCGAGGAAAGGGGCCCGCGAGACCTCGCGGTGGTCGGGGGTGCTCCCACCGAGGCTGATGCCGATGGCCGTCACGGCGCTCGGCTCGGCCAGCGACACGACGAGCCGCTCGACGGCGTCGACGACGGCAGTCGGGTCGTGGTCCTCCAGCCGCGCGTCGACCGACTCCAGCACCCGGGCCCGCAGGTCGGTGCGCACGGCGTGAATCGAGTCGCCCGAGAGCTTGATTCCGACGAACTCATGGTTGCCGGTCACGATGTCGAGGGGGCGAGCTGGGCGGCCCAGCCGACCGGCGACGGGTTCGTCGGCGGATTCGAGCAGGCCACCGTCTACGAGCGGGGCAGTCAGCCGGGTGAGCGTGGGGGCGGACACGCCGAGTCGGTCGGCCAGCTCCGAGCGGGTGATCGGGCCGTGGATGAGGACGGCGAGGACCAGGTCGCGGGTCAATCCGTCGAGCTCGTCGAGCCCCCGGCCGCCGTCGAACGTCGTGGCTATTGTCGTACCTCCCTCCTCGGCAAACGCCCAGACTTCATTTCAGATGAATGCTAAAGCATCCGACGGGCCGGTGAAAGGTCCCGGTCTTGACGCTGACTAAGTTCCATGTTGAAAATATACCCGACGACATGCCCGTCGTCACCAGACGCAACGACGCGTTACCCCTGGAGGACGAAGATGCGGACCAGTTCCCGCACAGCACTGCTCGCCGTGGTCGGGACCACGGCCACGGCTCTGGCCCTGACGGCTTGCTCCGGTGGGTCGTCGGCCTCGACGACGGACGCCAACAAGAAGGTCACCCTCACCTACTGGCACGCGTACAGCGCGGACAGCCCCGAGGTGCACCAGCTCGAGACGGTCGTCATCCCGGCCTTCACCAAGGCCCACCCCAACATCACCGTCAAGGACGTGGCGTTCCCCTACGACCAGCTGCACCAGAAGCTGCTCACCTCCGCGGCCGGCGGCAACCTGCCGTGCCTCGTGCGCAGCGACATCATCTGGGTGCCTGAGCTGGCCAAGCTCGGCGCGATCGTCGACATGGACAAGCAGCTGCCCGAGTTCGGGACGATCGCCGGCCGGACCTACCCTGGCGCTCTGGCGACGAACCTCTACAAGGGGGAGCACTTCGGCCTGCCACTGGACACGAACACGCGCGTGCTCATGTACAACCAGGCGACGCTGACCAAGGCGGGCATGACCAGCCCGCCGAAGACCTTCGACGACGTGCGCGCGCTCGCGGCCAAGCTCAAGGGCACCGGCGACGTCGCGTTCGCCGACAACGGCACGAGTGGCTGGAACCTCTTCCCCTGGATCTGGTCGGCCGGCGGCGACGTCACCGATCCCGCCCAGACCAAGGCGACCGGCTACCTCAACTCGGCCAAGTCGGTGGCCGGGGTGCAACTGCTCGTCGATCTGTACAAGCAGGGCCAGCTGCCCAACATCGTCATGGGCGGCAAGGGCGGACTGGACACCGCGGTCGGACTGCCCAACGGCAAGTACGCATCGATCCTCGACGGCCCGTGGATGTACCCGATCTTCCAGAAGCAGAACCCGACGTTCGCCCTCAAGACCGCCCCGGTCCCCGACGGGGGCGGAGGCTCGATCTCGGTCGTCGGCGGTGAGGACCTCGTCATGACGAGCAGCTGCCCCGACATGCCCGAGGCCTCGGAGTTCGCCCGCTACATGCTGAGCGACGACGCCCAGATCGCCATGGCCAAGGTCGGACAGATGCCGGTCCTGAAGGATCTCGGCAGCAAGTTGACCGCCATCCAGCCGTACTACGCACCCTTCGTCGCGCAGCTGCAGACGGCCAAGCCGCGGCTGCCCAACCCGGAGTACCCGAAGATCGAGACGATCATCTCCGACGAGGTCCAGAAGGCGTTCAAGGGTCAGGAGACGGTTCAGCAGGCACTCGACGCCGCGGCGAGCCAGATGGACCCGCTCCTGGCGAACGGATGACGGCCCTTTCCAACCGGCTGCGGGAGGCGCGCGGCCCCCACCTGCGCGCCGCCCGCAGCACCCAGCCGCACGGCAAGCGCACTGGCACGGCATACGCGTTCCTCGCCCCGGGGCTGGTCCTCTTCCTGGCCCTGATCGCCTACCCGGTCTTCCTTGCCCTGAAGATCAGCTTCTACGACTGGAAGGTCATGCCGGGCGCGATCAGCCCGTTCGTCGGCCTCGACCAGTACACCCGGGCGCTCAAGGACCCAATCCTGCGCAAGGCAGCAGTGAACACGGTGTTCTACCTCGTCGCGACCGTCCCCGCGCAGATGGTGATCGGCATGCTGCTGGCGCTGCTGCTCAACGGGGCGATCCGTGGCCGGGTCGTGTTCCGGGCGCTCTACTACCTCCCGGTGATCACGAGCTGGGTCGTCGTGTCGTTGGTCTTCGAGTACCTCTTCGGTTCCGACGCAGGCCTGGTCAACCACGTGCTCCACGACTGGCTCCACGTCATCGGAGCCCCGGTCGACTGGCTGGGGTCACGCTGGCCGGCGATGATCACCCTTGCCCTCCTCGGCATCTGGAAGGGCGTCGGGTGGTCGATGCTGATCTTCCTCGCCGCGCTCCAGGCGGTCCCCAAGGAGCTGCTCGACTCGGCCGCCGTCGACGGCGCCGGTCCGGCGCGGCAGTTCTTCTCGGTGACGCTGCCGCTGCTGCGTCCCGTGGTCGCCTTCGTGACGGTCATGCTCGTCATCGGCGGTTTCAACGTGTTCATCTCCGTCTTCATCATGACCGGCGGGGGCCCCGCCAGCGACACCGAGGTCGTGCTCACCTACATGTACAAACAGGCCTTCACGTTCCTCGACTTCGGCTACGGCTCCGCCATCGCCTACCTCCTTGCGCTGTGCATCTTCGCCCTGTCGTTCGTCCAGATGCGACTGTTCCGCTTCGACCAGGAGGTCGGTCAATGAGCGGGTATGCCGGCGGTCGGAGTCTCCGTAGTCGAGGCGGGTTCGCGGGGCGGCATGTGGTGCTGGCCCTCGGGGCCTTCGTGTTCTGCGTGCCGTTCCTCATGATGGTGTCGACGTCATTCAAGAAGCAGACCTTCGTCCTCGAGGTGCCGCCCCGACTGCTGCCCCACGACCCGACGGCGGCCAACTACCAGCAGGCGCTGGCGTCCAACGGCTTCGCCCTCTACTTCGCCAACAGCCTGCTCGTCTCGGTGGCGACCGTCGTCGGCGTCCTGTTCCTGGGCGCGATGATGGCCTACGCCTTTGCCCGGTTCGAGTTCGTCGGCAAGCGGGTCGTCTTCCTCGGCCTGGTCGCCACCCTGATGATCCCCGGGATGATGCTCGTCATCCCGCAGTACCTCGTGGCCCGGGACCTGCACGTCCTGGACTCCCGCATCGGGCTCGTCCTGTTCTACGTCGCCGGGCAGCTGGCCTTCACCACCTTCCTGCTGCGGGGTTTCATCGCGTCGATACCGCGTGAGCTGGACGAGGCGATGGTCATCGACGGGGCGGGGCCGTTCCGCATCTTCTGGTCGCTCATCCTCCCGCTGTGCCGACCCGCGCTCGCGACGGCCGGGATCTTCGCCTTCCTCGGATCGTGGGACGAGTTCGTCTGGGCGCTGACGATCATCGACTCGCCGGAGAAGCGGACCCTGCCCATCGCCATCGCCCTGTTCCAGGGACAGCACGCCACGTCGTGGGGGCTGGTCTTCGCCGCCTCGGTCATCGCCGTGCTCCCTGTCGTCATCGTGTTCATCATCTTCCAGCGCCAGTTCGTCGCCGGAGTCCAGGCAGGAGCCCTCAAGGGATGACCATCAGCCCCCCCACGACCGACGCGCTGGTCTCGCACGCAGTGGAAGTGCTGCTGTCGGGTCAGGCCGCATCAGGTGCGTTCGTCGCAGCCCCCACCTACCCCACCTACCGGTTCGCCTGGCTGCGTGACGGGAGTTTCTGCGCTGATGCGCTCGACCGGCACGGTCGAGGCCCCGCGGCGTCGAAGTTCCATGCCTGGGTCGTGCGCACCCTCCTCGGCATGGCACGCCACGTCGAGCACGTGACGGCCTCGGCCGCCACGACGCCGGCGGACGGCATGCTCCCCACCCGCTTCGAGCTCGACGGGACGGTGGAGTCAGGCGAGGAGAACTGGCCCAACTTCCAGCTCGACGGCTACGGCACCTGGCTGTGGGCTTTTGCCGAGCATGTCGCCCGCCGCGGAGCCACCCCCGACGATGCCGAGCGGCAGGCCATCCGCTTGGTGGCGGACTACCTGGTCGCGACTGGCGACCGAGCCTGCTACGACTGCTGGGAAGAGTCCGACGACCGGCGGCACGCCGCGACCGTGGCCGCCTCCGTCGCCGGATTGCGCGCCGCCGCGGCCCTTCTCGCCGATGACCACTACCGTCGGTCCGCGGACGACCTCCATTCAGTGCTGATGCGCGACTTCGTCAGCGACGGCTCGTTCGTCAAGCACGATGACACGAACGCGGTCGACGCCTCGCTGTTGTGGATCGCCGTCCCGTTCGGGGTCGTCGACGTCCACGACCCCGTCTTCGCGCGCACGGCGGCACGGGTCGAGGCCGAGCTGCTCACTCCCGGCGGCGGTGTGCTGCGCTACCTCGGCGACACCTACTACGGCGGCGGCGAGTGGCTGCTCTTGACGGCCTGGAGCGGCTGGGTGCACCTGTCAGCCGGTCGGGTCGACACGGCATACGAACGCCTGCGCTGGGTCGAGCGCCAGGCCAGCGAGACGCTCGACCTGCCCGAGCAGGTCATCGACCACCCGCAGGACCCGACCCGTGTGGGGGAGTGGCTCGAACGCTGGGGCCCGGTTGCGACCCCGCTGCTCTGGTCACACGCGATGTACCTCACCCTCGTCCACGAGATCGGATCGGCATGACCGCAAGCACCTTCGACGTCCGGAGCGAACGCGGCAGCCACGACCCGGGCACTCTCGTCGTCCTGCTGCTCGACGCGCCCTCCTCCGGGGAGGTCGTGGTCGAGGTGCGCAGACTCGCCACGGTCGTCGACACCCAGTCCTTCATGACGTCGACTGGGCGCAACCGCCTCACCCTCGGGCGCTTCGACGTCGGTGCGTATGCCGTCCTCGTCCGGTCCGGCGAGTCAGTCGCTAGGACGGCCTTCGACGTCCTCGCCGACGCGAACGCGCGTCCGCGATACGGCTTCGTCACCGACTTCCGGCCCGGCCGGCCCGACGCCGACGCGGTCGCCGACTCGTTCCGCGCCTTTCACCTCACCCACATCCAGTTCTACGACTGGATGTACCGGCACGCCGCCCTCCTGCCACCCACCGACGAGTTCGTCGACACCCTCGGCCGCGAGCTGTCGCTGCCCGTCGTCCGCGACTTCATCCGGGCCACGCGCGAAGCCGGCGCCCAGACGCTCGCGTACGCCGCCGTGTACGCGGCGGGCAAGGAGTACGCGGCGGAGCATCCCGAGCAGCTCGTCAGCCACCCGGACGGTTCGCCCTGGATGCTCGGCGACTTCCTGTGGAACACCGACCTGCGGCCCGGCTCGGCCTGGTCGCGGCATCTGGTCTCCGAGATGGGCGCCGCCGTGGACGAGGTGGGCTTCGACGGCCTGCACCTGGACCAGTACGGCGACCCCAAGCACGCCACCGCCTCCGACGGGGTGGTCATCGACTATGCCGAGGCGTTCCCCGCCTACATCGACGCGGTCCGTGCCCGACTGCCGCACTCCACCCTGATCTTCAACAACGTCAACGACTACCCGACACGCGCCACCGTCCGGGCCAGGCAGGACGCCACCTACATCGAGGTGTGGTCGCCGCACGACACGCACGCCGACCTCGTCGACCTGGTGCGCCGAGCCCGTGACCTCGCCCCCGAGCGGCCGGTCATCCTGGCCGCCTACCTCGAGCCATTCGCTGCCGCCTGCGGACCGGCCGAGGTGAGTGCCGCCAAGCTCGCACTCGCGACGGTGTGGGCCGAGGGTGGGCAGTACCTCCTCTTCGGCGAACGGGACGGCGCTCTGGTCCATCCGTACTACCCCAACTACGCGACCTTGACGGCGGAAGCCCTCGCCGTGCTGCGGAAGTTCGCCGACTTCGCGGTAGCGGCCGGGGACCTGCTCTACGACCCCTCGATCCGAGAGGGGACGAGTCACCTGTTCGGCGGGATCAACCAGGACGTCATGGTCGAAGGCGCTCCGACGTCGCTCCGCCCATCGCCGGGCAGCGTGTGGGTCCGCGTCAGCACTCTCGGCCGGCGGACCATCGTCCAGCTCATCGACTTCCGCTCTCAAGACGACGGCCAATGGAACGTGCCCCGCCAACAGATCGGGCTGTGCAGCCGCGTCCGCGTCCGCGTCAAGATCGCGTCGACCTCGGCCTCGGCAATAGTCGGACAGCCAATGGACGGTCCTCAGTTCTCGCCGGTTGACCTTGCGCTGGACGGCGAGTATGCCGTCATCGACGTCCCTGAGTTCGACACCTGGGCCGTCATCGTCGTCGACCACTAACCGCGGGGCGACCCGTCGAGACTCGGGAAGGGGGTGCGCCGTCGCCACGCTCGCATCCTGGAGTTCCTTTCGAAGAGGCGAGCTCTCCGTCAGTAGCGATACGGCGACCACGAAGGAGTCCTGGCTGACTCGATGAAGTCCTTCGCCCTGTTGCAGGTCCGAGACTTGGACGTCCTCCGTGTCCAAGAGAGGTCGAGCCAGCGATGCCCCTTGCTACCTCACCGACCACCCCAGGGCGTGCATCGAGATCGTTACCGAGATATGTAGCGCACGCATCGAAGTCTGGCTCCTGAACGCAGACGGCAACAGCAAGATTCAGGGATTGAAGGACGGGGTTGACAGTGTCCAACACGCGGCGGGATGACGCGCCATTCCGAGTCGAGCGCGGTCCCTTTGTCGCGGGCGTCCACCGCGGGGACCGGACCGCTTGGCAAGGACTGAACTCCTGGGTGCCACGGAGAGGGCGCACCAGCGCCGGTGCCAGCAGGTCTACAGCTCTACTTCGCGCAGCACGTCGAGGTTGCGAAAGGTTGGCGCACCCTCGCAAATCCCGGCCAGGAACGCGGCAAACTCCGCGGTCTGGGGGCGGTTGGAGTTCTTCATAGCCTGCTCGTGCGACGCGAACACCACCAAGAGCGTGTACTGGTCGTCGGCGTCCCGGTCCTTTGTCAACACGGCGCGGTGCGGGATCCGATCACCTTCGGTCCTGGCCATCCAGGCATCGAGATAGTGGTCGAAGTCTGCGATCCGACCCGACCTGAAGTTGATCGTCTGGGCAAACTTCACGATGCTCTCGCCTCCAGCACGACGTTGAACGGCGTCTCGGCCACCCGTCGGAAAGTCGAGAACCCGCGCCGACAACGATTTCACGCAGTCTGGACTCCCCCGCTTGCGCACCAAGCGCGGCACCCACGTCCTGCGACAACGAGCTCGGAGTGCAGAGCAGTGTCGAGAACCCGTAGTAGGCGGCGCCGACCGGGTTGAGGTTGTCGCTGAGGTCATCATTGGCGAACGGCTCGATGAGCATGAGGGTCCCGCCCGGCGCCAGATGATCGCGGGTGTGGGCACATGCACCGGCCGGGTCGCCCATGTCGTGCAGGCAGTCGAAGAAGCAGACGAGATCGAAGGCCCCTTCGAACGTCGCGGCGGAGGCGACCTCGAAGCGAACCCGATCGGCCAGTCCTGCGTCTGCGGCACGCTTCCGCGCTGCCTCGATCGACCCTTCGTGCGCATCGAAACCGACGATGCTCGAGGCCGGGTACTCCTGCGCGAGGAGCAACGTGGACGCACCGTGTCCGCATCCGACGTCGGCGACGTGGGCGCCGGCCCTGAGCTTGGCCTCGACACCGTCGAGCGCGAGGATCCAGGCATTGGCCAGGTTGTTGAGGTAGCCGGGCCGGAAGAACCGTTCGCAGCCGCCGAGGACGTGGGCGTCGTGGTCGCCCCAGGAGAAGCCCTTGCCGGTCCGGAACCGCTCGGCGATCGTGTCCGTCGCGTAGACCGATCCGACGGCGATCTCGAAGGCTCCGATGACGCAGGCTGGGCTGGTCTCATCGGTCAGGGGATGGCGTGTTCATCGGGGAGCAGGAACCGGCCGTCACCGTCGTACATCAGGTAGCCGCGTGCCGCTTGTGCGCTCGACCACTCGCGCACGTACCGCTCGGCGGTGCCGGTGCGGCCGGCCAGGTCCGCCGGGCTGAGCCAACCGGCCCGGCCATCGCGCGGTACAGGCCGAGCTTGTCGCCGATGACGACCAACGAACCGCCGAGCAGGGCTCCGACATCGCAGATGGCTTTCTCGACGAATTCGGTCATTCTCGCCTCGTTCATGTCCTTCTTCCTTTCCTGCTCTTGGCATCATTGCTCTGGTGTGGGTGAGGAGTTCGCCGCTCTCAACCGGTTTGGGTTGAACGCGAGCGGTGCACAGTTCTGCGGGTGGCCGACAAGAGGCCGAAGTTCGAGACGCAAAACGGAGTCAGGTAGGTCAGAACGGCCTTCACCCAGACCAGGACGGTCGCGCGCCCAGCCAGGATGACGCCGAGCTGGTTCATCGCGAAGAACGCGGTTCCGACAATCAACATGACGGAAACCGTCCGCTTGAGCTGCCGTCGCGAAAAGGCCACCGACAGCAGTTCACGCGGCGTGGACCACGTTGACCCTGACTCGTTCATCTCGACCTCCCTCGATCTGGGGTTGTCGATCAAAGTAGGCAGGGACGGTCAGAGATACCTCCGTATAGATACGGGACTTTGCTAGATTCCGAGCTCGGCGGCCCGGCGCACCAGTTCCGTCTTCGAACCGATCTCGAGCTTTTCGTAGACGTTGACGAGGTGACTCTCCACGGTGCGCTTGCTCACACCGAGCTGGCCGGCGATCGCGCTGGCCGTCTCGCCGCGGGAGGCGAGCAGAGCCACCTCGCGTTCGCGTCGGCTCAACGCATCGACCCCCAGACTGGTCCGCCGCCTCGGACGGCTCTTTCGACCGGTCACGAAGATCTCGACCTCATCAGCGATCGCGTCGACGTCGCCGAGCCAAGGCCGGTGGTCAGTTCCGGACAGCTCGACGTAACGGGCTCCGGGAAGGTGCTCAGCGAGGTACCGCGCGTGGCCCACCTCGATCCACGTGTCACCTGCCCGGTGCAAGATCAGGGCCGGCTGCTCGACCTTCGGGAGCAGGTCCCGGACGTCCATCCGCATGTTCATCCGGATGGCGTTCTGCGCCATGGCCGGGCTCGCCGCCATCCGCAGGTACCGCGCCCACCACGCGCGATGCTGCGCATCGTCGGCTGGACTCGGGCGGCCACCATCCCACCACGTGCCCGACGCCCACGCCCGGTCCATCCCGACGATGGTGTCCTCGAGCTGCTCAGCGGAGGGGCCGTAGGGGTAGTCGGGTCCGGCAAGGCGACGTGCCCACGACCCGTACAGGACCAGCGCCCGCGTCCGCTCCGGGTGCTTGTGGGCGAACAGCAGGCTGAGTGTGCCGCCTTCCGATACGCCGAACAGGGTGGCACGGCGCGATCCGGCGGCATCCATGACAGCGCGGATGTCGTCCATCCGCTGCTCCATCGACGGCGGGCGGTCAACGGGGTCGGACATGCCGGAACCCCGCTTGTCGAACACGATCAGCCGCGAGAACGAGGCCAGTCGGCTCAGGAAGTGAGCCAACCGCGGCTGCTCCCACGCCACCTCGACATGAGAGACGAAGCCCGGCACCAGGATCAGGTCATGCGACCCGTCACCCACGACCTGGTAGGCGACGCTGACCCCATCGCTCTTCGCGTATTGCGTCTCCGGCTTCATCATCCAGCACTCCAGCCCGCGAGGCCGCCGAGACAGCCTCCCGTCAACGATAGAGCCCGGGCCCGGCAGGAACCACGGATACCTGCGCTTGACGGCGGCGCATGCACGCGAGCGGCACCCGAAGGACGTCGTGCCGTCATCCGGCCCGGGTAGCTGGCCGATCCCGGTCAGTCTGGACGCTGAGGATGCGCTTCGCCGATGAGGTCTCGAAGTGGGCCGGAGGAGCTCGCGCGCCGGCGACCTTGGCGGCGGAAGGGGCCACATCGACGAGCACCTGCAGGCGGTTTTAGCGGGTTTAGCGTATTGGGATGATGTTCAGTCGAGACCTTCGCGACCGGGTTGCATGTGGCGAAATCACGGTCTCGATCAGGCTATGGAGCAGGCCGCAAGTCAAGGTGGGGGGCCGCTACCAGACTGCTGGCGTCGTCATCGAAATCGAGTCCCTCGATGTGCTGCCGTTCTCGGCTGTGACCGAAGACGACTTGGCCGCATCAGGCGAGGCTGATCTTGAGGCCCTTCGGGACCGGGCGGCCCACTCTGGGCCGATCGCCGACGACACCCTCGTTCACAGAGTCGAGTTCCATGTCGTGTAGCGACAGGGGGCGGAGTGACGCACGCCCTTCGAGCAGACCTGACAGGATCGAGGCATGGCCGCATTGGAGGGGGCATGAGGGCAGTCGTCTACGAGCGCTACGGGGGCCCCGGGGTGTTGCGTGTCCAGGACGTCCCGACTCCGTCCCCTGCTGCCGGGCAGGTCCTGGTGAAGATTGCGGCCACGTCGATCAACCTCAGCGACTGGGAGGCCTTGCGTGGCTCGCCCGGGTACGCGCGCCTGGGTGGGCTGCGCACGCCGCGACGTCGCACGCTTGGCTCGGACATCGCCGGGCTTGTCGAGGCCGTCGGCCACGGCGTCACTCGATTCCAGCCGGGTGAGGAGGTCTACGGCGACAACCTGGCGCTGATGGGCGGCTTCGCCGAGTACTCGGTGGCACCCGCGTCGGCCCTGGCTCTCAAGCCGCCGGAGCTGACCTTCGCCGAGGCCTCGACGATCCCGCAGGCCGGCGCGATCGCGCTGCAGGGCACGGTCCGCGCCTCGAGCGGGCGCCGAGTGCTCATCAACGGTGCGGGCGGTGGCTCGGGTTCCTTCGCCATCCAGCTGGCCAAGCGCTCAGGTGCGCACGTCACCGGCGTCGACAACGCCCACAAGCTGGAGTTCATGCGGACCCTCGGCGCCGATGAGGTGATCGACTACCGCCACGATGACTTCACCCGGGGCCACGAGCCGTACGACCTCATCCTGGACCTCGTGGCCCAGCGGTCGGTGTTCGCCTACCGTCGCGCGCTCGCTCCCGGCGGCTGGTACCGGTGCGTGGGCGGGTCCGTCCGAGCGCTGCTGCGGGTGCTCACGATCGGCGCGACGGCGGGGATGATCACGGGCCGCCGCATCGGGGTGATGGTCGTGCAGCCGGGTCCGGCCCACTTCCAGCCGTTGACCGATCTGTGCGTCGCCGGGCAGGTGGGCATTCACATCGACCGCACCTACCCGCTCGAAGAGGTACCGGAAGCGCTGGCCCGCGTCGGGCAGGGCCGCGCCCTCGGCAAGGTCGTCATCACCCCAACCTGACGCCGGTACGCTTCGGCAGTCTGAATCTGCCCTGGCTGCCGCGCCTCAGCGCGCGATGTGGGCGCTGCTGTGGCCTGCTGACACCTGGGAAGATGGGCAGGCCGGTGTGAACCGAGATGGGCGAGCATTGCCGTGGTCCAGTCGACATGCGCAGACGAAGTGGATTCCACAGCAGTCGCTTACGCGGCGGAAGGGAGCGACTTCGTCACGCACCGCATCGAGGCGGTGGGACGCCGCTGTGGGGTCGGACGAAGCTGGTGCCGAAGGCTTGCGGATCGCGGCGTATGACGTCAGCCCGTTGCAGTTGCCGGCATGGCCGGGCGGTCCTGCGCCTCCCTTCGGTGTGCTGCTCTTCCTCGACGCCAGGCGTCGGAACGACACGCGTCCTAACGGTGTCGTCGGGTGAAACGCATCGGGTCGAAGGCCGGGAGCGAAGCGGCTGGGCCACGCGCGACGAGTTCGGCCACCAGTGACGCAGTGGGGGCGGCGAGGCTGAGTCCGAGCATGTTGTGCCCGGTCGCCACGACGATGCGTTCGGCTCCCGGCGCGCAGCCGATGAGCGGCTTGCCGTCGGGCGTCATGGGGCGAGGTCCGGCCTGCTCGTCCGTGCTGGCACGCCAGTCGATCCCGGACAGGTAGGGCGCGGCTTTGCGCTTCATGACGTCGATGCGCCCGGCGTTCAGGCCGTCCGGGGTGCCGTCGAACTCGACCATGCCGACCAGCCGCGTCCGGTCACCCATGGGGGTCACCCCGACGTGCGTGTCGCCGAGGCGGAGTACGTGCGTCGGTGGGTGCTCGGGATGGATCGTGAAGCTGTAGCCCTTGCCCGGGGTCACGTAACCCCGGATCCCGAGCGGCCGGAGCAGCTGCTCGGACCAGGCGCCCGCCGCGACGACGGCATGGCTGGCCTCCACCACGCCAGAGGGGGTCGCGAGCTCGACCCGGGTCCCGCGCTGTCGCACCGCCCGGACCGGCGTGCCGGTCGCGAAACGTGCACCTCGCGAACTCAGCGAGGCGGCAAGGCGATCCACCAACCGCGACGGATCCAGCCACCGGTCACCTCGGTGGACGAACCCGAACTGCGATGCCTCACCGAGCCCCGGCTCGAGCTCGACAAGCGCCTGCCGTCCCACGATCGGATCGGGCGCCGGACAGAGCCCGCGCCGCGAGACCGCGAGCAGGGACGCCCGTGACACCTCGGCCTCCGAACGGGTCGAGTGCAGCATGAGGAAGCCCTCGTCCTGCAAGTCGTCGATGATCCCGGCCTCCACGAGCTTGTCCACGAGCCCGGCTGTCCGACCGTTCAGCACGTCGAGCTCGTCCCAGGAGCGGACGAACCGGCCCTCGCCCGAGCTCGCGAGGAACCGCGCGAGGTAGCCCGCCACCCGCGGGAGCGCCCTCGCGCGCAAGAAGAAGCTGCCGCTCCCCGGCGAGGTGAGCGAACGCATCCCGTCGCGGACGACACCCCACGACGGCAGCGGGTCGCTGCGTGCCGGACAGACCCAGCCCCCGTTGACGCGAGCCGCACCCCCGCCGAGCCCGCCCGCCTCGACGACCGTGACGGCATACCCACGTTCGAGCAGGTAGTGCGCGCTGAAGAGACCGATCAGCCCAGCACCGACGACGGCGACGTCCCCCGTCGGACCCGGCATCAGAACCGCTGCTCCTTGATGTCGTCGGGCACGTGGGGCTGCGCCCGCGCCGAGAGCTCGGCCTCCCTGATCTGGGAGCGCCGCTCGTCGCCGGGGTCCTCGTCGACGTCCGGGTCGACGTGCGTGGGGTCGAGGACCCGCTTGAGGAACGTCCGGGTCCGACGGTGCTGCGGGTCGCCGATGACGCGGTCGGGGTGCCCCTCCTCGACGATGACGCCGCCGTCCATGAAGATGACGCGGTCGGCGACCTCGCGCGCGAACGCCATCTCGTGCGTCACCACGATCATCGTCATGCCCTCGGACGCCAGCCGTCGCATGACCGCCAGGACCTCGCCGACGAGCTCGGGGTCGAGCGCAGACGTCGGCTCGTCGAAGAGCATGAGCTCCGGCTCCATCGAGAGCGCCCTGGCGATCGCGACGCGCTGCTGCTGCCCGCCTGACAGCTGGGCAGGGAAGGCGTCGGTCCGGCCCGCGAGCCCCACCTTGTCGAGGTTGGCCCTCGCGATCTTCTCGGCCTCGGCCTTGCCCCGCTTGTGGACGACCTGCTGCGCGACCGTGCAGTTGTCGAGCACGGTCAGGTGCGAGAAGAGGTTGAACTGCTGGAAGACCATCCCCATCTTGCTGCGCACCCGGTCGATGTCGCAGTCGGGGTCGGTGACATCGATCCCGTCGACGAGCACCGTGCCGCCGCTCGGCTCTTCGAGCAGGTTGATGCAGCGCAGCAGCGTCGACTTCCCCGAGCCGGAGGGGCCGATGACGCAGACCACCTCGCCCTGCTTGATCGTCGTCGTGATGTTGGTCAGGACCTCGACCGACCCGAACGACTTGCGCAGGTCCGTGATCTCGACGACGACAGCCTCGCCGTCCGAGGAGGTCGTATGCGTGGGGGTCTGGTTCGCCGTCATCGTGCCCTCGCCGACTTCGCTTCCATGCGCCTGACCGCGAAGGTGAGCGGCAGCGTGATGAGGAGGTAGCAGAGACCCGCGATGACGAGCGGGGTGAGATTCGCGTTCGTGTTGGCGAGGTCCCGGCCGTACTTCGTCAGGTCGAAGGACGTCGCGGACAGTCCGATGATGTAGGCGAGGGAGCTGTCCTTGACGACGAGGATGAGCTCGTTCGTCAACGGCGGCGTGACGATCCGGAACGCCTGGGGGAGCACGATCTTGCGCGTCGCGGCGCCGGCCGGCATGCCGAGCGACCGGGCTGCCTCGACCTGCCCCTTCGGCACGGCCTGGATGCCGGCGCGGATCGTCTCGGCCATGTAGGCCGCCGCGACGATGCCGAGCGCGCTCCACACCGTCCCGTAGATGCCGAACGGGATCTCCAGGCCCGGGAAGGCCAGCGGGAGCAGCCCGAAAGCCAGGAGCACGATGATGGCCGGCAACCCTCGGAAGAACTCGATGTAGACCGTCGCGATCCAACGGTAGGGGCCGACGGACGACAGGCGCATGAGGGCGAGGACCGTCCCGAGCACCAGGCCCAGGACGAAGGCGCCCAGCGCATAGATGACAGTGTTGAAGAGCGCGCGGCCGAGTCCCTGGGTCAGGGTGTCGACGATCAGGTCACCCCGGAAGAAGACCTTCTGGATCTGGCGGAGGTCTGCGACCGCTATGAGCAGGGCGACGGCGGCGACGAGGACGGCGTACTGCACCCACCGGATGCGCTGGGCCCGCTTGCGGGGTGAGAGCCTCCGCGCTCGCCCCGCTGCTGCAGGGGACGTCATGGCAGTGTCCTCACGACACGGTCGGCATCACGGCCGGGTCCGAGCCGAACCACTTCTTGTAGCTGTCCTTGTAGGACCCGTCCTGGATCGACTTCTTGAGGGCCGCGTTGAAGGCGTCCTTGATCTTGGCGGCGTTGGCATCGTCCTTCTGGAAGAGGAAGCCGTACTGCTCGCCGGTGTCGAACTCCTTGACCACCGCGAAGTCCGGGTTGGACTTGGCGAAGTCGAGGAGTGGGCCGTTGTCGTTGATGGCGGCGTCGACCCGGCCGGACTGGACGCCGGCGATCTCGGTGGGCAGGTCGTCGAAGACGACGGTCTCGTAGCCGTTGGCGTCCTTGTTCTTCTCGGCGTAGGCCTGTCCCGTCGTGTCGGTCTGGACACCGACCTTCTTGCCCTTGAGAGACGACAGGTCGGTGACGTTGGAGGACTTCTTCGCGAGCAGGGCCTGCGTCGCGCTGAAGTAGGGGGTCGAGAAGGCCACGGACTGCTTCCGCTTGTCGTTGATGGTGACCGCGCCCATCGCCATGTCGCACTTCTTCGCGGCGAACACTGCGCCGGAGGTCTGCGAGGCGAAGTCGATGTCGACGATGGTGACCTTGGACTGCCCCAGCTGCTTCGCGGCGTTCTGCGCGAGGTCCATGTCGAAGCCGACGACGTTGCCCGAGCTGTCCTTGAACTCGAACGGCTTGTAGGACAGGTGCGTGCACACCGTCAGGGCGTCCGAGCTGACGAGCTGGGGCCCACCGGAGGGGTTGCTTCCACCAGTGCTGCCGCTCGAGTTCGAGCCGCAGGCGGCGAGGGCGAGGGCCGTGAGGGAGACGACGGCCGCGTAGCCGAGAAGGGGAGACCTGAGCTGCGACATCTGCATTCCTCCAGAATTGACGGTTGGTGGCGAGACTACAGAGCGTCGGCGACTCCATGGGACAGGCGAGCGGCTGAGCCTCCCCCGGGTCCTGAGATCCTCGAGGCGTCACGGGAAGCCCGCCGGGGCTGCGTCCGCGGGGTACGTTCCGCAGGTGAGCGAGAGTGAGAACGCGCCCCACCCGGCTTCGGTTCACGGGCGGGCCCCGCACGTGCGTGGTCTCGTCCTCGCCGCCGGCGCCGGCCGACGGATGGGCGGCCCCAAGGCCCTCATCCGCCGTCACCCGAACGACCCGACCCTCGTCGAGGGCGCCGTCCGGCTGTTGCACGACGGCGGCTGCGCCGGGATCACCGTCGTCGTCGGGGCTGCCGGCCAGGAGGTCACCGCCATCGTGACGGCCCTCGGTCGGGACATCGATGTCGTCACCTGCCACGACTGGGACGAGGGGATGGGCGCGAGCCTCCGGTCCGGCCTGACCGCGCTGGCCCGCGCGAGCCACGAGGGCGAGGCGCGCGTCGACGCCGTGCTCGTGACCCTCGTCGACCTGCCCGACCTCACCCCGGACGTCGTCGCCCGGGTGCTCGACGTGCCGCGCCAGGAGGACGAGCCCGCGCTGCGTCGGGTGCTGCGGCGGGCGGCATACGACCACCACCCGGGGCACCCCGCGCTCATCGGGCGCGAGCACTGGGAGGGCGTCGTCGCGATGGCCGTCGGCGACCACGGCGCCCGGCACTACTACCGCGCGCACCCGCACGAGCTCGTCGAGTGCGGCGACCTCGCGACGGGACGCGACGCCGACACCCCGGGCGACCTCGACACGTCCCGCTGAAAAGGCCCTCCGCTTCCCCAAGCCCGGTTCATGAGTGATGCTCAGGGGATGGATCACCTGTTCACCAGTGCCGACGACGTCACGACCGCCCTGGGCGGCACGGGCTACCTCGCCGACGAGGCGCTCGCGACGGTGACCTTCCTCGCGAGCCGGCTGAACCGGCCGATCCTGCTCGAGGGCGAGCCCGGCACCGGCAAGACGGCGCTCGCCGAGGGCCTCGCCCAAGCGCTCGACCTCAAGCTCATCCGCCTCCAGTGCTACGAGGGCATCGACGCGACGCAGGCCCTCTACGACTGGGACTTCCCGCGCCAGATCCTCCACCTGCGCACCGTCGAGGCCCTGAGCCGCGACGAGCACCACGACGCCAAAGCGCTGGAGGCCGAGCTCTTCGACGAGCGCTTCCTCCTCGCCCGCCCCGTGCTGCAGGCTCTCCGTGAAGCCCCGTGCGTCCTGCTCATCGACGAGATCGACCGCGCCGACGACGAGTTCGAGGCCTTCCTGCTCGAGGTGCTCTCCACGTGGCAGGTGACGATCCCCGAGCTCGGCACCATCAGTGCCGCCACGCCCCCGATCGTCGTGCTGACCTCCAACCGCACCCGCGAGCTGCACGACGCCCTCAAGCGCCGCTGCCTCTACCACTGGATCGACCACCCGGGACTGGCCCGCGAGCTCGAGATCGTGCGCACCCGCCTGCCCGAGGTCAGCGCCGCGCTCGCCGAGCAGGTCGTCACCCTCGTCCAGCGGCTGCGCAGCTCGGGCGAGCTCATCAAGCCCCCGGGCGTCGCCGAGACGCTCGACTGGGCGCGCGCGCTCGAGACCGTCGGCGCCACCCGCCTCGACGCCGAGGTCGCCGCCGCCACCCTCGGCGCCGCCCTGAAGTACCGCGAGGACTCCGAGAGGATCCGCGCCTCGCTCGACAAGCTGCTCACCGCATGACCGTCGAGCTCCAGCCACCTCCCGAGCCCGACGTCGACGAGCTGCTCCTCGGCTTCGCCCGCGCCCTGCGCGCCGCCGGCCTCCACGTCACCGCCGACCGCGAGCGCACCTTCCTCGTCGCCGCGGCCACCGTCGGGATGGGCGAGCGCACCGGCGTCTACTGGGCCGGCCGCGCCACGCTGACGAGCACCCCGGCCGACTTCCCGGCCTACGACGAGCTCTTCGAGCGCTGGTTCGGCGGCGAGTCCATCCCGAAGGGGCAGCGCGTCGACATCCAGCGCCCGCCGGTGAGCCAGGCCCCGCTCGACAGCGGCGAAGGCGAGGCCGGGGACGGCGACACCGACAGCGTCCAGGCCCGCGCGAGCGCGCAGGAGGTGCTGCGCCACCGCGACGTCGCGACCCTCAACGCGGCCGACCGCGCCGCTGCCGCACGGATGTTCGCCGGTCTCGACCCGCGCTCACCGCTGCGCCGCGCCCGCCGCCACGTGCGGGCGCGGAGCGGCGCCATCGACGGACCGGCCACCTTGCGCGAGCAGCTGCGCCGGATGGGCGAGCCGGGCCGCGTCCACCACCGCCGCCGCGGCACCCGCCCGCGCCGCATCGTCCTGCTCATCGACGTCTCCGGGTCGATGAGCGCGTATGCCGACAGCCTCCTCCGCCTCGCCCACGTCTTCGTGCGCACGGTGCCCCACGTCGAGGTCTTCACCATGGGCACGCGCCTGACCCACGTGACTCGTGCCCTCGCCGAGCGCGACCCCGACCGGGCGCTCGCCGCCGCCGGACGCGTGGTCCCCGACTGGTCCGGCGGCACCCGCCTCGGCGACTCCATCGGCGCGTTCCTGGACCGCTGGGGCCGGCGGGGTATGGCCCGCGGCTCTGTCGTCGTTGTCTTCTCCGACGGCTGGGAACGCGAAGGACCGGAGATGCTCGGCGAGCAGATGCGCCGGCTCGCCGCCCTCTCGCACCGGATCGTGTGGGTCAACCCGCACCGCGGGAAGGCCGGCTACGCGCCGGTGCAGCAAGGGATCGTCGCGGCCCTGCCGCACATCGACGACTTCGTCGCGGGGCACTCGCTCGCGACGTTCGAGGAGCTGATCGAGGTGGTGGCCCGTGCGTGAGGTGATGGACGAGCTGATGCAATGGTGGTCGGCGGGCGAGACCGTCGGCGTCGGCACCGTCGTCGGCACGTGGCGCTCGGCGCCGCGACAGGCCGGCGCCTCGATGCTCGTCGGCCCCGGCGGGGAGGCCGTCGGCTCCGTCTCGGGCGGCTGCGTCGAGGGCGCCGTCTACGAGCTGGCCCAGGAGGTCGTCGAGTCGGGCCACCCCGTGCTCCAGCGCTACGGCGTCAGCGACGACGAGGCGTATGCCGTGGGCCTGACCTGCGGGGGCATCCTCGACGTCTTCGTCGAGAAGGTCTCACGCGACACCTTCCCCGAGCTCGGCGAGGTCGCCGCCGACATCGCCGCCGGTCGGGCCGTCGCCGTCGTCACCGTCATCGAGCACCCCGAGCCGTCGTGGGTCGGTCGGCGCGTCGTCGTGCACCCCGAGGAAGTCGACGAGGCCACCGAACGGGCCGGGGGGAGCACGGGGGGCGGAGCCCCCCGTGGGTCGGCATCCGTCCTCGGCTCGCTCGGCAGCGGACGTGCGGACGACGCCGTCCGCGACGACGCGAGGGGGCTTCTCGCGCAAGGCCGCTCGGCCATCCTCACCTACGGTCCCGACGGGGAGCGTCGTGGCGAGGGGATGCGGGTCTTCGTGGCGGCGCACGCGCCGAAGCCGCGGATGCTCGTCTTCGGCGCCATCGACTTCGCCGCTGCCGTCGCGCGGGTCGGCGGCTTCCTCGGCTACTACGTCACCGTGTGCGACGCGCGCCCCGTCTTCGCGACGAAGACGCGCTTCCCCGGCGCCGACGAGGTCATCGTAAAGTGGCCGCACGACTACCTCCAGAACGAGGTCGACGAGGGGCGCATCGACAGCCGGACCGTCATCGCGGTGCTGACCCACGACCCGAAGTTCGACGTGCCGCTGCTCGAGGTGGCGCTGCGCCTGCCGGACGTCGCCTACATCGGCGCCATGGGGTCGCGGCGCACCCACGAGAACCGGCTCGACCGGCTGCGCGAGGCCGGACTCACCGACGACGAGCTGTCCCGGATGAGCTCACCGATCGGGCTCGACCTCGGGGCGCGCACGCCCGAGGAGACCGCCGTCTCGATCGCGGCCGAGATCATCGCCCTGCGCTGGGGCGGTGCGGGTGAGCGGCTCGCCGCCACCGAGGGGCCGATCCACCACCACCATCCCGCCCACGACACCACCCCCGAATGATCGAAAGAGCGATCCGTCCGGCACGCGCGCGGACGGATCGCTCTTTCGATCGGGGTGGGTCAGGTCCGCGGGCGCCACCGCTTCCAGACGGCGGTCGCCTCTGCGCGCACCTTGCCGTCGAAGCGCAGCACGGCCGCCACGGTGATCTGCGGCTCGTCCGCCGCGGTGACCACGGCGTGCAGCTCCACGGTGTCGTGCAGCGGGGCCGGGCGCAGGAATCGCACGTCGAGCCCGGCCGTGACGTAGGCGAGGTCTGCCCCCGGCAGGGCCGGCCACCCGCGGCGCTTCGCCTCGAGCATGACGGCCGCGGCGCTGTGGCAGTCGAGGACCGTGCCGATGATGCCGCCGTTGAGGTAGCCGACGCCGTTGTCGTGCTCGGGCCACGGCGTGAACGAGGCCGTGACGCCACCGGCCCACCCGTCTCCGATCGGGTAGCTCCTGAGCCGCAGGCCCTTGTCGTTGGCCGGCCCGCAGCCGAAGCACGGGAGGTTCGGGTAGAGCCACTCCTGGATGCTGAGCGCCTCGTCGGCGTCGGGTGCGAGGTCCGCCATGGGGTCACGCTACTAAACGCCGCGCGTGACAGAACTGGTCGAACCTCTTGATGAGTCGAGGCGCCGGTGTCATCCTCGTCGTCGTGAGGAAGCGCGGAGACCGGGGCGAGTCCGACGAGGTCTTCGTCGAGCTGCGCGACGCCGTGCTCACCGGGCGGTTCGCTGCCGGTGACGCGCTGCCGTCCGAGGGCGAGCTCGCCGTCTCCCTCGGCATCAACCGGGACGCGGTCCGCGAGGCCCTCCAGCGCCTCGAGGCCGCTGGCTTCGTCAGGGTCGTCCACGGCGGCGGCGCAGTGGTCCTCGACGTCCGCAGCAGCGCCGGCCTCGACCTGCTCGCTCACCTCGCGCGATCCGGCGAGGGACTCGACCCGATGATCCTGCGCGACGGCCTCGAGATGCGCCGCTGCATCGGCGTCGAGGCGGCCCGCGTCGCCGCGACCCGGGCGTCCGACGCGGCGAGGGTCCGCATCATGGCGGCAGCGGGGGCATACGACCTCGACGACCACGGCGACGCCGACCGGCACTTCTGGCTCGAGGTCGTCGAGGCGAGCGGCAACCTCGCCTTCCGGCTCGCACTCAACTCGCTCGTCATGGCCATAAACAGCTGCCCCGAGGTCATGGACGCCCTGCTCGCCGGTGACCGGTCCGACCTCGTGGCGCACGCGCCGCTCGCCGCCGCCATAGCCGCCCGCGACGCCGACCTGGCCGCTCGCCTCGCCGACGCGATCCTCACCCAGGCGGTCGACGTGTGGGCCTCGCTCACCGACTCCGGGCGCACCCTCGACCCGGTGACCCGGGGCGCCTGACGGTCGACATCGTCGGCGCGGGGGAGGAGGGTACGAGGTGCGCCAAGGACTTTCCCGCCCGAGGAGGACAACGTGAGCACGTACCAGGTCGGCTACTTCGTGGGCAGCCTGTCATCGACCTCGATCAACCGAATCCTGAGCCGGGCCCTGATCAAGCTGGCACCGGCGGACCTCCAGTTCACCGAGATCCCCATCGGTGACCTCCCGCTCTACAGCCCGGACTTCGACGCCGACTACCCTCCGGCGGCGCGCGCCCTCAAGGAGGCCATCGGCCGGGCGTCGGCCGTCCTCTTCGTCACCCCGGAGTACAACCGCTCCATCCCGGGCGCCCTGAAGAACGCCATCGACTGGGCGTCCCGCCCGTGGGGTCAGAACTCCTTCAACCACATGCCGGCGGCCGTCATCGGCGCCTCGCCGGGCCAGATCGGCACGGCGCTCGCCCAGCAGAGCCTGCGCGGCGTTCTCAGCTTCTGCAACGCCCGCCAGATGACCGCGCCCGAGGCCTACATCAGCCTCCGGCCCGGCCTGATCACGGACGACGGCGAGGTCACCGACGACTCGACCGCGACCTTCCTGTCCGACTTCATGCGGGAGTTCCGCGACCACATCGAGCGGGTCCTCACCGTCCTGCCCCGCGACTGACACCCGACCGCCGACGTCCGGCCGGCTACGGCCGACGCCCGCCATCCGGCAACACACCCGGTAAGGGTCAGCGCGGCGCGGTTGCAACCGTCGTCGGCTGACTGTTACCGGGTGTGTTGCGTGGCGCCCGGGGTCAGTGGGCGCTCGAGGTCTTCCAGAGGTTGATGCCGCCCTCGACGGCGTGCTGGTCGATCTGGTCGAGCTCCTCCTGCGAGAACTCGAGGTTGTCGAGCGAGCCGAGGCTGTTCTCGAGCTGGCCGACAGACGACGCGCCGACGAGCACCGACGTGACGCGCTGGTCCCGAAGGATCCACGCGAGCGCCATCTGCGCGAGGGACTGGCCGCGCTCCTTCGCCATGCCGTTGAGGGCGCGGATGTGTGTCAGGTTCTGCTCGGTCAGCAGGTCGGTCGACAGGGACTTGTCCTGCGCCGCGCGGGAGCCCTCCGGCACCCCGTCGAGGTACTTGTCGGTGAGCATGCCCTGGGCGAGCGGGCTGAACGCGATGCAGCCGACGCCCTCCTCACCGAGCACGTCGAGCAGGTCCTCCTCGACCCAGCGGTTGAGCATCGAGTAGCTCGGCTGGTGGATGAGCAGCGGCGTGCCGAGCGACCGCAGGATCTCGACGGCCTCGCGAGTGCGCGGACCCGAGTAGGAGGAGATGCCGGCATACAACGCCTTGCCCTGACGAACGGCGGTGTCGAGCGCGCCCATCGTCTCCTCGAGCGGCGTCGTCTCGTCGAAACGGTGGGAGTAGAAGATGTCGACGTAGTCGACGCCCATCCGCTGCAGCGACTGGTCGAGCGAGGACAGGACGTACTTGCGGCTGCCGCCGCCCTGGCCGTAGGGGCCGGGCCACATGTCGTAGCCGGCCTTCGTCGAGAGGATCAGCTCGTCGCGGTAGCGCTTGAAGTCCTGCGCGTAGATGGCGCCGAAGTTGCGCTCGGCGCTGCCGTAGGGCGGGCCGTAGTTGTTGGCGAGGTCGAAGTGCGTGACGCCGAGGTCGAAGGCGCGGCGCAGCGTCGCGCGCTGGCGGTCGAGGGGCACGTCGTCACCGAAGTTGTGCCACAGCCCGAGCGAGACGGCGGGCAGGTCGAGGCCCGATCGGCCGGTGCGGCGGTAGGTCATCGAGTCGTAGCGGCTGCGCGAGGCCTGGTAGTCGTCGGCGTGAAGAGTCATGCGCCCCAGTCTGCCCCCTTCGCTCGGGCCCTCGAATCCGGGGAAGCCCTTGTGCACTCGTCACTTGTGACAAAGACTGCGCGTGGGGAAGTCAACGATGTCAACTGCAGCGTGGCAGGAGGACCGACAAGCATGACCCGTATCAATGTGACCGTCGACGGGGTGAGCTACTCCGACGAGGTCGAGCCCAGGACCCTTTTGGTCCAGTATCTTCGCGAGAGCCTCGGCAAGACCGGAACCGTCGTGGGGTGCGACACGAGCAACTGCGGTGCCTGCACCGTGCACCTCGACGGCACGAGCGTGAAGTCGTGCAACGTCCTCGCCGTCCAGGCGGACGGCCACGAGGTGACGACGATCGAGGGGCTCGCCAAGGATGGCGAGCTCCACCCGGTTCAGCAGGCCTTCCACGAGTGCCACGCCCTCCAGTGCGGCTACTGCACTCCCGGCATGATCATGCAGGCGTGCGACGTCCTCAAGGACAACCCCGACCCCAGTGAGCAGGAGATCCGCGAGGGTCTCGAGGGCAACCTCTGCCGCTGCACCGGCTACCACAACATCGTCAAGGCCGTGCAGCAGGCGGCCGGCGCGATGAGCGGCGCCGGCTCGCAGGCGGTGTCCTCATGACCATCACCGAGGACCGCGCTGACACGCCGTCGGGCGAGATCGGCAAGGCGCGCACCCGCAAGGAGGACCAGCGCCTCATCACCGGCCGGACGCGCTGGACCGACAACATCCAGCTGCCCGGCATGCTGCACCTCGCCATGGTGCGCAGCCCCTTCGCCCATGCCACCGTGACGGCGATCAACACCGACGAGGCCAAGGCTGCGCCGGGTGTCATCGCCGTCGTCACCGGCGCCGACATCAAGGACGTCCAGGGCGCCGTCGCCAACGCGTGGCCGCTCAACAACGAGCAGAAGACCCCGAACCACCTGCCCGTCGTCGTCGACCACGTCGCGTGCGCCGGCGAGATCGTCGCCGTCGTCGCGGCCCGCACTGCGGCCGAGGCCCGCGACGCCGCCGAGCTCGTCGACGTCGACTACGACGAGCTGCCGGCCGTCCTCGACCTCAAGGAGGCCGTCAAGGACGAGGTGCTCGCGCACCCCGACCTCGGCACCAACACCTCCGCCGTCTGGACCCTCGACTCCGCGGCGCAGGGGTCGGGCACCGACGTCGAGGACGAGATCGCCAAGGCCCGTGACGGCGGCATCGTCATCGAGCGCGAGTTCCGTCAGCAGCGGCTCATCCCCGCCTTCATGGAGCCGCGCTCGACGGTGTGCGACCCGACCGGTGAGCAGATGACGGTGTGGAGCTCGACGCAGGTGCCGCACATCCTGCGCTTCCTCGTCGCCGCGACGACCGGCATCCCCGAGTCGAAGGTGCGGATCATCGCGCCCGACGTGGGCGGCGGTTTCGGCGGCAAGCTCCAGACGACGCCGGAGGAGTTCGCGACCATCGCCGTGGCCCGCCGGCTGGGCAAGCCGTGCAAGTACACCGAGACCCGGTCGGAGTCGCTGCTCTCGGGCCACCACGGCCGCGACCAGTGGCAGAAGCTGACGCTCAGCGCCCGCAAGGACGGCACCGTCACCGGCCTCAAGGTCGAGCTGCTCGCCGACCTGGGTGCCTACGTCGGCGTCGTCGGCGGTGGCGTCCCCGTGCTCGGCGCGTGGATGTACAACTCCATCTACAAGTTCGCGGCCTACCACTTCACCGTGCGGACGCTGCTGACCAACAAGACGTGGGTCGACGCCTACCGCGGGGCCGGTCGGCCCGAGGCGACCTACGCCATCGAGCGGATGATGGACGAGCTCGCCGCCGAGCTCGGTCGTGACCCGCTCGAGGTCCGCCAGCAGAACTGGATCACGCACGACGAGTTCCCGTTCACCTCGGTCGCCGGCATGACGTACGACTCCGGCAACTACGAGGCGGCGACCGCCAAGGCGAAGGAGCTCTTCGGCTACGACGAGCTGCGCGCCGAGCAGCAGCGCCGGCGCGAGAGCAACGACCCGGTCCAGCTCGGCATCGGCATCTCGACGTTCACCGAGATGTGCGGTCTCGCCCCGTCACGCATCCTCGGCGCCCTCAACTACGGCGCCGGCGGCTGGGAGAGCGCCAGCATCCGCATGCTCGCGACCGGCAAGGTCGAGGTCATCACCGGTGTCTCACCGCACGGCCAGGGCCACGAGACGGCATGGAGCCAGATCGTCGCCGACCGGCTCGGGGTCCCGTTCGAGGACGTCGAGGTGCTGCACGGCGACACGCAGATCGCGCCCAAGGGCATGGACACCTACGGTTCGCGCTCCCTCGTCGTGGGCGCCGAGGCCGTCGTCCGGGCCGCCGACAAGGTCATCGAGAAGGCCAAGGTCGTCGCCGCGCACCTGCTCGAGGCCAGCGCCGACGACCTGGAGTTCACGGCCGGCCGCTTCGGCGTCAAGGGCACCGACAAGGGCATCGGCATGGCCGAGATCGCCCTCGCGACGTGGACCGGCCACAACTTCCCCGAAGGCGTGGAGCCGACGATCGACGCCGACGCGACGTTCGACCCCGACAACTTCTCCTTCCCGCACGGCACCCACCTGTGCGCCATGGAGGTCGACACCGAGACCGGGGCCACGACGATGCGCAAGTACGTCTGCGTCGACGACATCGGCGTCATCATCAACCCGCTCATCGTCGAGGGCCAGGTGCACGGCGGCCTCGTCCAGGGCATCGCCCAGGCCCTCTGGGAGGGGGCGGAGTACGACGAGCAGGGCACCCTCGTGACCGGCTCGTTCGTCGACTACACCCTGCCGACGTCGGCCGACACGATCAGCTTCGTCACCGACCACACGACGTCGCCGTCGACCTACAACACCTTGGGCACCAAGGGAGTCGGTGAGGCGGGCGCCATCGCCTCGACACCGGCGGTCGTCAACGCGATCGTCGACGCGGTGCGTCCTTTCGGCGTCGACGACATCGTCATGCCGTGCACGCCGGAGCGGGTGTGGAAGGCCATCCAGGCCGGCCACCCCGTCTCGCACGAGGGCGAGCGTGAGGCCGCGCCGCACTTCGATGAAGGGGCGCCCAACCAGGATCCCGGTGCGGCCAGTGAAGGGAGCCAGGCATGATCCCCGCCCAGTTCGACTACCTCGCCCCCTCCACCGTCCAGGAGGCCGTGGCGGCACTTGCCGAGCATGGCGACGACGCCAAGGTGCTCGCCGGCGGCCAGTCGCTGCTGCCGATCCTGCGGATGCGCCTCAACGCACCCGGCGTCGTCATCGACCTCGGCCGGATCGCCGAGCTCCAGGGCATCTCCGAGGAGGGTGACCACCTCGTCATCGGCGCCATGACGACGTATGCCGCCGTCCTGGCCTCCGAGGCCGTGTCCACCCATGCGGGCCTGCTGTCCAAGGCGATCCAGACCGTCGCCGACCCGCAGATCCGGCACCGCGGCACCATCGGCGGCGCCCTGGTGCACGCCGACCCTGCGGGTGATGTCGGTGCGCCGGCGCTTGCCCTGGGGGCCGAGCTCGTCATCGCCGGCACGGACGGCTCGACCCGCACCGTGGCGGCGGAGGACTTCTTTGAGGACCTCTTCACGACGGCCGTCGGGGAGGGTGAGCTGCTGACGCAGATCCGCGTCCCGAAGCACACCGGCTGGGGGTCGCACTACGAGAAGTTCGTCCGCGTCAGCCACCAGTGGTCGATCGTCGGCGTGGCGGCAACGGTGCGCAGCGAAGGCGGCTCGATCGCCGAGGCACGCGTCGGCCTGACCAACATGGGCTCGACCCCTCTGCGGGCTCGCTCGGTCGAGGAGGCCCTCGTCGGGCAACCCGCGACCGACGAGGCCGTCCGGGCGGCGGTCGCGTCGGTGGCCGAGGGCACCAACCCGCCCTCGGACCTCAACGGCGACTCCGACTACCGCAAGCACCTCGCCACGGTGCTGACGCGGCGCGCGGTCCTCGCCGCGGCAGGAGCGTGATCGCCGGATGGAGCTGACGCACTCCTTCACCGTGCCGACCTCGGTCGACGACGCCTGGGCCCTGTTCATGGACCTCGAACGCGTCGGCGGGTGCTTCCCCGGGGCGACCGTGACGGAGGTGACCGACGACACCTTCTCCGGCACGGTCAAGGTCAAGCTCGGGCCGATCGCCCTCGTCTACACCGGGTCGGGCGCGTTCGTCGAGCGTGACGACGCGGCGCACCACGCCGTCATCGAGGCCAAGGGCAAGGACAAGCGCGGCAACGGCACGGCCGGGGCCACGGTCTCCATCACCCTGAGCCCCGACGGCGGTGGTGGTGGCGCCCGGGCCGACGTCGTCACCGACCTCGCCGTCACCGGCAAGCCGGCGCAGTTCGGCCGCGGCGTCATGCAGGACGTCTCGGACAAGCTGCTCCAGGCCTTCGTCGCCTGCATCGAGAAGCAGCTGACGGGACCTGCGGCCGCACCGGAGCCGGAGGTGCCGGTGGCCGCGGCCGCCTCGACCGCCTACGTCGAGACGGGCTCCGACGCGCTCGCCGCGGACACGGGCGCGCCGAGACCCGCCGCCCCGGCGGCGGCGGCGCACGAGGCTCATCCGCCGCGCCGGGTCCCGGCCGACCTCGAGGAGGATGCACCGCTCGACCTCGGCTCGACCGTCATGCCGGTGCTCATCCAGCGCTACGCCGGCTATGCGGTCGCCACCGCCATCGGGATCGTCATCGGTTGGCTCATCGGCCGCGGCAGCAGCAGCGGCGGCTGACCGCCCCCGCACGCTCAATCGAAAGAGCAATCCGTCCCCCATCAGAGGGGACGGATTGCTCTTTCGATCGGCTTCTCGTGTCTCTGAGGCGCGACTCTGCGACGCTGGAGCCATGTCACGAGTGATCATCATCGGCGGCCACGGCAAGGTCGCCCTGCTCGCCGCCCCGCTGCTCGTCGCCGACGGTCACGACGTCACCTCCGTCGTGCGCAACCCGGACCAGGTGGCCGACGTCGAGGCGACGGGAGCCACAGCGACCGTGCTCGACGTCGAGAACAGCTCGACCGAGCAGATCGCCGACCTCGTGCGCGGCAGCGACATCGTCGTCTGGTCAGCAGGAGCCGGCGGCGGCAGCCCCGAGCGGACGTATGCCGTCGACCGCGATGCCGCGATCCGCTCGATGGACGCCGCCACGCAGTCGGGCGTCGGGCGCTACGTCATGGTGTCCTACTTCGGCGCCGGCCCCGACCACGGCGTCCCCGAGGACAACGTGTTCCACGCCTACGCCGAGGCCAAGGCTGCCGCCGACGAGCACCTGCAGGGCACCGACCTGGCGTGGACGATCCTGCGCCCGAGCGCGCTGACGACCGGCGCGGCCACCGGCCACATCGCGACGGGTGAGGGAATGGTCGCCGGTGAGGTGTCCCGCGACAACGTCGCCCACGTCATCCGCTCGGTCGTCGAGCACCCGGAGTCGACGGCCCGTCGGATCCTTGCCTTCAACGACGGCTTCCAGCCCATCGACGAGGTCGTCGCCAAAACCCCCGCCTGACACTCGAGCGGGAGGAACGGGCGGCGGGTCGAGGTGATGCGCGACGGCATACGGTCGCGGATCACCTCGATCGAAGGAGGGGGCAGGCCTGCGACGGGGAGGTCCCTCCACGCATGTGCGTGGGATGGCCCGCCGGACGTAGGCTCGATCGGGTCGCCCGCCACCCCTGGGCGACAGACGTCAACGACGACACGAAGTCAGGACACCATGGCGCTCAGCGTTTTCGATCTCTTCTCGATCGGCATCGGCCCGTCGAGCTCACACACCGTCGGGCCCATGCGGGCCGCGGCGCTCTTCGCGGAGCGGCTCCACGACGAGGGCGTCCTCGACCGGGTCGCGCGGGTGCGCTCGCAGCTGTTCGGCTCGCTCGGCGCCACAGGTCACGGGCACGGGAGCGACAAGGCCGTCCTCCTCGGCCTCACCGGTGAGCGGCCCGAGCTGTGCGACCCGCGCAAGGTCGAGGGACGCCTCGCCGAGATCCGCGCGACGAAACGGCTCTCGCTGCTCGGGCGGCACGAGATCGACTTCAACGAGGACGAGGACCTCACCCTGCACCGGCGCAAGACCCTGCCGGTGCACCCGAACGGCATGACGTTCACGGCTCTCGACGCCGCCGGACTGACGCTCGCCGAGCACACGTACTACTCCGTCGGCGGCGGCTTCGTCGTCGGCGAGGACGCCGACGGCTCGACGATGGTCGTGCAGGACACGACCCCGGTCGCGCACCCGTTCCGCACCGGCGACGAGCTGCTGGCCCACTGCAAGGAGACCGGCAAGTCGATCGCCCGCATCATGCTCGAGAACGAGCTGTCGTGGCGCACCGAGCAGGAGGTCCGCGCCGGCCTGCTCGAGATCTGGCGCGTCATGAAGGAGTGCGTCCGCAACGGCATCGCCACCGAGGGGGTCCTGCCCGGCGGTCTGCGCGTGCGCCGTCGCGCGCCCGAGCTGGCGCGGCGCCTCCAGCTCGAGGGGGAGAGCGACGACCCGCTGCGTGGCATGGACTGGATCACCCTCTACGCCCTCGCCGTCAACGAGGAGAACGCGTCGGGTGGACGCGTCGTCACCGCCCCGACCAACGGCGCCGCCGGCATCATCCCGGCCGTGCTGCACTACTACGTGAACTTCGTCAACGGCGCCGACCGCGACGGCATCGTCCGCTTCCTGCTCACGGCTGGAGCCATCGGCGTCATCTACATGGAGACCGCGTCGATCTCCGGCGCTGAGGTCGGCTGCCAGGGCGAGGTCGGCTCGGCGTGCTCGATGGCGGCCGGTGCCATGGCCGCGGTCATGGGGGGCACGCCCGAACAGGTCGAGAACGCCGCCGAGATCGGCATGGAGCACAACCTCGGCCTCACCTGCGACCCCGTCGGCGGCCTCGTCCAGATCCCGTGCATCGAGCGCAACGCCATCGCCTCGGTCAAGGCCATCACCGCCGCCCGCACCGCCCTGCGCGGCGACGGCTCCCATGTCGTCAGCCTCGACAAGGTCATCAAGACGATGCGCGAGACCGGTCGCGACATGAAGGTGAAGTACAAGGAGACGGCGCGGGGCGGGCTCGCCGTCAATGTCATCGAGTGCTGAGGCCCTGGGTCTCGTCGAGGCTGGGCAGGGGCAGCTCGACCTCGCACTCGTAGTAGCGCATGGCCAGCTTGTAGCGCACGGGGTCGACGGCTCCTTCGCCGATCGCGAGCACGTCGTTGAGCCAGAGGTGTGACGGCGTATCCGTCTGGAAGGTGAGGACGTGCAGGCCGCGGCCGTCGCTCAGTGACGAGAGCCCGGTCAGTGCGAACAGGACGATGCCGCCGCCGTCGACCTCGATGACGCCCTGGGCGTGCGGCGACGCGTAGCCCTCCCGGATGCGGGGGAAGTTCGACCACGTCGCCGTCCCCGACAGGCGCCCCGTGACCGTGCCCGTCCCCTGGCCGTAGACGCGGCCATCGCGACCCGGTGAGGGCTCGACCCTCTGGACGAGGTCGTAGGTCCAGTTCGCATCGCACAGATGGTTCAGGCGCATGACAGCCTCCTCGGAAGAGTCCGGTCCTTTCGACGGTACTCCCGGCGAGGGGTGGGATCCCGGCCGTCGCAGGATGCGACAGACTGGCGCACGTGGGTCACGTGTCCGTCGCAGATCACCGCGCCGCCGTTGCGCGGCTCCTCGGCGACGGCTCGCTGGAGCGGTTGACACTGGACCGCCATGCAGCGGGGCGGCGCCTGGCCGCCGACCTCGTCGCCGCCGACGACCTGCCACGCTTCGACAACTCAGCCATGGACGGGTATGCCGTGTGCCCGGGTGCGCCCGACCAGCGCAGCTATCCGGTGGTCGGCGACGTGCCGGCCGGGTCCGCGCCGGACTTCGTGCTCGCACCCGGCGAGGCGGCGCGGGTCATGACCGGGGCCCGGGTGCCGGACGGCACCGTCGCGGTCGTCCCGGTCGAGCGCACCGACGCGAGCCCGACCGGACCGGCGCCGCAGCACGTCACCGTCGACCTCGACCCGGCGCCGGGTCAGCACGTGCGGTCCCGCGGCGAGGACGTGACGGCCGGGTCGGTCATCGCCGCGGCCGGGTCCGCCGTCACGCCGGCGCTCATCGCCCTGGGGCGCTCGTCCGGCTGCACCACCGTCGACGTGCACGTGCCGACGCGCGTGGCCGTCATCGCCACCGGCGCCGAGCTCGCGCCGCCCGAGGCCGACCCGGGCGCGGGGGGCATCCATGAGTCGAACTCCGACATGGTGGCCGCGCTCGCCGAGGCCGCCGGCTGCGACGTGCGCCGGGTCGAGGTGTGCTCCGACGAGCCCACCGACCTCCGCTCGCTGCTCGCCGAGCTCGACGCCGATCCGGGCATCGATGTCGTCGTCACGACCGGCGGCGTCAGTGCCGGTGCCTACGAGGTCGTCCGCCAGGTGTGTTCACCGCTGCCGACCTTCGACTTCGTGCACCTGGCGATGCAGCCCGGTGGGCCACAGGGGCTCGGCTGCTTCGGCTCCACGCCGGTCGTCTGCCTGCCGGGGACGCCGGTCGGCGCCTTCGTCGCCTTCCACGTCCTCGTGCGTCCCGCCCTCGACCGACGCCACGGGGTGCCGGCGGCGCGACCCGGCCACGCGGCATACGCGGGCAGGACCCGGCACACGCGCGCCGGGCGCGTCCAGTTCCTCACGAGCGTGCTCCACGACGACGGGACCGTGTGCGCCCCGGACGCCCGGCACCTCACGGCGCTCGCCGCCGCGAACTGCCTCATCGAGGTGCCCGAGGCCGTCGACCAGCTCATCGACGGCGACGTCGTCACGGTCCACCTGCTGTGAACGGGGCACCGGCCGCGCGGCCCTAGGCTGTGGGGCGTGAGCGCGACCCTCGTGGCCAAGGACCTCGCCGGGGGCCACGCCCACCGGACCCTCTTCGAGCACCTCGACCTCACGGTCGCACCGGGTGACGTCGTCGGTGTCGTCGGCGCCAACGGCGCGGGCAAGTCGACGCTGCTGCGCCTGCTCGCCGGCGAGGACGTTCCTCTCTCTGGCACGGTGACGACGGCGCCGTCCGACGCGTTCGTCGGGTGGCTGCCGCAGGAGCACGAGCGGGTGTCCGGCGAGACCGTCGCCGACCACATCGGTCGCCGCACCGGCGCCACGGCCGCCACGACCGCCATGGAGAAGGCCGCGGCTGCCCTCGGCGGCGACGACCCCACGGCCGACGAGACGTATGCCGTCGCCCTCGACCACTGGCTCGTCAGCGGAGCGCCCGACCTCGACGAGCGCATCCCGCCCATGCTCGCGGAGCTCGGTCTCGAGGTCGGGCCGGACGCTCTCATGACCTCCCTCTCGGGTGGGCAGGCCGCCCGGGCGGCGCTCGCCGCGCTGCTGCTGAGCCGCTTCGACCTCGTGCTGCTCGACGAGCCGACGAACGACCTCGACCTAGCGGGGCTCGACCGCCTCGAGGCCTTCGTCCACGGCCAGCGGGGCGGCGTCGTGCTCGTCTCGCACGACCGGGAGTTCCTCGCCCGCTGCGTCACGCGCATCGTCGAGCTCGACCTCGCGCAGAACTCCGTCTCGGTCCACGACGGCGGCTACGAGTCCTACCTGGAGGAGCGCGAGGTCGCCCGCCGGCACGCCCGCGAGGCGTACGAGGCGTATGCCGGCACCAAGTCCGACCTCGAGGCGCGGGCGCGCACGCAGCGCGAGTGGTCGTCCAAGGGCGTGCGCAATGCGATGAAGAAGAGCCCCGACAACGACAAGAACCGTCGCGCCGCGAGCATCGAGTCGTCCGAGAAGCAGGCCCGCAAGGTGCGACAGATGGAGTCGCGGATCGCCCGGCTCGACGAGGTCGCCGAGCCGCGCAAGGAGTGGGTGCTGCAGTTCTCGATCGGGGCCGCGCCACGGTCGAGCTCGGTCGTGTCGACCCTCAACGAGGCGGTGGTCTTCAGGGGCGACTGGACGTTCGGGCCGGCGTCGCTGCAGGTCGAGGCGCGCCGGCGCATCGGCATCACCGGGCCCAACGGCGCCGGCAAGACCACTCTGCTCTCGCTGCTGCTCGGACGGGTCGCGCCCGACGACGGCAGCGCGTCGCTCGGCGCGAGCGTGGCCATCGGCGAGATCGACCAGGCGCGCACCGGGCTGCGCGAGGACCTGCCGCTCGGCGACGCGTTCGGCGAGGCCGTCCCCGACCTCAACCCCGCCGATCGGCGCACGCTGCTCGCCAAGTTCGGACTCAAGGCCGACCAGGTCGCCAGCGCCGTCGGGCGGCTCTCACCCGGCGAGCGCACCCGGGCGGCGATGGCGCTGCTCCAGACGCGCGGCGTCAACCTGCTCGTCCTCGACGAGCCGACCAATCACCTCGACCTGCCCGCCATCGAGCAGCTCGAGGAGGCGCTCGACTCCTACGACGGGGCGCTGCTGCTCGTGTCGCACGACCGTCGCCTGCTCGGGAACGTGCGCCTCGACGAGCGCTGGCACGTCGAGGCCGGTCAGGTCACCCGCCTCTGACGCTGCACGGGTGTCGATTTCGGGGCCGCTCGTTCGTCAAGGAGGTGAGCGGTCACCGGCCGGTGGCCGTGAACCCCAGGAGGTCATCATGAGTCACCCCATCGTCCACGCCGAGATCCGCTCCAGCGACCCCGACGCGACCCGCGCCTTCTTCGGCGACCTGTTCGGGTGGACCTACCCCAATGAGGGAGCCTTCCCCGGCTACACGTTCGTCGAGACCGGCGTCCCGGACGCGCTCTACACCGCCATCAGCCCGCTCCAGGGCGACGATGACCTCGTCACGTTCTTCGTGGGCGTCGACGACATGGCCGAGTCCATCGAGAACGCGACCCGGCTCGGCGGCCGTGTCGTCCAGGACCCGGTCACCGTCCCGGGAGTGTCGTTCGCGCTCATCGCGGACCCCCAGGGTCACGTGGTGGGCCTGGCCCAGCAGCTCTGACTGTGCCCGGGACGCGTCAGGCGGCCAGCGCGAGGGTGAGGGCGCGTTCGACTGGGCTGAGGTAGGGCGCGCGGAGGTCGGGCGGGCTGAGGTCGGGTGGGCGGGGTGGTCGGGCGGGGAGCAGGGGTGGGGCGTGGGAGGTGTAGGTGTGTCCGGTCGGGGTGGTGGTCTGCACAGTGTGGGGTGCGCCGGGCTGCGGGCCGGTGATGGTGGTGGCGGTGAAGCCGGGGAGCTGTTTGGTGTGGTTGCAGCGCACGCAGAGGCTTTGGCCGTTGGTGTCGGTGGTGGGTCCGCCGTCGGCGTGGTCGTGGATGTGGTCGAGGTGGCGGGCTGGGGCGTCGCACCAGGGGATGCGGCAGGTGCCGGCGTCGCGGGTGAGCAGGTAGCGGCGCAGGCCGCCGTCGAAGGTGCGGCGGACCGAGTCCATCGCGACCAGGGCCCCGGTGACCGGGTGGGTGAAGAGCCGGCGGAGCCACACGTTCGCCGCCCGGGCCCCGGCGGCACCCGCCGCGGCCTCCCCGGTGGCCGGGCCGGTGGCCGGGGCGGTGGCCGGGTCGGTGGCGTGGTGGAGTCGAGTGAGGAGGTCTCGGACCCACTGTGCTGGGACGGGGCCGTAGCCCGTGACGTGCGCGGGGGTGTCGTCGTCGGCGAGGAGGGCTTCGTCGGTCATGACGAGCTGGACCTCGACCGGGACCGCGTCGGCGGTCGCCTGCCCGGTGACCCGCTCCACGAGGGTGTCGGCCATGACCTGGCCCTTGCCGCGGTCGTCGCCGGCCGCGGCGCGGGCGGCATCCGCTGCGGCCGTCAACGCGGCGTGGGCGGCGACGGCCTGCGCGACGGGCAGCAGCGCGGTGAGGTAGGCCATCGTATCCGGCGCGGGCCGCAGCGTGACCCGGCGGTCCGCCTCAGCCTTCGCAGCCCGGGCCATGACCGAGGCGGCGTCGATGCGGTAGGCGACGGCACGCACGCGACGGGCGAGCTCTTGGTCACCGAACGCCGCGACCGGCTGGGTCGGGTCACCCACGACCTCGGCGTCGACCAGGGATCGCTGCTCGCTGGTCAGGGTGGCGGTCTCCCGGACGATGATCTGGGCGCGCCATTCGCTCAGCTCGCCGGCCTCGAGCGCGGCCAGGGTGTGCGGCATCTCGCGGGTCAGCGCGAGCGCGAGCCGGACGTGCCCGGCGCCCCGGAACGGTGACTCGTGCCGGGCCAGCGCGACCTGGGCCGCGACCCCGGTCAGCCCCGACGGCCGACGCCGTCGCCGCTGGGAGCCGCTGTCGGAGCTCTCGTCGTCGGCGTCGTCGAAGGATGCGGCGCGGGCCCGCTCCCGCGCGGCCCGCCACCCGTCGAAGTCCCCGGCGTCGGAGCACTCCCGCGCCCGCTCCGACCAGGCCTGCGCGACCTGCTCCTGGGAGTCCACGAACGCCGCCGTCACCCGCACCTGCGCCGCCGCCACCGCGGACTTCACCCGCTCCAGCGCCGTGAGCTGGTCGACCCGGGCCTGATCGGACTCGTCGTCCGACCCGACCCGCGACAGCGCCGACACGAGGGCCTCGAGGCCCTCCGTCGTCACCACCGTCGCGTCGTCGATCATGTGTTCGATTCTACCTGACCGAAGGCGACACCAGAAGGCTCATCCACAACCAGTTCGCCTGAAAGACAAGCGAATTGGAGGTGGATGAGCCCCCTGAAAAGTCAGCCCGGGGAGTTGGTCGGGTCCGCGACCCAGGGCCCCAGCGGCGGGTCCCACTGGCGCACCACCCGTCGCAGGATGTGCCCGCCGAGCCAGTAGGGGTCCTGGTCGAACGTCTCCGCGACGGCCTCGAGCGAATCGGCCGAGTAGACGATGAGTGCGGCGTTCGCCGGCTCCTGGTCGGTCGGCTCACCCTCGCTCACCTCGTCGATGCCGGGTTGGTACATCCCGGCGACGAGCAGCCCCGACAGCCCGGCGAGGAACTCGCGGTGCTCAGGCCGGATCGTCAGCATCTCGGTGACGTCGTCGGGGTAGGTGTAGTGGATCGCGAAGATCGCCACGGTGGTGCCTCCAGGTGCTCGGGTGGACGTCGGTGGTCAGTCGGTCGTGATGCGGTGCGCGCCGGCATACACGTTGAGGCGGCTTCCGCGCACGAAGCCGAGCAGGCTCATCCCGGCGTCCTCGGCGCACTCCACAGCCAAGGACGAAGGCGCGGACACCGCTGCGAGACAGGGAATCCCGGCCATGATCGCCTTTTGCGTCAGCTCGAACGACGCGCGACCCGACACGACGAGCACGCACCCGACGCCGGGGACGCGGCCACTCTGCAGCGCCCATCCGACGACCTTGTCGACGGCGTTGTGCCGACCGACGTCCTCGCGCACGACGAGCAGCTCGCCGTCGGCGGTGAAGAGTCCGGCCGCGTGCAGGCCGCCCGTCTTGTCGAACGACCGCTGCTCGCCGCGCAGCGCGTCAGGCAGCTCGGCGAGGACCTTGGCCGCGAACTCCGTTGCGTCCGAACGCACGTCGAAGGCCGACTGTGCCCGCAGCTGCTCGATGCTCGCCTTGCCGCAGACCCCGCACGACGAGTTGGTGAAGAAGGCCCGCGTCGCAGACGGTGCCGGGGCCGCCACACCCGGCGCCAGGCTCACGTCGATGACGTTGTAGGTGTTCTCGTCGAATCCGCTCTCGCCGGAGACGACCGCGCCCTCGCAGTAGCGGGCCAGCGCGATGTCGTCGGCCGACCGGATCAGCCCCTCCGACATGAGGAAGCCGTGCACGAGCTCGATGTCGTGCCCCGGCGTGCGCATCGTGACCGTGAGCGGCGTCCCGTTGACGCGCAACTCGAGCGGCTCCTCGACGGTGAGCGTGTCTGGGCGGGTCGTCGTCGACGGGGTCGCGAGATCGATCGTCGTGACCCTGCGCCGTACCGTCACCCGTCCCATGGACTCAGCCTGCCAGACTCCGTGCCAGACTCCGAGAGTGCCACCTGTCCCAGCCGCCACGTCCGCGGTCGTCGTCGTCCTCACGGGCGGCGCGTCACGGCGCATGGGCTCGCACAAGCCGCTGCTCGACGTGGGCGGCCGACCGCTCGTCGCGCGCGTGCTCGACGCCGCCGGTCACCGCCCGGCGCTCGTCGTGGGCCCCGGCCAGGGAGTCCCGGAGGGCGTACGCGTCGTGCTCGAGCGGGTGCCCGGCGGTGGTCCCGTGGCCGGCCTGGCCACCGCCGTCGAGACCCTGACGGCCGCTGCCGACGCGTCCCTTCCGGATGCCGTGGTGGTCCTCGCCGCCGACCTGCCGTTCGTGACCTCCGCCCACGTCGACCGACTGCTGGGCGCCCTGGGTGACGCCGACCTCGCGGTCACCGTCGACCGCGATGGCCGCACGAACTGGCTCTGCGCGGCCTGGCGACTCCCGGCCCTGCGAGCCCGGTTCGGCGAGGTCGGTGATGCCTACGGAAGGAGCATGCGCGAGCTGGCATCCGGCATACGCACGCAGTCCGTCGACGACCCCGCCGAGCTGGCCCTCGACGTCGACACCCCGGCCGACCTGGCCCGCGCCCGAGCACGCTCGGAAGGTGCTCAGACCTCCGGCTGACGGCGGGTCCCGACGACTCTGAGAGATCACCAAGTCGCGCCCTGCGGCGAATCGCCTTGCCGCCAAGCGCCGCTCAGGACTTGGAACGCATATGGCAAAGACTTGGCAAGGCCGTTGACCGGTGTTCTCCGCGGCTGCGAGCGTCGCGCTCGTTCCGGCCCGATCTCAAGTCGTGGGATGGCGGAACTCTCTCGAGCGGCCACCTGCCGCAACTCGACAAGGAGCAACCAGTGAATCGACTGAAGTCCGGGCTGGCGACCGGAGGGCTGCTCGCCCTCGCTCTCGCCATCTCGCCGGCGATCCCGGCGGGCGCAGCGGCCGGTGCAGGGCGCGACAAGGCGCCTGCCCCCGAGTCCCAGAGCCTCAAGACGACCGAGCAGTCCCGAGCCGCGGCATCCGCCAGCGCCCTCGGCCTCGCCTCGGGCGAAAAGCTCATCGTCAAGTCCGTCATCGCGGACCCCGACGGTGCCACCCACGTCCGGTACGAGCGCACCCTCGACGGTCTCCGCGTCATCGGCGGCGACTTCGTCAGCCACAAGGACTCCTCGGGCGCCGTCAAGAGCGTCACCTGGAACGTCCGCAAGGGCGTCACCCCGTCGACGATGACGCCGACCGTCTCCAAGAGCCAGGCGCACCAGGCCGGTCTCGCCGCCGCCAAGGCCAACAAGGAGACCGCCACCCCGGGTGAGCTCGTCGTCTTCCAGTCGGCCACCGGACCCAAGCTGGCGTATGAGGTCATCACCGAGGGCATCAAGGCCGACCAGACCCCGACCAAGCTCCACACGATCGTCGACGCCACCACGGGCAAGACCCTGACGAGCTGGGACGACGTCAAGGAGGGCACCGGCAACGGCATCTTCGTCGGAAGCGTGTCGCTCGCGACCTCGGGCAGCTCCGGTGCCTACACGATGAAGGACTCGCACGGGAACTACACGACGGACCTCAACCAGGCCACGTCCGGCAACGGGACGACGTTCACCGACGCCGACGACGTCTGGGGCACGGGCTCGCAGAGCAACCGGCAGTCGGCAGCGGTCGACGCGCACTACGGCGCGGGCAAGACGTACGACTACTACAACACCCAGCTCGGCCGCGCCGGCATCTGGAACAACGGCACCGGCGCCCGCAGCCGGGTCCACTACGGCCAGAACTACTCCAACGCCTTCTGGGACGGCACGCAGATGACGTACGGCGACGGCGCCGGCAACGCCGCCCCGCTGGTGGAGATCGACGTCGCCGGTCACGAGATGAGCCACGGCGTCACCGAGAACACCGCTGGTCTCGCGTACACCGGGGACGCGGGCGGCCTCAACGAGGCGACGTCCGACATCTTCGGCACGGGCGTCGAGTGGTACACGAACAACCCCAACGACACCCCCGACTACCTCATCGGCGAGAAGCTCAACCTCAACGGCAACGGCACGCCGCTGCGCTACATGGACAAGCCGAGCAAGGACGGCGCCTCGAAGGACTGCTGGAGCTCGACCCTCGGAAGCCTCGACCCGCACTACTCCTCCGGTCCGCTCAACCACTGGTACTACCTGGCCTCCGAGGGCTCGGGCGCCAAGACGGTCAACGGCGTCAGCTACAACAGCCCCACGTGTGACGGCTCGACCGTGACGGGCATCGGCCACGTCAAGGCCGAGAAGATCTGGTACCGCACGCTCTCGACGTACCTCACCTCGTCGAGCAACTACGCCGCGGCGCGCACCGGTGTCATCAAGGCGGCCAAGGACCTCTACGGCGTCGGCTCCGCCGAGTGCACCGCCGTCGACAAGGCGATGGGCGCCATCTCCGCACCCGCCAGCACCGAGACGTGCGGTACGAGCGGAGGCGGCGGAACGGGTGCTGCGCTGACGAACGGCGGCTTCGAGTCCGGCCAGACCGGGTGGACCGGAACCGCCGGCCCGATCACCAACGACACGGGTCGCCCGGCCCACAGCGGCTCGTACAAGATGTGGCTCGGTGGCAACGGGGTCTCCGGCTCGGAGAACGAGTCGCAGACCTTCGCCGTCCCGTCCACGGCCACCTCGCCGACCCTGACCTACTGGATCCGGATCGACACGTCCGAGACGTCGACGACCAGCGCCTACGACACGGCGACGGTGCAGATCAACGGCGTCACGAAGCAGAGCTACTCGAACCTGTCCACGCCGAAGGCGTCCTACGTCCAGAAGACGATCGACCTGACGGCCTACAAGGGCACGAACGTCACGCTGAAGCTCGCCGACACCGAGGACTCCTCGCTGCAGACGAGCTTCGTCGTGGACGACGTCGCGACGAACTTCTGAGCGAGCGCTCGGTCATCTGACACGCGCACCATCCCCAGAGGTCGGTATGCCGCGGGCTCAGCCCCGCGGCATACCGACCTCGTGCGTGTGGCGGGTGAGTCCTCGACGGCGAGCGACCGGGGAGCGGGCGCCCAGGGCGCGAGCGCTCAGGGAGCGGGCGCGACGGCGGGCTTCGCCGACGTCGTGCAGCGGGTGGTCGCGGGCACCGAGAGCGTGACGTCGCTGACGAGGGTGCCGACCAGGCCCGAGACCTCGCCGAGCGAAGGGTCGCTGAGGTCGACCCGGCGCGCCTCGTGGTCGGTCACCGAGATGGTGATCGGGTCGGTCACGGGGTCGGGACTGACCGCGCTGGTCTCCCCAGCAGGCGCGTCGCCGGACGGCAGGTCCTCGCTCGGGCGCGGGCCGAGGCGCAAGGTGGCGAGGAGCGCCACGAGCTGACGCAGCTGGGGAGCGCCGAGCGTGCAGACGCGGCCGTGGACCGTGCGCGTCTCGACATGGACCCGGCCGTCGAGGTCGAGGACGACGTGGTCGTCGAAGCCGGCCATCCCGCCGGTGCGGCGCAGGGTCAGCGGGAACGCCGGCCCGTGGGGGGCGGAGAGGGCATCGTTCCCACCGCCGCCGACCCGCGGTGGAGCCGGTGTCGACGACGTGGCGGTGGAGGAGGTCGGGTCAGTCTGGTCGCCGGGCGAGACGGCCCCGCAGCCCCCGAGAAGGAGTCCTGCGATGGCCAACCCCGCGCCCACGTGTGCGCGCCCCATGTGAACCATGGTGCTCCCTCCCGGAAGGCGGTGCATGCCGGACGCGGTGGATCGGGGATGACGGGTGGGTGACGGTTTCAAGTGGCGGGCCTCAAGGTGCACGGGAATGCTCGGTCTCAGAGGTGTGTGCCGACCGGGGTCGGACGCGCACCCAGTCGCAGGACGACGACGCCGATGACCCTTGTCGACGGCTGCGGATCCTGCGGTCATACGGATACGAAAGGGACGATCGAGTGATACCCAACTCCACACCGCACCGAACTCCAGGGGCCCGCAGAGTGAGGCGGTCCGTGGCAGCGCTCGGTGCGCTCGCAGCAGTCGCCGCCGGGATGGCCGTGGCCAGTCCGTCGGCGCAGGCTGCCGACCCGACCTCGTCCAATGGGGCGAGCGCGGGCAGCGACCCGGCGAGCCGGGAGCGCGCCTTCGCGGCCGCCTCGGCCGAGTACGGCGTGCCCCGCACGGTCCTCGAGGCCGTGTCGTACGCGCAGACCCGCTGGGACTTCAACCCGGGGCACAGCACGTCGGGCGGCTACGGGCCGATGCATCTCGTCGACGCGAACCTCGGCTCAGCAGCCGAGGGCCGGGGCCTGGGCGACGCGCCGGCTCCGGCGCCGGCACCCGCTGCCGACACGCTCGGCCGGGCCGCGACCCTGACCGGCCTGCCGGAGGCCGCCCTGCGGACCGACGAGCGCGCCAACATCCGTGGCGGTGCTGCCCTGCTAGCGGCCACGCAGAAGCGGCTCGGCCTGCCTACGGGCGCGTCCACCGACGCGGGCCAGTGGTACGCCGCGGTCGCCGACGCCTCCGGCTCGACCGAGCAGGACGTCGCCTCGGCCTTCGCCGACGACGCCTACTCCGTCATCGCCTCCGGCGCCTCCCGGCGGACCGTCGACGGCAAGCAGGTCTCGCTCGTCCCCTCGAGCGTGAAGCCGCAGGCAGCCCAGGTCGGCCGACTCGGTCTGCACAAGAAGCAGAACGCCGGCCCCGTCGACTGCCCGCCCGGACTCGACTGCGAGTGGGTCCCCGCGCCCTACCAGGACCTCGGCGGCGGTGACTACGGCAACCACGACCTCGCGAACCGCCCGACCGCGCCCAAGATCACGAACATCGTCATCCACAACACGGAGGCGACCTACGACACGACCCTCAAGCTCGCGACCGACCCGACGTACCTCGCGTGGAACTACACCCTGCGCAGCTCCGACGGGCACGTCGCGCAGCACCTCCAGGCCAAGGACGTCGGCTGGCACGCCGGCAACTGGTACATCAACGGCCACTCGATCGGGCTCGAGCACGAGGGCTTCGCCGCGACGGGTGCCCAGTGGTTCAGCGAGCCGATGTACCGCTCGTCGGCGCGTCTGGTGCGCTACCTCGCCAAGGAGTACGACATCCCGCTCGACATGCAGCACATCTTCGGCCACGACCAGATTCCCGGGGTCACACCCGCGAACGTCGCCGGCATGCACTGGGACCCGGGCCCCTACTGGAACTGGGAGCACTACTTCCAGCTGCTCGGTGCCCCGCTGCAGTCGCACACCTCCGGTGCCGCCAAGGACCTCGTCCGCATCCTGCCCGGCTTCGAGGACAACCGGCAGACCGTGACGTACTGCGACGGCGCGGTCGCCGACAGCTGCGGCTCGCAGCCGACGAACTTCGTCTACCTGCACACCGCCCCGTCCGAGACGGCACCGCTCGTCAACGACATCGGTCGCAACTCCAAGGGTGCACCGTCGACGACGTCGGTCTCCGACATCGGCGCGCGTGCCCAGGCCGGCCTTACCTTCGCCGTCGCCGAGCGCCAGGGCGACTGGACGGCGATCTGGTTCAACGGCGTCGAGGGCTGGTTCCTCAACCCGGCGTCCGCCCCGGCGGCCGTCCCGGTCAAGGGCTCCTACGTCGTGCCGAAGGCTGGCCTCGCCAAGGCGCCCGTCTACGGTCGCGCCTACCCCGAGGCGTCCGCCTACCCGGCCGGCATCCCCGTGCAGGCGCTCGCCCCGCTGCAGTACTCCTTCGCGGCGGGCCAGCGGTATGCCGTCGGTGACCTGACGGTCCCGACGGACTACTACCGCGCCGTGACGTTCTCACCCGACACCCCGAACGACCACCTCGACGTCGTGGGTCAGGACCGCTACTACCAGATCTCGCTCGGCCACCGTTTCGCGTTCGTGCGCGCCGCGGACGTCGACGTCGTCAAGGCCCAGTAACCCGCCCCTCCAACCGTCGAGAGGCCACGATTTGCCGCCTCACCGACATCGAAAGGCCACTTCTCGTCGCGAGAAGTGGCCTTTCGACTGTCCGGACCCGGCCACACGTGGCCTTTCGACGGTGTCAGCGGTAGGGGTCAGCGGGGTGGGGGGGTGGGGGTCAGCGGAGGTCGTATGCCTTGAGGAAGCTGACGATGAAGGGCGCGGCGCCCGTCACGCCGTTGTCGCCGACCTCGTTGTAGGCGGCGATCGCGATGTCGCCGCGGCCGGCGACCATCCAGACGTGGGTGTCGGGCGGGTTCTTCGTCCCGAACTCGGCGGTGCCGGTCTTGGCGTACTCGACGCCGAGCGGCCTGAGGACTGTGCCGGACCCCTCGGCCACGACGGCGCGCATCTCCTGGCGCACGACGTCGGCCTCGGTGGCGGCGAGCGGGGTGGCGGGCGCGGGCAGGGCAGGTGCACCGGCGACGAGCTGCGGGCGCACCGTCTGGCCCTTCATCACCGACGCGACGACGAGGGCCATCGTCAGCGGCGACGCCTCGACGCGGCCCTGGCCGATGAACGAGGCCGCGTGCTCGACGACGTCGTCGGTCGGCGGCACCGAGCCGAGGAAGCCGGTGAACGGCAGGTCCAGCTTCTCACCCATCCCGAGCGACTGCGCCGCGGCGACGAGGTCGTTCTGGCCCACCTTCTGGTACTGGCTGATGAAGGCCGTGTTGCACGAGTAGGCGAGCGCGGTCCGCATCGGGATGTCCCCGAGGTGCGCGGCAGGGTAGGTCGTGTAGTTGCTGAACTGACGGCCGTTGACCGTCAGCGTCGGGGTGCAGGGCAGCAGGGTGTCGGCGGTGGCGCCCTTGCGCACGTTGGCGAGGGAGCTGACGATCTTGAACGTCGAGCCGGGCGCCTCCTTGCCGGCTAGGGCGAGGGTCGAGCCGTTCGCAGCCGGGCCGACGGCCGCCGCGAGGATCTCTCCCGTCGACACCCGCACGGCGACGAGGGCGGTGGGGTGCGCCGTCTGCTGGGCGAGTGCCGCCTCCGCAGCGGTCTGGGCCCTCTGGTCGAGGGTGATCGTCAGCGGCTTGCCGTCGGTGGACGGCTCGGCGAAGAGCTCACGCTTGTCGAGGATGCTGCCGTCGGCGCCGCGCTTGACGGCGTGGACGGCGAGCCCGGGGGTGCCTCGCAGCTGCGCGTCGTAGCGGTACTGCAGTCCGGTCTGGCCGACCGAGTCGCCGGCCTCGAGGGTGCCCTTCGAGGCCTTGATCTGCTCGGCGTTCGCCTCGCCGACCGTGCCGAGGATCGGGGCGGCCCACGTTCGGCTCGGGCCGAGCACCTGCATCGTCGGCACCGTGAGCGCGCCCTTGACCTTGGCGATCGCCGCGCCGTTCCGCTCGAGGACCGGGTCGGTCTGGCGCAGGGTCACGCCCTGGACGAAGGCCTTGGAGCCCGCCGCCCCGACCTTCGCGGCGAAACGGGCGGGGTCGATGCCGATGAGAGCCGCCAGCGCCTTCGCGGAGGCGGTGGCCTCGGCCCCGGACACCTTCGTCTTGTCGATGCCGACCGCCGCGACCTCGCGCTCGGTCATGATCTTGCCCCCGGCGGAGTCGACGATGTCGGCGCGCTGGGGCCATTTGCGGGCGACGTCCAGGGTCTCGTCGGCGGTGAGCTGCGGCGCCACGACGCCGGGACTCCACGACACCTGCCACGTGCCGTCGACGAGGGTCATCGGGACCTGGGTCTTGTAGGTCCAGTCGGTCGGGGACGCCGAGACGTCCCACCGGCTGACGAGCGTCGCCGTCGCACGGTCGGAGCCCTCGGCGTGGCTCATCTCGTTCAGCGACACCTGGGGCCGCAGCGTGCCGAGGTCCTTGTAGGCGGCCTTGACGAACGCAGTGGCCTTGGCCGGCGTCGTGCCCTTGAACGTCACGGCACCGAGGTCCCCCGAGGCCAGGCCCGCGGCGAGGGCGCGCGCGGCGTCGCCGGGCTCAGGCGGTGAGTCGAACATCGAGCAGCCAGCCGCGAGCGTGCCGGCGAGCACACCCGTGAGCGAGACGGAGACGAGAGTCCTGAAGCGAGATCCCCTGAGCATGGCCCCACGGTACGTGCCGCAGCGCGACCTGCTCGTCACCGGACGGTCAGCGCTCGGGGCGCCAGAGCTGCACCGACGCGACCGGCTCGAAGCCCGCCGCCAGAAAGGCGCGCAGGGCCCGGGCGTTGCCCGGGGCGCACGCGGCGACGACGACCTCGCCCTCCGGCAGGAGCGTCAACGCGTCTCTGACGATGTCGGCGCCGACGTGGTCCTTGGCGGGGTCGGTCTCGACTCCCACCTCGGTCAGCCCACCCAGCCCCCGCGAGAGGGTCACGAGCGTGTGGTCGTCCGGGGCGGCATACCCGAAGGTCGCGACGTCGCTGCGCACCGACGTGGCGTGCTCGGCACGGGGATGGTTGCGCAGGTCGCTGCGGGGCACGAGGGTCGGCTCGCCGCCGGTGCCGCGTGCGACCAGCACGATGTCGAGGGAGTCGATCCAGCCGCTCCCGGCGAGCCGGGAGACGAGGCGGGGGCTGCTGGCGCCCCCGAAGCCGTCCGGGCCGAGCGAGACGAGGGTGCCGTCGGAGACGTCGTCGTCGACGGCGAGGTAGGCGCGGCCGGTGAAGGCGACCACGCCCTCGACGCCGGGGCGCCACGGTTCGACGCGCTGCCAGCCACCGTCCACGGTGGGGAAGTCGCCGCCCGCGGCCTTGCTGAGGACTTCCGCGATGGGGTGCACGCCGTCCATCCAACCCGGCCCGTCCGGCCCGCGCCCGTCGGGGTCCACCTGTTGGCGCCCGCTCAACGCCCCGGCGGGTAGGTTGAGGCCATGTCACGACCGCACGCGGCCGCCATCGTCGAGGACGCCGTCCACGAGCAGGTCGAACGCGTGCTGCGCAGCCGCGGCTGGGGCAACCGCGTCATCACGCACGTGGGCTACGGGTCGACGAGCTTCGTGCGGGTGTATGCCCGGATCCTCCTCGGGCGCAAGGGTCGTGAGCACATCGAGGGACCCGAGGCCCGACAGGACGCCACCGGTGCCCTGAGCCCGGCACACTACGACCGCGGCTGGCGCGCGTTCCTCACGTCGCCGGCCACCGGCGTCCCCGTCAAGGTCACCGTGGGCGACCGCGAGGTCTACGGCCGGTCCGACCGGGGCGGCCACGTCGACATCGTCGCCCGCGACCACGGTCTGGAGCCCGGATGGCAGCAGGTCGTCGTCGAGGCCCAGGGCACCGACCCGGTCGCGGCCGACGTCTTCATCGTCGCCGACGGCGTGACGCACGGGATCGTCAGCGACATCGACGACACCGTCATCACCACGATGCTGCCCCGCCCGATGATCGCGGCCTTCAACACCTTCGTCCGGCGTGGCAAGGCCCGGCACTCCGTCTCCGGCATGGCCCCGATGTACCGCCGCATCCTCTCCGCCCACCCCGGGGCGCCCATCGTCTACGTGTCGACGGGGGCCTGGAACACCGCGGCCACCCTCAACCGGTTCCTCGTCGAGAACGGCTTCCCCCTCGGGCCGCTCATGCTCACCGACTGGGGTCCCACCAACACCGGTTGGTTCCGCAGCGGCCAGGCGCACAAGCGCAGCTGCCTCGACCGGCTCGCCCGGGACTTCCCGGACATCAGGTGGCTGCTCGTCGGCGACGACGGCCAGCACGACCCGCAGATCTACGCCGACTTCGCCGAGGCCCGGCCCGACCGGGTCGACGCCATCTGCATCCGTCACCTGTCCCCGAAGGAGCAGGTGCTGTCCAACCCGATCCGGATGGACTCACCGATGCGGCCGTGGGCGTCACGCTCGGTGCCGACCTTCTCGGGGCCCGACGGGCACGGGCTGCTGCGGGTGCTGACCGATGCCGGCAAGGTCGGGGAGGCCGTCGCCACCGACGAACAGCCCTCGCGTCCGGGCCGTTCCGTCGTCTCCGGATGACAGACTGGGGCCATGCCTGAGCTGCCGGAGGTGCAGGCGCTCGTCGACTTCCTCGCCGAGCGGACGGACGGTCTCGCCATCACGTCGGTCGAGCTCGCGTCGTTCAGCGTGCTCAAGACCTTCAACCCGCCGCCGCAGGCGCTCGAGGGGGCGCCCGTCGACGGCGTCCACCGCCACGGCAAGTTCCTCGACATCGACGCCGACGGCACGCATCTCGTCTTCCACCTCGCGCGTGCCGGCTGGCTGCGCTGGTCCGACCAGCTGCCGGCGACGGTCGTGCGCCCCGGCAAGTCCCCGATCGCGCTGCGCGTGCGCCTGTCCGACGGCTCCGGGTTCGACCTGACCGAGGCGGGCACGAAGAAGTCGCTCGCGGCATACATCGTCAAGGACCCGGCCGAGGTGCCCGGGATCGCGCGGCTGGGGCCCGACCCGATGGCCGACGACTTTACCCTCGAGCAGTTCCGGTCGATGCTCGACGGCCGGCGCACCCAGATCAAGGGCCTGCTCCGCGACCAGGAGTTCATCGCCGGCGTCGGCAACGCCTACTCCGACGAGATCCTCCACGTCGCGAAGATCAGTCCCTTCGCGATCGCCGGCTCGCTCGCTCCCGAGGTCGTCGACCGGTTGTATGCCGCCCTGCGCGACACGCTCAAGGGCGCGGTCGCGACGGCGTCGGGCAAGCCGGCCAAGGAGCTCAAGGACGCCAAGCGCGCCGGCATGCGGGTCCACGCCCGCACCGGTGAGGCGTGTCCGGAGTGTGGCGACACCGTGCGTGAGGTGTCGTTCGCCGACACGTCCCTGCAGTACTGCCCCACCTGCCAGACCGGCGGCAAACCGCTCGCCGACCGGCGGATGTCGAAGCTGCTCAAGTAGTCCCGCACGCAGAGAGGGGGGGGGGGGGGGGGTTCTCGTCGAGGTCAGTCCTCGTGACGGCCCCGGCGCACCGAGGTGACCGTGCCGTTCGTCTCGTCGAGGATGACCTGCGGAGCCTGCGACTCGTCGAAGGAGAAGAGGCCGCGCATCGACCCGGCCCAGGCGTCGGCCGAGCCGTCACCGATGCGGCCGACGCCCCAGTTGTCCTCGATGAGGCGCAGGATCGAGGCCTGGTCGGTCTGGTGGTGGTCGACGTAGTTCGTCTTCGCGAAGGGCGAGATGACCACGAGCGGCTGGCGCGGGCCGGGGCCGCAGCGGTCCTGGTAGCCCTTGGCGATCGGCACTCCCGAGGCGGCCGCCTGGGTGCAGAAGGCGGCGTCGTCGGTGGTGTTCGAGGCGTTCTTCACCTGCGCGGCGACGTGGTCGTACCAGCCGTCGGAGTCGTCGTAGGCCAGGACGATGGCGGTGTCCTTCCAGTGCTTCGACTTCTGGATGGCGTTGATCTCCTTGACGATGAAGTGCTGCTCGTCAAGGGGGTCGGAGTAGCCGGCGTGCCCGTCCTGGTAGTTCGGGGCCTTGAGGAAGCTCACCGCCGGCATGTTGTCCGTGCCGACCACCTGGTCGAAGGACGACATGTCGTACTGGTGGTTGGCCTGCCCGTCATGGCCGATCTCGGCAGCGCTCGCCGGCGGCAGGTGGTGCGGGTTCGCCGTCGACGCGTAGTACTGGAAGGGCTCGTGGTGCGGGTTGTAGTCGGTCGAGCTCACCCCGGCGACGTTGGTGTGGGAGGCCATGCACGCGGCGGGCGCGCCGCCTGCGGCAGCGGTCGTCGGCGTGAAGCCGCCCTGGAACCAGCCCCACGACACCTTCTTGGTGTTGAGGAGGTCGCCGATGTTGCGGCCCGTCATGCCGGCGAGCGTGTAGCTCTTCGTGTGGCTGTTGTTGGAGCAGTCGTCGTAGACCGGGTCGGGGTCGCCCGTCATGGTGCCGACGCCGTGCGCGTCGGGGAAGCGCACCGTGTAGTCGCCGGCGGCGGGCGTCGTCGCGGGCGTGCCGTCGGCGTTGAACTCCTTGACGCCGTGCGTCTGCGCCGAGACGAGGTTGATCGCGCCGGGCGAGGAGGGGCCGAAGGTCGTGCTGAACGCGTGGTCGCTCATCGCGTAGTGCTGGGCGTAGTTCCACATCGCCGTGACGGTGTTGCCGTCGTAGTAGTCCATCGTCAGGCCCTCGCGCCCGAAGGTGGGCGCGGCGCACGCGTCCTTGCTCGTGAACTCCACGAACTTGTCCATCGCGCCGGCGTTGTAGGCCTTCTGCTCGTTGGTGTACGTGTGGTCCTGGTCGCAGGTCACGGCCTGGCCCGGTGTGAGGCGCTCCGGCTGGACCGAGTTGGGGTTGGTCGGCGCGAGCAGGCGGTCGTGCGCCAGCGAGGCGATCCCGCGGGGCGTGCCCGGGGCGGCCTTGAAGGTGGGGGCGGGAGTGGTCGAGCCCTGCAGCGTCTCGCCGGGGGTGTTGGCCGCCTGCGGGTAGGTGGCGAAGTAGTGGTCGAAGGACACGTTCTCGCCGAAGATGACGACGACGTGCTTGATCGGCGTCGACGTCCTGGCCGACGTCGAGGTCCGGGACGTCGGCGCGGGATGGGCGCTGACGGCGCCGGCGGTGGCAACGACCGGCACGACGAGGGCGGCAGCCCCGGCACCGGCGAGCGCGAGACGGACGGAACGTTTCATGGGGTCTCCTGTGACGATCGGGAAGCGGCCGGGCGCGCCTGGCGCAACGCTGAAGGGCCGGGGCAAAAGTACGCCCGGCCGGATCGGCACAGGGCTGCCGGACGCCTCGTTTAAGGACTGTTTGCCGAAACTGCGCCCCGTCTTGGTGCAACTGTCAGCGGGCTCCTCGAAAACGTGCAGGTTTCGCTCAGGACCGCCTGAATCCGCCTCGGGCTGCAACGATCCGCATCCCGTGGTTGTCTTCCCCACCATGAAGTCCTCGACGCTCCACGCCCCGCGCGGTCCTGTCCGTCCCGTCCCCGCCCTCGTCCTCGCGGCGGCGCTCGCCACGAGCGCCTGCGGACAGGCGACGCCCTCCCCGGGAGCGCCCACGGCCGCGGCTGGTGCGGTCCCGATGGTCCAGACGGTCAGCTCGGGGCCAGTGCGCCTGGAGGCGACGATGGCGCCGGCCGGCCGCGTCGTCAGCTACACGGTGACCAACACCGGGGCCCAGCCCCTCCTCGCCTACGACGTCGTGCCGCAGGACCTCGGCAGCGCCACGCTCCCCACCGGCGTCGACGTCGCGCACGCCTGGGTCTACGAGCAGTCGGGGGTGCTGCGCCTCAGCAAGCAGGGCTTCGCCACGGCCCCGAACGTCCGCTTCGCCGCTGCCCCGGTCATGGGTGGGCACGTCATCGCGCCGGGCGCCAGCATCCGTGGGAGGGCGTATGCCGCGTCGCCGCCGAAGCTGGACGTGCCGGGGGACTCCTTCGATGCCCCACGCACGGCCGTGGACCCCGGCGTGAAGCAGTGGCAGCTCTGCGTGCAGGTGGACGACCGGGCCGCGCAGGCCAGGCCCGCCGCCGTCGGAGGTGGCATCGTCCAGGCTCCCTCAGCGGCTCCCCAGGGCGACGAGCTCGTCTGCACGCGCCCGGGGACCATCCCTGCCGACTGACGGGCCCGGCGCCGGGTCAGAGCATCCCGAGCATGCCGGTGCAGGCGAAGAGGAGGGCTGAACCGGGCCACGCGAGGGCGGCGAGGATGCACCAGTTCTTGACCGAGCGCGACGTGCGGTACGCCTCGCCCCAGCGACCTTGTGCCCAGAGGGAGTTGACGGAGGTCGCCTTGACGATCGCGACGATGCCGAAGGGCGTGAAGCAGAAGATGGTGCACAGGATCGCGAGGGCGAGCCGGTTCGGTGGGGGTGGGGTGTAGGGCTGAGGGCCTCCGAGGGGTGGCGGGGGCGACGCGGCATACCACCTCATCGGTGGGCCGGGCGGGGCGGCCGGCGGCGGGACCGGGGCCGGCGGGATGGCGGAGTCTGGTGGCGCCGACGCCTGCGGGAGCGGGGTCGTCGACGGGTCGAGGCGTGGCAGCCACGCCGACCACGAGTCGACCGTCGGGTCCGGCTCGGACGCGTCGTCCTGGCTGCTCCGGTGGGTCACGTGCGCGCCACTTCCTGTCAGATCGCGGGGATCAGATGATGCTGGGTTGGCCGTCGGCGGTGAGCTGCTTGCCGGCACGCTGCCACTCGACCATGCCGCCCTCGACGTTGGCGACGTCGTAGCCCTGGTGCACGAGCCACTGCACGGCACGGGCCGACCGGCCTCCCATGCGACACACGACGGCGACGGTGTCGTCGGTCTCGGGCAGCTCGTCGATGCGCGACGGCAGCTCGCCGAGCGGGATGTGGATGGCGTTGGGGGCATGGCCGGCAGCCCACTCGTCGGCCTCGCGGACGTCGACGAGGACGGCGTCGTCGGGCAGCTCGGACACGGTCGTCGTGGGGATCGCGCTCATGGGATCCATCCTGACACGGCGGCGCCCGCGAGCCCCAGCAGATGAGGGGGACCGCTCACCCCGCGTGGTTAGGGTGGGGGCCGTGAAGATCCTGTCGATCCAGTCTCACGTCGCCTACGGCCACGCCGGCAACTCGGCCGCGGTCTTCCCGCTCCAGCGGCTCGGGCACGAGGTCTATCCCGTGCTCACGGTGACCTTCTCGAACCACACCGGCTACGGCTCGACCCGGGGCCCGCTCATCGCGCCGGCCGACGTCGCGGCCGTCATCGACGGCGTCGAGGAGCGCGGGGCCTTCCCGACGATCGACGCCGTGCTCTCCGGCTACCAGGGGGCCGAGGCGGTCGGCGAGGTCGTGCTCGACGCCGTCGCGCGGGTCAAGGCCGCCAACCCCGCGGCGATCTACTGCTGCGACCCGGTCATGGGCGACGTGGGACGCGGGTTCTTCGTCCGGGAGGGCATCCCCGAGTACCTGCGCGACCACGTCGTGCCCAAAGCCGACATCGTCACCCCGAACCAGTTCGAGCTCGAGTTCCTCGTCGGCCGCGAGGTCGCCACCGAGGCCGACCTCGTCGCCGCGGCACGTGAGCTCGTGGCGCAGGGGCCCACGGTGGTGCTCGTCACGAGCGCCCTGACCTCCGACACCCCCGAGGGCTCGATCCAGATGGCCTGCATCACCGCCGACGACGCCTGGGTCGTCACGACGCCGATGCTGCCGATGACCGTCCGCGGCGGGGGCGACGTCACCGCCGCGATCTTCCTCGCGCACTACCTGACGGACGGTCCGCAGGTGGCCCTGCGCCGTACGGCCGCGTCGATGTATGCCGTGCTGGAGCGCACCCACGCCAGCGGCTCGGACGAGATGCGCCTCGTCCAGGAGCAGGACGCCATCGCCCGGCCCGACGAAGTCTTCGACATCGTTCGCATCGGTTGACGGTTCCACAGCCGACCGGGTTATAGTCGCATCGCGCCGTTCCGCATGACCACCCCTGACCATGCGGAACGGCGTCTTCATGTGCCCGCATCCTTCGGATTCCGAAGTGAGGCTCGTCGGATCAGCGCCAGTCGGTGCCGGTCGACGCGTACCGGTGGGTGGGAGAGAGTCTCCGCGACGCGCCGATGAGGCCCTATTCGGATGTCTCAGGTTTCCGGTAGAGACGCGTATAGCCTCCGAGCGTGGACCCGATCACGAACCCGTATGCCCCGGGCGCGGGCCAGCGCCCGCCCGAGCTCGCCGGTCGCGACGAGCAGCTGCGCACTTTCGACGTCGTGCTCGAGCGCATCGCCCGCGGCCGTGCCGAGCGCTCGATCGTGCTGACCGGACTGCGCGGCGTGGGCAAGACGGTGCTGCTCAACGCGCTCCGCTCGTCCGCCGTCCGCGCCGACTGGGGCACCGGCAAGTTCGAGGCTCGTCCCGACCAGCGGCTGCGCCGCCCGCTCGCCGCAGCCGCGCACCAGGCCGTGCGCGAGCTCGGCCACCCGCGCGGGGAGGACATCGACCAGGTGCTGGGCAGCATCAAGGCCTTCGCGCTGCGTGACACCCCCACGGGAGCCAAGCTGCGCGAGAGGTGGCAGCCCGGCATCGACGCTCCGGCCGTCACCGGACGCGCCGACTCGGGCGACATCGAGATCGACCTCGTCGAGCTGTTCACCGACATCGGGGGACTCGCGGCCGATGTCGGCAAGGGCGTCGCCTTCTTCATCGACGAGATGCAGGACCTCGACCCCGAGGACGTGTCGGCGCTCTGCGCGGCTTGCCACGAGATCTCGCAGTCGGGCCTGCCCGTCATCGTCGTCGGCGCCGGGCTGCCGCACCTGCCGGCTGTCCTCTCGGCGTCGAAGTCCTACTCGGAGAGGCTGTTCCGCTACTCGCGCATCGACCGGCTGCCGCGCGACTCCGCCGACCGTGCGCTCGTCGGACCGGCAGCGGAGGAGGGCTGCGAGTTCACCCCCGAGGCCCTCGACGAGATGTATGCCGTCACCGCCGGCTACCCGTACTTCATCCAGGCCTACGGCAAGGTCGTGTGGGACGTCGCGCCCTCCTCGCCCGTGACCGCCGAGGACATCCGCGTCGCCGTGCCGGAGGCGGAGTCCGAGCTCGCCGTGGGCTTCTTCGGCTCCCGCTTCGAGCGGGCGACGCCCGCGGAGCGCGAGTACCTCCGTGCCATGGCGGACGCCGCCCTCGTGAACCCGCTTGCAGGCGAAGCGGATTCGGGAGGTGAGGGATCCCCGGACGACGTGGCGGCATACGTCCGCGAAGGGGTGGCCGAGCGCGAGGCGGTGCCGACGTCCGCGGTGGCGGACGTGCTGGGGCGCAAGCCGCAGTCGCTCTCGCCCGCCCGGGACGCCCTCATCAAGAAGGGCCTCATCTACTCCGGGGAGCGGGGCCTCATCGCCTTCACCGTGCCGCACTTCGGCCGCTACCTGCGCACCCAGTCCTGAGCGTTGGCGGTCTGACCGCGACGAACCCGCTGGCCGGGCGTGGTTGACGCGTTCTGAGGCGGGCGCGACATTGGGACGGTGAACCGGGCGCTGCCGACGCTGGCAGTAGCAGCGTGGCTGGTGATGCTGCTCGAGGCCGCTCCCAGCGGCTCGATCCTGCCGGCCGGTGTCCTCGGGGCCGTGTTCGTGGCCTGGTCGGTGGCCGGCTACCGCTGGGCGCTCGGCCGTGGACGCCTGGCCGCAGTCGTCCACCTGGCCGTTGCGCTGGTGCTCGGGTTCGTCGTCTTCGACGTCGCCGGTCCCGGCGTCGGCAGCACCCTGCTGCTCRTCGTGGTGGTCGTGCAGGCCGTCGTGCTGCTGCCCCTCGGCTGGGCGGTCATCGTCGCGCTGCTCGTCCCGCTGGTCCATGTCGGGATGCCCATGGTCGACGGGCTGCGGCAGGTCGTCAGCACGGGGCTCGCGTGCGCGTTCGCCTTCGTCCTGGCCACGCTGCACCTGCGTGAGCAGCAGGCCCGGTCGGAGCTGGCCGTGGCCAACGACCGGCTGCGCGACCTCAGTGCGCAGGCCGAGGAGCTGGCGACCATGCGGGAACGCACCCGCGTGGCCCGGGACATCCACGACGGGCTGGGGCACCACCTCACGGTCGTCGGCATGCAGGTCCAGGCCGCGCGGGCGGTGATGAGCAGCGACCCCGCTCGGGCCGACCGCCTGCTCAGCCAGGCGGAGGACCAGGCGCGCCAGGCGTTGACGTCGGTCCGCGAGTCGGTGGCCGCCCTGCGCGAGGCGCGACCGGCCCAGCGGCTCCCGGAGCAGCTGACGACGCTGGCCGGCGAGAGCGAGGCGGCCGGCCTGCCCACGTCCGTGGACGTCGTGGGCACCGAACGCCGGCTCGACCACGACGCCCAGGTGGCCCTCTATCGTGCCGCCCAGGAGGGCCTCACCAACGTGCGCAAGCACGCGCGCGCTCACGCCGCCGTGATCCGGCTCGCCTACCTGCCGGACTCGGTGAGTCTGGAGGTGCGCGACGACGGGTGCGGCCTCGCGCGCCACGACGGCGGCGGGTTCGGCCTGGTCGGCATCCGTGAGCGGGTCGATCGGCTCGGCGGCTCCCTCACCGTCGAGTCGGCACCGGGCGCCGGCGTGACCGTCCGCGTCGAGGTGCCGGGATGAGCCCTGACCGCCCCGTGCGGGTGCTCGTCGTCGACGACCAGACGTTGTTCCGTGAGGCCCTGACGACGCTCCTGGACGTGCACGAGGAGGTCGAGGTCGTGAGCGCCGCGGCGGACGGGGCCGAAGCGCTGGAGCTCGTGGCCACGCTGCGACCGGACGTCGTCCTCATGGACCTGCGGATGCCCGTGCTCGACGGCGTGGCCGCGACGCAGCGGCTGCGCGTCGAACATCCCGACGTGCGGGTGCTCGTCCTCACGACCTTCGACGGCGACGACGAGGTCTTCCCCGCCCTGCGCGCCGGCGCCGTCGGCTACCTGCTCAAGGACGCCACCGCGTCCCGGCTCGTCGAGGCCGTGCTCGCGGCGGCCCGCGGCGAGTCCGTGCTGCAGCCGTCGGTCGCCGCCAAGGTGCTGGCCCGGATGAGCCGGCTGCCCGACCTCCCGCACGAGCCGCGCCCGCAGCCGCTCGTCGACCCGCTCACCCACCGTGAGCTGGAGGTCCTTCGGGCCCTCGCCGACGGGCTCAGCAACCGGGAGACCGCCGAGCGCCTGTACCTGTCCGAGGGCACCGTCAAGAACCACGTCACCAACGTCCTCGCCAAGCTCGGCGTCCGAGACCGCGCGCAGGCGGCGCTCCGGGCCCAAGCCCTCGGCCTGCTGTGAGGGTCATGCCGTCGGGGTGACCTCGAAGGTGACCTCTGGCACGTCCGGGGTGCGGCCCTCCGGACCGACCATCGTCGGCATGACAACGTACTCGACCTCGTATGCGGACCGTACGCCTCGCGCCCTGGCCCGCCGGCTCCTCCACACGCGGCTCGGCCGCTTCCTCACGGCATACCTCGAGATGACCCTCGCGATAGTCGTCGGCATGGGGGTGCTCGGCATCGTCTGGGACGCCGCGTGGCCCGGCCTGACCGGCCGCCCGGACGTCATGGCCCTGACCATGGCCTTCGACATGACCGTCGGCATGGCGGCCTGGATGTGGGTGCGACGGCATGCACGCCGGCACATCGCGGAGATGTCCGCCGTCATGGTGCTGCCCTTCCTCGTCCTGCTGGTGCCCTACTGGCTCGGCGTCCTTCCCGGCGAGCACCTGCTCACCTGGGGCCACGTCGGGATGTTCGCGCTCATGGCCGCCTACCTGGCCTGGCGTCCGCACACCCCGGGCGGCGCCACCTCGGCCCGCAGCGGGGACGGTGTCCCACGTGGCTCGCGCACCGGCCGGCTCTCCGCGGTCCTGCTCGTCACCGGCGCCGTCCTGGCCGTCGTGGGCGGCATCCTGCATCCGCACGAGGAGCCGCCGAACTCCCACGAGGCCGTCTTCGCCGAGTACGCCCACAGCGCGGACTGGGTGTGGGTCCATGACCTCCAGTTCCTGTCGGCGACAGTGGTCGTCGCCGGGTTGCTGACTGCGGGCCGTGCCCTGCAACGAGTCGGCGTTCCCCGGTCCCTCGTGCGGGTCGGCGACGCGGCGGCGGCCGCCACCGTGGCCCTCATCGCCGTGAACATGGCCGTGGACGGCGTCGCCCTCAAGAGGGCGGTCGACGCGTGGGCGGCCGCAGACCCCGCAGACCGGGCGTCCCGGTTCGCCGCCGCTGAGGCGGTGCGCTGGCTGGAGTGGGGCGTGAACTCGTTCTTTGCCATCCTGCTCGGGATCACGCTGATGACGGTCGCTGCAGGCCTGCTGCGACAGGCTCACCTCGGCGCCCACCTCGGCACCCGTGTCCGTCTGGCCGGTGTCACGGGAGCCCTGTCAGGCGTCCTTCTGGTCCTCAACGGTCTGACCGTCGGCGCGCACGGCTTCGAACCCACCGCCCTTCCTCTCGTGGCAAGCGGCCTCTACGTCGTCATGGCACTCGGCATCCCGGCCCTGGACCGAGCCGTCGGTCAGGCCCCCGAGCACCGACCGTCGGCCGGGCAGCCCGTTAGTGTCGTCTGACCTGACATCCCTCAGGAGCCCTGCATGCCTGCCCACGACCGCCTCGACCCGAGCGATCCGCCTGTCGGACCTGCGACCGTCTACCTGATCGTCGGCCTTCCCGGCGCCGGCAAGACGACTCGCGCGAAGGAGCTCGAGGTCAGCGCGTCGGCCCTCCGGCTGACGCCGGACGAGTGGCAGCTGATGCTCTTCGGTGACCAGAACCCACCGGACAAGCGTGATCTCGTCGAGGGCAAGCTGGTGCAGATCGGCATGCGGGCCGCGGAGCTCGGCACCGACGTCGTCTTCGACTTCGGGTTCTGGGGCACCGACGAGCGTTCGGCGCTCCGCTGGATCGCGGGCGCCGTCGGTGCGCGCAGCCAGGTCGTCTACCTGCCGGTCGACCACGAGGAGCAACGCCGACGGGTCACCCGTCGCTTCGCGGCCACGCCCGACCAGACGTTCCACATGAGCGACGTCGAGCTCGAGCAGTGGCGCGGCCAGTTCCAGGCGCCGGACGACGAGGAGCTGCGGGGCGGCCGGATCCCACCCGTTCCGCCCGGGCACGCGACCTGGTCGGAGTGGGCCTCCCAGCGCTGGCCGTCCTTGCCCGACCAGTACGCCCGGCGAACCGACGTGTGATGTCCGGCCCGCGAGCGGGCTGAGCCTGCGAACCGGCGGACCTGCCACCCAGCCATGGAGTGAATTCCATGAGGTGGCAGGGTTTCCCACCGTGCATGCAGTGAGCTCGACCCGTCTCCGCGCCCCTCGGCCCGTCCTGCGCCGGGTCTTCCTCGCGGTCTCCGCCGCCGCCGCGCCCTGGCTGCTGGCTGCGTGCGGCCTCCCGTCGTCGTCACCCGGCGCCGGTGTCCCGCACACCGCGACCCGGGTGGAGCAGCGAGGCACGACGAGCCCGTCGGCGCCGCAGCCTGTCCCGAGCCTGACGCGGGCACAGGCCCGCGCGGCCGTGGTGGCTCTCGGCACCCTCCCGGTCAAGGGCCGGGCGCCGAAGACGGGCTACACGCGCGCCGAGTTCGGCCCCGCGTGGAGCGACGACGTCGACGTCGACGGCGGCCACAACGGCTGCGACACCCGCAACGACGTGCTCCGGCGCGACCTCACGGCCGAGGCGCTCAAGCCCGGTACGCATGGGTGCGTCGTGCTCTCGGGCACACTCGCCGACCCCTACACCGGCCACCTCATCGTCTTCGCCCGGGGACGCTCGAGCTCCGCGATGGTGCAGATCGACCACGTCGTCGCGCTCGGCGACGCCTGGGTCACCGGCGCCCAGCAGCTGACGCCGACGCAGCGCCGGACTCTCGCGAACGACCCCCTCAACCTGCTCGCCGTCGACGGACCGACCAACGGCGCCAAGGGCGACGCCGACGCCGCGTCCTGGCTGCCGCCCAACAAGGCCTTCCGCTGCACCTACGTGGCGCGCCAGGTCACCGTGAAGCAGCGCTACCACCTGTGGGTCACGCCCGCGGAGCAAGCTCAGATCGCGCGCGTCCTCACCGGCTGCGCGGCGCGCTGACCCCTCGCGAGCGCGCCCGCTGGGCCGCCATGTGCTCGTCGAACTCCTCACGCCACGTGCGGCTGACGACGATGCCCTCCGCGCGCGCCACCTCCGTCGACAGCTCGACCGGGAAGCCGTAGGTGTCGTAGAGCACGAAGAGGTCGGCACCGGTGACGCCAGTGTCCCGGTGACCCTCCAGCCGCTCGAGGCCGCGCCGCAGCGTGCGCCGGAAGACCTGCTCCTCGCGCGCGAGGAGGTCCGCCACCGCGTCGGCCGCGGCTGCCACCTCGGGGTAGGCGCCAGCGTAGATGCCGGCGATCGTCGGGATGACGTGCGGGAAGAAGTTGTCCTCGATGCCGAGGTCGACGGCGAACCGGACGGCCCGGCGCACGAGCCGGCGCAGGACGTAGCCCTGCGCCTTGTTGCTCGGGCGCACGCCGTCGACAGCGAGGAACGTCGGCCCGCGCAGGTGGTCGGCGATGACCCGCATGGCAAGCGTCTCGTCCTCGTAGGTGCGCCCCGACAGCTCCTGGAGCCGCTCGATGATCGGCCACAGCAGGCTGATCCGGAAGACGTCGGAGGTGTCGAGCGCTGCGGCGGCGATGCGCTCGAGCCCTCCGCCGTAGTCGACGTTGCGGCGTGGCAGGGGCTCGAAGCCGCTCTCGGTGCGGCGGTACTTCATGAAGACGGAGTTGCCGAGCTCGATGAACCGGCCGCAGTCGCAGTTCTGGTGGCAGTGCTCGCCGTAGGTCGGGTCGTGCTCGACGTGGGGGAAGAGGTAGAAGACCTCGGTGTCCGGGCCGCCCGGTTCGCCGACCGGCATCCGCTCCGGGCTGCCCTCGCGGCACCACCAGTTCTTGTTGCCGTAGAAGGCGATCCGCGCACCACCGGTCCCGACCCGTGCCGCGTGCTCCTCGGTGCCGAGCTCGACCTGGTCGGCCGGGACGCCCGCCGCCGTGAACAGCTCCCGCCACAGTGCCGCCGACTCGTCGTCCTTCGGTATGCCGTGTGCCTCCTCACCGATGAAGCACGACACGTAGAGCCGGGCGGGGTCCAACCCCACCGTCCCGGTGAGGAAGTCCCAGAACTGCCGCAGCTGCTCGGGCTTGAAGTAGTCGCCGAGGCTCCAGCTGCCGAGCATCTCGAAGAAGGTCGTGTGCCGGTTGTCACCGACCTCCTCGATGTCCTGCACGCGCAGGCAGGTCTGGCTGTCGACGAGGCGGCGGCCGGCCGGGTGGTCGTCGCCGAGCAGGTAGGGCAGCAGCGGCTGCATCCCACTGCCGGTGAAGAGCGTCGTCGGGTCGTCGTCGGGGACCAGCGACGCGCGCGGGATGACCGCGTGGCCGCGGCCGGCCAGGTGGTCGAGGAACGCGCTGCGGATCTCGTCTGCGTCCATGCCTCGATTCGACACCCCGGAAGGTGCTGCCCACCAGCCGGTTTCGTGGCGAAGGGTCCGGGAGGGCATGCTCGTCGCATGCGCCCCCTTGTCGACCTCGTCCTCGTGGCGGCGTTCCTCGTCCTCTTCGCCCTCACCGTGCGCACCGAGCCGCGACAGTGGCGCACCGGCGTTCTCCTTCTCGGAGCCCTCTGGGCTGCGACGACCGCCGTCGGCGCCTCCCCGCTCGTGCTGCCCTGGGTCGGAGCGATGCTGCTCGGGCTCCTCTTCCTCGGCACCGGACTGCGCGTCGTTCGCCCGGAGGGTCGCAGCCGCACCAACGCGTTGTCCCTCGTGCTCGGGGTGGCGATGGTGACGGCGACCGTCCTCGCGATCTGGCTCTTCCCGCCGAGCCCGACCCTGCTGGGGGTCGTCGGTGTCGTCGTGCTCCTGCTGCCGGGCTATCCCGGCCTGGTGCTCGTCGCCTACGCCCTCTACTGCCTCGCCTACGACCGTCGGCGACCCCGCCCGGCCCCGTCGGCGCTCATCGTCCTCGGGTCAGGCCTCGTCAACGGCACCGTGCCGACGCTGCTCGCCCACCGCCTCGACGCCGCCCTCGCGGCCTGGCACGACGAGCGCGCCCTCGGCCACGACCCGCTCCTCGTCCCGAGCGGCGGACAGGGCGACGACGAGCCGATGGCCGAGGGAGTGGCCATGACGGCATACCTCGTCGCCCACGGCATCCCCGCGGAGGCGGTCGCGACGGAGGACCGGTCGACGACGACGGAGGAGAACCTGCTGCTCTCGCGTGAGATCCTCCGTGCCCGGGGGCTCGCCGACGCGGGCCACCTCCGGGTCGTGACGAGCAGCTACCACGTCGGACGGGCCGCGCTGCTGACGCGCAGCCTCGGCATCGACGCCGACGTGACCGCCGCGCCGACCGCGTGGTACTTCCTGCCCAGCGCGTTCCTGCGCGAGCTCCTCGCCGCGCTGACGCTCCACCCCCGGACCAACCTCGTCGGCCTCGGCGTGTGGACCGCGGGGACGGCCTACCTCGCGTATGCCGTCCCCCTCCGCTGACCCGGACCGCTCGGTCAGCGCGGGGCGGCCTGCTGCGCCAGGTCGTCGCGGAGCACCCTCTTGAGCAGCTTGCCGCTCTGGTTGCGGGGCAGCTCGTCGACGAAGTGGATCGCCTTGGGCAGCTTGAACGGCGCGAGGGTCGTGCGGGCGTGGTCGACGAGCTCGCTCTCGGTGACGGTCTGCCCGGCACGGAGCACGACGACGGCCGTGACCGCCTCGACCCACCTGTCGTGCGGGGTCGCGATGACGGCGACCTCGCCGACGGCGGGGTGCGTGTAGAGCGCGTCCTCGACCTCACGGGACGCGACCATGACGCCGCCGGTGTTGATGACGTCTTTGATGCGGTCGACGACGGTGAGGTAGCCGGCCTCGTCGCGCGTGACGAGGTCGCCGGAGTGGAACCACCCGTCGCGGAAGGCCTCGCTCGTGGCGTCCTGCTTGTTCCAGTAGCCGGTGCACAGCTGGGGTGAGCGGTAGAGCAGCTCGCCCGGCTCGCCGGCCGGGACGTCGGAGCCCTCCGGGTCGACGACGCGGGCCTCGACGAAGAGCACCGTCCGGCCGCAGGCCTCGGGCCGCTCGGCGTGCTCCTCGGGGCGCAGCACCGTGGCCAGCGGGCCGATCTCGGACTGGCCGAAGCAGTTCCAGAAGCCGAGCTCGGGCAGCCGCTGCTGGAGCCGGTCTCGCACCGGGACCGGCATGATCGACGCGCCGTAGTACGCCTTGTGCAGCGACGTGAGGTCGGCCGTGTCGAGGGCCGGGTGGTTCGACAGCGGCACCCACACCGTGGGCGCGAGGAAGAGCGAGCCGATGCGGTGGGTCTGGACGCGCTCGAGGATCGTCTCCACGTCGGGCCGGGTCAGCAGGTGGTTCGTCGCGCCGACCGCGAGGTAGGGCAGCAGGAAGACGTGCATCTGGGCCGAGTGGTAGAGCGGCATCGAGTGCAGCGGCGCGTCGTCCACGCGCAGGTCGAGCGCGACGATGCTCGAGACGTACTCGTGGACGAGGGCCCGGTGCGTCATCATCGCGCCCTTGGGCTGGGACGTCGTGCCCGAGGTGTAGAGCAGCTGGACGAGGTCGGTGTCGCGGGTCTCGACGTCCAGCACGGGCACGTCGCCCTCGCTCCACCGTGGCAGGAGCGCGTCGTCGCCGCCGTGGAGGAGCAGCACCTGCTCGAGGTCGGTGTCGCCGCGGACCGCCTCGACGGAGTCGCGCAGCGCCACGTCGACGAGGGCCACTCGCGCCCCCGAGTCGCGCAGCAGGTAGGTCAGCTCGCGGCCGGTCAGCGCGTAGTTGATCGGCACGTGGACGAGGCCTGCTCTCGCACATCCGAGGAAGGCGAGCAGGTAGGCGTCGGAGTTGACCCCCACGGTCGCAACCCGGTCGCCAGCGGTGAGCCCGAGGCCAAGGAGGTGCGCGGCCGCGCGTGAGACGGCGTCGTCGAGGGCGGCATACGTCCACGTACGGTCGTCGAAGACGAGGGCCACCCGGTCGGGGTGGCGGCTCGCGCTCCGGCGGACGATGTCGTCGACGGTGCTCGAGGTGGTCGCGCTCATGGGCTGTCTCCGGGGGTCGGGTGGGCGGGGGCTGGGGCGAACGAGGCGAGCAGGGCGCCGGCCTCGGCGGTGGCCGAGAGGCGCGCGATGGTCGCGGCCTCGTCGGCGAGCTGGGCTGCATACGGCCGCTCGCCCGACCGGCGCAGCAGACGCGCCGCCTCGCCCACGGCCTGGCGCGGCAGCGCGGCGATCGCGGCGACGACCTCCCCGGCGCGCGCGTCGAGCGTCTCGGCTGGGCACACCTCGGTGACCAGCCCCCAGTCGAGCGCCGTCGCGGCGTCGACGGGCGTGCCGGTCAGCAGGAAGAGCGCAGCCCGGCGGGCACCGACCGCCGCGGGCAGCAGCGCGCTGACGCCGCAGTCGGGCGACAACCCGACGGAGGGGTAGGCTGCGACGAAGGTGGCGTGGTCGGCGGCCAGCACCACGTCGGCTGCGAGGACGAGCCCCACGCCTGCACCGGCCGCAGTGCCCTGGACGACGGCGACGACGGGGACGGGCAGGGCGCGCAGCGTGTCCAGTGCGTCGTGCAGCACGCCGGCCAGCTCGGCGACGAAGGCCGGCCGGTCGGGCGCGGCAGCCATGGCGCGGACGTCACCGCCGGCGCAGAAGAGCCGGCCGTCCGCGCGGAGCACGACGACGTGGATCTCGTCGAGGGCCTCCGAGATCCCTTCGACCGCATCGCGCAACGCGATGGCGGTCGGCAGGTCCACGGCGTTGCCCGCGTCGGGTCGCGCGAGCCGGATCGTGGCCACGCCGTCCGACACCGACAGCTTGGGCAGCGTCGTCGTCACGGGTTCATCCTGCCTGCCCGGCCGGCGGATGGGGCGGAGTGACCGTCATAACGTAGGGAGGTCGCCGACCCGGTCCGGTCGAAACATGGGGAGGTGCGCCCGATGTGGCACCTCGCCCCGCGACCGCACTCTGGTGGTGCGTCGACGACCGTCGGCGCAACACCACACAGAAGGAAGCACCATGAAGCGATTCCTCATCGAGCGCGAGGTCCCTGGGGCCTCGTCGATGACCAAGGACGACCTGCGCGAGATCGCACGCACGTCCAACGCCGCCGTCGACTCCCTCGGAGTGCCCTACACCTGGGTCACGAGCTACGTCGCCGGCGACAAGATCTACTGCGTCCACGAGGCCGACGAGGCCGAGGCGATCCTCGAGCACGCCCGCCGCGGCGGCTTTCCGGCGAACCTCGTCTCCGAGGTCGTCGACGAGATCGGCCCGCACACCGCGGACCACGTCGCGGCCTGAGGGCCGGGGGAGGGAGAGAGCATGGTCGACAGCCAGCTGTACGCGCTCGTGCGCGAGCTCGCGCGCCAGCGCCACGGGGAGGCGCCCGACCGCCGGTCGCACCGGCACCGGGGTCTGCAGCGCAGTGCCCGCGAGATCTCGCTCGCGGTGCGACGCCAGCGTCGGCACGGCGAGGCCGCCTGACCCGGAGCGGCGCCCACGCGGGACGCCTCACCCGCAACACACCCGGCTACGGTCAAGGCCGCACGGTTGCATCAGTGCCGGGTTGACCGTTACCGGGTGTGTTGGCGAGGGAGCCGGCGTCGCGGGAAAATGCCGGTGTGGCAGCGGGCCGGCCGCTCTACGCTTCGACGGTGGGGCTCTTGGAGCGCGAGCGTGAGCTCGCGCGGCTCCGCCGGGCGATGGGGGACAGCGCCCGGTCGGGGCAGGTGGTCGCCGTCACCGGCGAGGCAGGAGCGGGCAAGACCAGCCTGCTTCGTGCCGCGACGTCCACCCCGACCGGCGGGCGCGTCGTGCGCGGGCTCTGCGACCCGCTCACGACGCCACGTCCGCTCGGCCCGGTCCGCGACATCCTGGCCGAGCTCGGCGTGGACCAGCCGCCCGGCACGCCCGGCCGCGGGGACGTCGAGGCGCTCCTCGTCACGGCCGTGTCCACCTGGCCGACCGGGTCGACGGGGCCGACGACGGTCGTCGTCGAGGACGTCCAGTGGATCGACGAGGCGTCGGTCGAGGCGCTGCGCTTCCTCGTGCGGCGCATCGACGCCCTCCCCGTCCTGCTCGTGCTGACCTACCGCGACGTGGAGATCGGCACGACCCACCCGTTGCGACCGTTGCTCGGCGACCTGGCCCGGCTCGAGAACTCCGACCTCATCGCCCTCCCGCCGCTCAGCGTCGACGCCGTGGGCGTGCTGCTCGACGGCACCGGGCTCGACGCAGGTGGCGTCCACCGGCTCACCGGGGGAAACCCCTTCTACGTCAGTGAGATCGGTCGCCACGCCGGCAGTGGGCTGCCCGCGTCGGTGCGTGACGCCGTGCTGGCCGGCACGAGCGAGCTGGCCGACGACGACCTCGAGGTGCTCCAGCTCGTCGCGACGGCGCCGGACGGTATCGACGACCGGCTCCTGCCGCTGCTCGGCGTGGACGCTGCCTGCCTGCGGCGCCTCGACGCGACCGGGCTGCTCGTGCGCTCGCGACGCGGGATCGGCTTCCGGCACGAGCTGGCTCGTCGAGCGGTGCGCACCTCCATCCCGCTCGGCGCCGAGAGCGGACTGCACCGCCGGCTGCTCGACGCGCTCGAGCGGGTCCGGTCGAGCGACCACGCCGTGCTGACGCATCACGCCGACGCCGCGCACGACCGGTCACGGACCAGCCGGTATGCCGCCCTGGCCGCCGAGGACGCCGCCCGCGCCGGCTCGCACACCGAGGCGGTCGCCTTCCTGACGTTGGCCCTCGACCGCGGCGACGACGAGTCGGCGGCCCGGGCCCGCATGCTCGAGGCGCTCGGCCAGGAGCAGTACATGGTGAGCCGGCTCCCCGAGGCGATCGGTTCCATCACGGACGCCATCCGGCTCTGGGAGCGCGTCGGCGACGTCCGCGGGATGGCCGCGGCGCACGACCGGGGCGCCATCATCGAGTACTACTCCGCCCGACGCCGCGAGGCCGAGCAGCACGCCCGCCTCGCGGTGGCCCGCGACGACACGGCGGCCTTCGCCTCGGCCTGCGCCACGCAGGCCTACCTCGCCTACCGCCGGCACGACCACCAGACCGCCGACGCGATCAGCCGGCTGGCACGCGAGGTGGCCGCCCGGCGCGGGGACGACGCCGTCGGGCTCCGCTGCGACATCATCGAGGACGCGAGCGAGCTGCTCCGCGGCACGCTCAACGCTCGGGGGCGGCTGCTCATGCACGCGGCCGTCGCCCTGGAGCGCTCGTTCGACGAGGTGGGGACGACGGCATACTCCAACCTGTCGGCGATCGACATCGAGCACCGGCGCTTCCGGGAGGCCGAGGGGGTGCTCGACCAGTCGATCCCGATCACGGTCGAGCGCGACATCCCCGTGTGCAACCAGTGGCAGATCGGGATGCGGGCGCGCCTGCACTTCCAGCGGGCCCGCTGGGCGGCGGCGCTCGAGGACGCCGACGCCGTCATCGACGGGCAGGGCATGCCGCTGGCGATGATGTGGCCGCATCTCGTGCGGGGGCTGGTGGCGCTCAGGACCGGCGAGGCACCGGCGGGGAGGTCCGCGACCGAACACCTCGATGCCGCCTGGATCGTCGCGCAGCGGCTCGACGAGCCCCTGGCCCACCTGCCCGTGCTGTCGGCGCTCGCCGAGGGGTCGTGGCTGACCGGCGAACCCGATTCTCGACTGGACGCGGCCACCGCCACGCTGGACGACGTCGTCGGCCTGTCGGGGGTGCAGTGGGCGGTCGGTGACCTCCTCGTGTGGCTGGCCCGGATCGGACGGGACGCGGGTTCGGAGGCGCTCCGGGACGGGGTGGCCGAGCCGTTCCGCCTGGAGCTCGCCGGTCGTCACGACGCCGCCGCAGCGGCCTGGACCGAGCTCGGTGCGCCGTACGAGGCTGCCCTGGCGGCGGTCCACGGCGACGACGAGACCCGGGCCGCGCGCGCCGTCTGGGACCTCGAGCGCCTGCCGGCGGCAGCCTCGGCCACCCGCGCCCGGGCTGTCCTGCGCGAGCGCGGGCTGAACGCGGTCCCGCCGCGTCGCCGGGCGAGCACACGCGCCAACCCGTCGGGCCTGACGAACCGGCAGCTCGACGTCGCGCGCCTCGTCGCCCGGGGCCTGACGAACGCCGAACTGGCCCGCGACCTCTTCATCTCGCCGAAGACGGTCGACCACCACGTCTCGGCCGTCCTGGGGCGCCTGGGGTTGCGCACCCGGCGCGAGATCGTGCGGCGCGCCGCCGAGCTCGGCCTGGACTGACCTGCTGGCGTATGCCGTCCGGCTCGGTCCGAGGGCCCGTACAGTGGCTGGGCATGGACTTCGTCACGCGAGGGTTCCAGGGTCGTCCCCGAGGTCGGGACGAGCGGCTGCCCCCGGGGCAGTACCTCACCGGTGACTTTCCGGTGCTGTCAGCGGGTCCGACGCCGCCGGTCGACCACGACGAGTGGGAGCTCTGGGTCAGTGCCGAGGACGGCACCCGGCACACGTGGTCGTGGCAGGAGCTCATGGCCCTCCCGGCCGAGACGGTGACCGTCGACATCCACTGCGTCACGAGCTGGTCCAAGCTCGACACGCAATGGCGCGGCGTCTCGCTCGACACGCTCCTGGCCGACGTCGAGACGGCCGCCGACTTCGCGATGGTGCACAGCTACGGGGGCTACACGACCAACCTGCCGCTCGAGGACCTCCTCGACGGGCAGGCGTGGGTCGCGTTCGAGTTCGACGGGGACGACCTGCGGCCCGAGCACGGCGGCCCCGCCAGGCTGCTCGTGCCCCACCTCTACTTCTGGAAGTCGGCCAAGTGGGTGCGCGGTATCGAGCTGATGCTCGAGGACTCACCCGGCTTCTGGGAGCAGCTCGGCTACCACGACTACGGGGACCCATGGCGCGAGCAGCGGTACCAGGGGGACTGAGCGCCCGGCGGGCCTGGCGTGAGGCCACGCTCGTCGAGCGACGTCCCGAGACCGACAGCGCGGTGACCCTCGTCCTCGACGTCCCGGACTGGCCGGGACACCTGCCCGGTCAGCACGTCGACGTGCGGCTCACGGCTCCCGACGGCTACACCGCGACGCGGAGCTACTCCGTGTCGGCACCCGAGCGGGGCGACCACGTCGAGCTGACCGTCCAGCGTGTCCCCGACGGCGAGGTCTCGAGCTTCCTCGCCGACGGTCTCGCCGTCGGCGACGCGGTGCGGCTGCGCGGTCCGGTCGGCGGCTGGTTCGTCTGGCGCGCAGGCCAGCCCGAGCCCGTGCTGCTCGTCGCCGGTGGCTCGGGCGTGGTGCCGCTCATGTCGATGCTCAGGGCCCGCGCCGGACAGGACGCGTCGGGTGCACCGCGCTTCCGGCTCGTCTACTCGGTGCGCGAGCCCGAGGACGTCATCTACCGCGACGAGCTCGAGGCGCGCGCCGCCACCGCTGGCGTCGGGGTGCACCTCGTCCACACGCGGCGTGTCCCGGACGGGGACCCGCGCCCTGTCGGGCGGCTGCAGGCGGAGGATCTCGTCGCGCCGGGGTGGACCGCCGAGGACGCGCCCACCTGCTACGTCTGCGGGCCGACGGGCTTCGTCGAGGCCGCGGCCGACCTGCTCGTCGGGCTCGGCCACGCGCCCGACCGCGTCAGGACAGAGCGATTCGGGCCGAGCGGCCCGTGAGGAGGCGACCACCATGACCGGCATCGATGAGCGCGACGGCGCGCAGGGCGGGGACGGCACGCACGGCGCTGGGGCCGCCTGGGACGGCAACGTCATGGCCGGACCGCTGTCCGAGCTGTTCGCCCTCGACGTCACGGCGGCGGTGGTCCGCTGCCGCGGCTGCGGGAGGGCCGCGGAGGTCGCCACGCTGCGCGTCTACGGTCCCGAGCCCGGGCTCGTCGGCCGCTGCCCGGGCTGCGACGACGTGCTGCTCCGGGTCGTCCGCACGCCCGACGCCGTGTGGCTCGACCTCGGCGGCGTCACCTCGCTGCGCGTCCCCACCCCACGCAACCACGCAGCCCCATCGTGATGAGAGAGGGCGGGTACCGGGAGCCCCGCTCCCGGCACACGCCCTCTTCGTCGTCGTGCGTCAGTCCTGCAGGCCGGCCTCGATGGCGGCGATGATGCGCGGCCGCATGTCGTGGGCGTCGATGACGGCGTCGACCGATCCGACCGAGACGGCCCGGTGGATGCTGTGCACCGTGTCGAACTCGGACGCAACCTGACCGAGCTTCTCGGCCCGCACCGACGTGCGCAGCTCGGCGAGCTCGGTGGCGAGGCGCGCCCGCTCCACTCCGGACGCGGCGGCCAGCCGGCGCTCGAGCTCGGCCACGCGCGGGTCGGACGCCGTGCGGGCGTCGACGTCGCGCGAGAAGACGACGGCCGCCGCCGGGGCGCCACCGAGCACCGAGGCGAACGACCCCTCCACGGCGAGCACCGTCATGCGCGGGTTGAGCGTCTTGGAGAAGACGACGAACGCGCCACCGTGGTAGCGGGAGACGACGGTGAAGATGATCGGGCCGTCGAAGTTGACGATGGCCCGGCCGATCTCGGCGCCGTACTCGAGCTGGAGGCTGCGCATCGACTCCGGCGAGCCGTCGAAGCCCGACAGGTTCGCGAGGACGACGACCGGACGGTTGCCGCTCGCGGCGTTGATGGCCCGCGCGACCTTCTTGCTCGACCGGGGGAAGAGCGTGCCGGCCGTGTAGGTGTCGGGGCCGTCGGTGGGCGGGAAGCCGCGACGCGGCACCGACTTGGACTCGATGCCGATGAGGCACACCGGGATACCGCCGAGGTGGGCGTCCTGGACGACGGCCGTCTCGGCGTCGGCCATGCCGGCCCAGCGCTCGAGCGGCTCGTGGTCCTGGTCGGAGACGGCCCGCATGACGGTGCGGATGTCGAACGGCTTCTTGCGGTCCGGGTTGGTGAGCGAGCTGAAGATCTCGCCGACCGTCGTGAAGTCCGAACCGGGTGCGTCGTGCGGGAAGAGCGTCACGTCACGGTGCGACGGGTCGCTCGTGGGGACGCGGCGCGGACCGGACTCGCCGGGGCTGACGTAGGCGTGGTCGTAGTGCGCCATGAGGATGGCGCGGGCGCCGGCGAGGTCCTTGGCCCAGTACTGCGCCTGGCCGTTCGGGCCCATGACCCGGTCGTAGCCGCCGATGCCGAAGTTGTCCTCGGCCGAGACGCCCCCGGAGAAGTCGAGCGACTGCTTGCCGGTGAGCACCATCGCACTGTCGGGCGTCATGACGAGGATGCCCTTGGTGTGCATGAGCATCGTCGCCTCGGCGTTCCAGTACGGCTGGGCGCCGACGTTGATGCCGGCGACGACGATGTTGATCTCGCCGCCCGCCTGGGTGAACTCGATGATCCGCTTGAGGGCCCGGGCCACCCAGTCCATGTTCTCGGTGCCCGAGTCCATGGAGATGCGCGCGCCGGCCGAGAGGGAGTACCACTCGAGGGGGACCTGCATCTGCTCGGCGAGGTCGATCGCCGCGATGACGCGGGCACACTCGGCCTCGGCGACCGAGCCGAGCGAACGGAGCGGGTCGCCCGACAGCACGACCCGGGTGACGCCCTCCGGGTGGCGCGCGGTCGGCGAGCTGACGACGGCCACGATGATGCCGGCCTTGTTGAGGCCCTGCGGGCGGTCGGCCGGGACGAGTGCGCCGGTGTCGTCGAGGTCGTGCTCGACGACGGTGCCGCCGTCGCCCGCGATCATCGACTGGAGCTCGTACGGGTAGACGAGGCCGCGCCGTCGGGCCCGGACCACCTTGGAGGCGTAGTCGTCCAAGGGCTTGAGCGGCTCGGTCGGCGGTGCCCCCACTGCGGCGGTGACCCCCGAGCCGGGCTGGTAGAAGAACCGGCCGGCGATCGGCAGCGGCGCCTCGCCGGGCGCCCCCGCGATGTGAGCCTGGACGAGGACCTCCTCGATGCCGGCGCCGGCCGTGACCGGGGCGATCTTGTCCTGCAGGGCCGTCAGCTGGCTGAGGTCGGCCTCGATGGTCGGCCAGATCTGCACCCACACGTGGTTCATGTCGAGCTTGGAGCCCTTGGCGCCGCGGCTCGCCCGGACCCGGCGGATCGCCTCGAGACAGTTGGCGATGGCGCGCTCGACGTGCGGCAGCCCCGAGACCTGGCCGGACTCGTCGCGCACGACGACGATCTGGCGCACCTGGGCGAGGGCGACGAGTCGGTGGTCCTCGGGGTTGTCCTTGGCGACGCACTCGTAGAGCAGGACGTCCTCGGGCGACTCGAGGCGCGTCACGTCGAAGGACGTGAGGCGCCACAGGTTGAGGCGGCGCCCCACCATGGGGTGCACGCCACGGACGAGCCGGTCCTCGACGAGCGCGCCGTCGACCGGGCGGAAGGTGAAGTAGCTGACGGGACGCCCGCGGCCGGCGCTCACGGCGACGGCCACCCGGCGTACGTCCTGCGCGAAGGGAAGCTGCTGGAGGAGCGAGGCCAGCTGCTCGCTCGCGGCGTCGGGCGACGCGGGCTCTTCGGGCCAGCGCAGGTAGAGATCGACGACGGAGTGCATCCCGGTCGGGCGCGACCACACGTCGTTGGACACGGCCGCGTCGAGGGGGCCGCCGGGCACGAGCTCGTCGACGCCGCCGATCGTCGACGTCAGGTGCGTCGGACGGTCGTCGAGCGTGTAGTCGGCGACGGCGAAGGGGCGGCCGCCCTCGGAGAAGGTGCGGAGGCCGTGCAGCTCGTGCTCGCGGTAGTGGCGCTTGATGAGCACCTCGAGCATCGGCTCGTGCTCGGGCAGCCGCTCGGGTGCCTCCTCGTGCAGCCGCTCGGCGAGGAAGCGGACGATCTGCTCGGGGATGGCCGCCAGCTCGTCGATGCGCGCAGCGTGGTCGGGTGCCTCGGGCTCGGCGGCCAGGGCCGCGAGCTTGTCCCGCACGCCGGCCAGGACGCTCTGGCGGTCCTCGTCGACGAGGGGCTGGTCGAACCAGCGGAAGCGGACGCTGCGAGCGAGGTCGCCGATGACGGGGAAGCGCAGCTGCGTCGCGACGACGAGGCGCTCGAGCACGTCGCGGGCGGCCGCGTCGTGCGGCGGCTCAGGGATCGGCTCGGCGAGCCAGCGCTGGAGGATCGAGGTCGCCAGCTGCACCTCGGGGGCCGAGCGCTGCTGCGCGAGGAAGATGCGGAAGACCGCCTCCTCGAGGTCGGGCGTGCGCTCGAAGTCGGTGACGCCGTAGTGGCGAAGGACGCGGGCGAGCTTGTCGCGGAACTCCGCCGAGAGGCCGGCGCGGTCGACGTCGAGGCTCTGGAGGTAGGAGTGGAAGTGCTCGCGCGGGCTGTGCACGAGCAGCTCGGTGTGGCGCTCCTCGGCGGCCGGGCGGTTGCGGCTCAGCTCGGCGAAGTCGGTGAGCAGCTCGAGGACCGCGATCTCCTCGCCGAGCGGGATCGTGCCTCCGGCGGCGATCTCGTCGCGCGCCGACAGGTAGCGGGTGAGCACCTGCCGGTCGCCGCTCGGGTCGCCGTCGAAGCCGAGGACGCTCGCGGAGAGGTCCTCGATGCCGCGGTCGACGCGCTCGCGCACCGTCGCCCGGCCGGCGCTCGAGTCGGGCAGGTCGAGGTCGACCCCGTCGGTGGCGGCCGCCTCGACCACCTCGTCCTCGTCGCCGGTCGGCTCGAGGCGCACGAGCGGTGCGCCGGTCTCGACCTGGCTGCCGACGGAGACGAGGAGCTCACGCACGCGCGCCGCGAAGGGGGCCGGCAGCACCGTCTCCATCTTCATCGACTCGAGGACGAGCACCGGGGCGCCCGCGGCGACCTCGTCACCCACCTGGGCGGGGGTCGCGACGACGAGCGCGGGCGCGGGCGAGCGCACGACGCCGCCCTCGTCGCGGGTGACGCGGTGGGTGATGCCGTCGACCTCGACGAGGTGGACCGGCCCGTGGGTGGCCGTGATCAGGCGGTGCGGGCGGCCCTCGACGACGATGCGGCCGGCATACTCGTCGATGCGGTCGAGCGCCGCGTCGACGACGTGCTCGTCGCCGCCGTTCGTGATGGAGACGCGGTAGCGGTGCGACGCCGTGCGCAGCACCATGACCTTGTATGCCGTGCCGCGCAGCTTGAGGTCGATGGCGCGGCCGACCGTGTGCTGGACCTGCGGGCGACCGCCCCGGGCCGACTCGAGCAGGCGGGCGCGCTCGATGGCCTCGGCGTCCTCGTAGGCCTCGATGCCGGCGGCGACGAGCGCGACGCCGGAGTGGCGGTGCGAGACGAGGCGACCCTCGGCGCGGACGCGGTCGATCCAGCCGGTGTCGGCCGAGCCGTCGATGATCTCGGGCTGGTCGAGCAGGTCGAGGATGAAGCTCTTGTTCGTCGAGCCGCCGTCGATGACGACGGTCGTCTCGGCCATGGCGCGGCGCAGGCGGGCGAGCGCCTCGTCGCGGTCGCGGCCGTGCGCGATGATCTTGGCGATCATCGAGTCGAAGTCGGCGGGGATCGAGTCGCCCTCTCCCACACCGGTGTCCACGCGAATGCCGGGACCGGCAGGGAACTGGAGCAGGCTGATGCGGCCGGGGCTCGGCGCGAAGTCGCGGTCGGGATCCTCGGCGTTGAGGCGGGCCTCGACGGCGTGGCCGCGCTGGGTGGGCCGGCCGCCCGGCAGGTCGTCGAGGCGACCGCCGTTCGCGACGAAGATCTGGAGCTTGACGAGGTCGGTGTCGGTGACGACCTCGGTGATGGGGTGCTCGACCTGCAGGCGGGTGTTGACCTCGAGGAAGGCGAAGAACCGATCGCCCGGGTGGTAGAGGAACTCGACGGTGCCGGCGCCGGCGTAGCCGACGGCGATCGCGAGGCGCTCGGCGCTCGTGCGGACCTCGTCCTCCTGCTCGGGGCTGAGCACGGGCGAGGCGGACTCCTCGATGACCTTCTGGTTGCGGCGCTGCACCGAGCAGTCGCGCACACCGACCGCCCACGCGGCGCCCTGCCCGTCGGCGATGACCTGGACCTCGATGTGGCGGGCGCCGGTGACGAGCTTCTCGAGGAAGACGACGCCCGAGCCGAACGCGCGCTGCGCCTCGTCCCGGGTGYGCTCGTAGGCGTCGGTGAGGTCGGCGTCGGAGTCGACGCGGCGGATGCCGCGACCACCGCCGCCGGCGGTCGCCTTGAGCATGAGCGGGTAGCCGATCCGCGCGGCCGCGGCCTTGGCGTCCTCGAGGGTGTCGACGCCGCCGCGGCTCCACGGCGCGACGGGCACGCCGACCTCCTCGGCGATGAGCTTGCTGCCGATCTTGTCGCCGAGCTTGTGCATCGCCTCGGGGTTCGGGCCGATGAAGGTGACGCCGACGCGCTCGCACAGCTCCGCGAACGCCGGGTCCTCGGCGACGAAGCCCCAGCCGACCCAGGCGGCGTCGGCGTTCGTCTCGCGCAGGGCGCGTTCGAGGACGGCGTGGTCGAGGTAGGGGCGCGCCGACGCGGGGCCGAGGTCGTAGGCGTGGTCGCTCTCGCGGACGAACATCGCCCGGCGCTCACCCTCGGTGTGCAGGGCGATCGTCTCGATGCGGTGGCCGTGCGCGCCTGCTGCGGCGTTGAGGTCCCGCACCGCGTGGATGAGCCGCATGGCGGCTTCGCCGCGGTTCACGATGGCGATGCGAGAGATCATCGGGGCTCCTTCTGCCGAGGGGTGGTGTCGCTCCCCGCAGCCTTCCACGCCGGCGCGGTGACCGGCGAGTAGACAGGCGCCGATTCGTCGGTTGGTCCGGTCAGCTCGGGTCAGGTCAGCTCGGCCACGACGGCCCGCACCATGCGTCGTCCGTGCTCTGCCATCCGGGGGAAGGTGTGCCGGTAGTAGTCGATGCCCGTGAGCGACGGCGCCAGCGCCCAGCCGCAGGCGCGCAGCCACGTGGCGTCGTCGGGGCAGACCGCCGTGCGGTAGGCGTCCCGGGCCTCGCCCGTGAAGGTCCAGAGTGCAGCGGCGACGTCAGGTGCCGGGTCGCCGACGCCGAGAGCGCCCCAGTCGATGACGGCGACGAGCCGGTCGTCGTCGACGACGAGGTTGCCGGGCTGGAGGTCCCCGTGGATCCACACCGGGTCGGCGCCCCAGCCGGGCGCGGACACGCACAGCTCCCAGGCGCGCTCGGCGGCCGCGAGGTCGATGCCGTCGTCGTGGGCCCGCAGGCGCTCGAGGCCTGCCCGGGCGCCGGCGTCGGCGTGCACGAGCGGGGTGCCGCGCGATCCCGGCGGCTTGGTGGGGCCGCCCGTGGCGTCGACCGCACGCAGGGTCAGGGCGAACGCTGCGAGGTCCTGGGCCAGCCGCACGTCGTCGACGCCGAGGCGTGGCGGCGTGGACCCGACGACCCAGGGCACCACGGACCACACCCACGGGTAGCCGTTCGAGGGCCGGCCGACGTGGACCGGCACCGGCACGGCCGCGGGCAGGTGCGGGGCGAGCAGGGGCAGCCAGCGCGCGTCGGACTCGGCCTGGTCCTGGGCCCAGTCGATCTTCGGCATGCGCACGACGAGCTCGCTGCCGAGCCGGAAGAGCACGTTGTCGGTGCCCTCGACGTCGTCGGGCAGCGTGGTGACGGGCAGGTCCCCCCACTGTGGGCACTGCTCGGCGACGAGCCGCTCGACCAGCTCGGGTGTGGCGCGGACCTCGTCCTCGTGCATCGGCATCCCGGTCACGCTAGGCGGGTGGGAGCTCGGGGGCGACGGGTTTTCCGGACTGACACCGGCGAGCGATAGCGTTCTCGCCCGTGACCACGATCGACGACGTCAGGCAGGCCGTTCGCACCGCATCCGGGGTGTCCCTCGACGTCGTGCTCGGTCCGATGAAGTCGGGAAAGAGCCTGGCCCTGATCTCGACGCTGTCGCCGCTGCAGTTCACCCGCGTGAGGCACCGCGTCTACCAGTCGGAGCGGCACGTCCGCGACACCGGCGTGACCTCGCGCAGCGGCGGCGAGCTCGCGACGACGAAGGTCTCGTCCCTGCACGCCGCCCTCGACGAGCAGCTCGACGTCGTGGGCGTCGACGAGGTGCACATGTTCGACCTCGACGACATGGCCGTCATCGGCGAGCTGCTGCGTCGCGGCACCCGCGTCGTCGTCGCCGGGATCGACCTCGACCACCGCGGCGAGCTCTTCGCCCCGGTCCGGGCCCTGCTCGAGCTCGGGCCCGACACCGTCGCCTACCGGCGCGCGGTGTGCGACCAGTGCCGTGACTTCAGCGCCACCCACACGCAGGTGCTCCGCTCGGGTGAGCCCTTCCTCGACCACCTCGGCGGTTCCGAGGCGCTGCCCGACGACGGCACCTTCACCTACGAGGCGCGCTGCCGCTCCTGCTTCGTGCGTCCCGCACGGGTGGGCGTCCGGTGATGCTGCCCGGCTGCTGTGCACTGGGTTGTCGCTGTGACCCAGACACTCCTCGCCACGGCCTGAGTCACCTGGCGACCCAACGCACAGGGGCCGCGTCGGGTCACAGCGACGCGGCGGCCCGCTCCCACGGGCGGTCGGACGCGAGGAGCGGCTCCTCTGCGCCCATCCACGCGTCCCAGAACTGCTCCGCCTCCCCGGGTGTCCGGCCCAGCTCGACCTCCCGTCGGATGCCGCGCTGCCGCGCCTCCAGCCGGTCGGACTGCACCCAGACGACCGCCTCGGCACGGGCAGCCAGCGACGCGCGTCCCGCGCCGACGCCCTCGAGGACGAGAACGCCCTCGGCCAACGTCACAGCTCCGTGCCACGCGAGGTCGTCGGTGTGGACGACGGCGCCGTGGAGCAGGGCGGCCACGCGTTCGGCGAAGGTCGTCTTGCCGCTGCCGGAGCGTCCGTCGACGAGCAGCACGCCGCGACCGTCTGGAAGCGGGGGCGCGAGCAGCGCCGTCAGCCCGTGGTCGGCAACGGTCCGACGTGTCAGCGCGGCCGTCGAGCACCTCGTGATCCGTCTGCTCGGTCCGTTTCGTCCGGCCTGGCGACGGTGGGACGGACCGCAGGCCGTGATTCGCGCGCTGGGGCCCGAGGAGACGTGATGGGCGTCGTCGAGCGGCCCGGCAGGACGGTGAGAGCGAGCCCCATCGCGACGACGGCGAGCGCCACCACCGCCTCGACGACGGCAGACCAACCCGGACCCGACCACGCGTAGCCCAGCACCCATCCGACGAGCGCGGACCCGCTGTAGTAGAAGACGTTGTAGAGCGCCGTCGCCTGGGCCCGTCCGGTCGTGGCTCGGGCGCCCACCCAGGCGGATGCCGTCGCGTGAGCCGCGAAGAAGCCTGCGGTGAGCACGAGGAGCCCGACGACGACCACCACCAGCGCGCTCGAAAGGGTGAGCAGGGCGCCCATCACCATGGTCAAGGTGCCGCCGAGGAGCACGCGGCGCCGCCCGAGGCGCGGCACCCATCGGCCGGTCAGGCGCGAGCTGACGGTGCCGGCGGCATACGCAGCGAAGATCAGCGACCCGACCGTCGCGGGCAGCCCGAACTCGGGTCCCTCGAGACGGAAGGCGAGGTAGTTGTAGACCGCGACGAAGCCGCCCATGAGCAGGGCGCCCTGGGCGTAGAGCGCGAGCAGCGCAGGGTCGCGCAGGCTCGTGCGGATGCCGTCGGCGACGGTCCGGGCGGTCGTGGCGGTCGACGGTCGGTAACCGCGCGGACGGGGCATGAGGCGCAGGAACACGACGGAGGCGACCGCGCACACGGCGGCCACGGTGAGCAGCGCCGGCCGCCAGCCCACCAGGCCGGCGAGGGGTCCGGCGATGAGGCGTCCGGCCGCGCCGCCGACGGTGGTGCCCGAGATGTAGGCCGCGGCGGCGGCCGCCGTGTGGCGCGCATGCACCTCGTCGTGCAGGTAGGTGACCGCCAGTGCCGGGAGGCCGCCGAGGGCCATGCCCTCGACGAGGCGGAGCCCGAGGAGGACCTCGATGGTGGGGGCGAGCGCGACGAGGACACCGAGCACGGTCGAGGCGACGATGGCCACCTGCATCGCACGCAGCCGGCCGACGCGGTCGGCGACCCACGACCACGGCAGAACCGCGATCGCGACGCCGAGGGTGGCGAGCGAGACGGACAGCGCGGCCTCGGTCGGACTCACCCGGAGCCCGCGGGCCAGGGTCGGGAGCAGCCCTTGCGGCGAGTAGAGCTGCGCGAAGGTCGCGACTCCTGCGGCGCCGAGCCCGACGAGGATGCGACGGTACTCGCGGCTCGCGGGAAGGTGTCCGGCCCAGGTCATGCGCTCGTCCGCGGCGGCCGTGCTCAGCCGGCCATCGCGAGCACCAGGGCGATGAGACCGCCGACGAGCAGGGCGGCGACCGCGAGGCCGGCGAAGACGAGGCCGATGCGCTGGTCGCGCACCCTCCGTCCGGATCCCTCCACGAGCACCGACTCGACGGGCTCGACGGGCTGGGGGACCTCCGCGGCCTCCTGGTCCCCGCTCGGTCCTTCGTTCATGGGAGCTCCATCGGTCTGGTCCTGCGGATCACGGTGGCTGGGCATGACAGACGAGCCTATCCTCGCGGAGGTCCTGGGCCCGGTTCGCCCGGCGCCGTCGGCCGTGTCGGTCAGACGGCGGTGGGCTCGGCGACGTCCGGGGTGGACCGTCCGTGCGCCTCGTGCAGCGCGCGGGCTGCCCACACCGGGTCACCGTGCAGGCTCGAGGCGCCGCAGAGCTCGGCGACCTCGTCCGTGGCGCCATGGGCCGCGAGGTGCACCGTCGTCGACCCGGCCAGCCGCCGGAGCGCCGGCGCGTGGGCTGCGAAGGCGGTGGACCGGTGGGCGGCGACGACGACAGCCGCGGGCCGGAGCATGCGACAGGTGTGGGCGAGCTCGGCCGTCGGCGTGTTGGCGCCGAGATAGCTCGAGCGCCACCCGAGCCGCGACAGGACGATCGCGGTGGCCATGAGCCCGAACTCGTGGTGCTCTCCGGGCATGCACGCGAGCACGGCGAGCGGGCCGTCGGCGCGCTCGGGGGCCTCCATCAGGACGGAGAGCCGCGAGCGCAGCACGTGGCTCGCGAAGTGCTCCTGGGCCACCCCGATCGAGCCGGCCGACCAGCGCTCGCCGACGTCGTGGAGGTAGGGCAGCACGACCAGCGAGAGCGCGTCCTCCACGCCGAGCTCGTCGAAGACCCGGCTGAGGACGCGGTGCCCACCGGTCTCGTCGAAGCTCTCGAGCGTCTCCTCGAGGCCGTCGCGCCACTCGCCGGGTGTCGTGCGGTGCGGCGTGGTCATGGAGGGCTCCCTCGGGTCGGGCCGGGGACCGTGAGCGCCCGGTGAGAACTGCGGCGTCGTACCCGTTCCGCTCAGCCTGCTCACCGTCGTGACCGAATCGTGCCCTCCGGGCGCAAAGTCGGTTGGCGCGGCCGCGTCCTGCGCACAGGATGGGGTATGCCGTCCTCCGCCCTCCCGCGCGCCACCGTCCTCCTCGAGGTGGCGTGCGACGAGTCCGGTTCGGAGGGGGAGAAGCTCGTCCGAGGCAGCACCGACACCTTCGCCCATGCGAGCGTAGACGTCACGACGTCGACGGCGACGGCGACGATCGAGCGCGTGCGCGTCGAGGCCAGGTCGCCGGCGACGGAGGTCAAGGCGAGCGTCGTGCTGCGGCCCCAGAACCGGCGGCTGCTCGAGTGGCTCCTCGGCGCCGACGGGCCGCTCCTCGGCCGAGCCCACGTGCACCTCACCGACAAGGCCCTGCACCTGACGGGCCGCATGGTGGCGCTGCTCGATGGCGGACCGGCGTCGCTCCCGGACAGCGCGCGTCGATCGGAGCAGCTGCACCGCACGGCCGTGCGACGCCTGGGTCGGCAGGGCTGGGAGACGGTGCTCGCCGACTTCAACGACATCGTGCGCGCCCGCTCGCTCGACGAGGCGGCCGAGAGCGCCCAGGCCTTGCGCCGCGGGCTGGCCGACGTGGCCGACCTCGCTCCGGACCTGGTGGCAGGGGTGCCCGCGGGTCCGGAGGCGCTGCTCGCCCTCGTGGCGCGCGGTCGGGGCGTGCTCGACCCGATCGTGCCGGCGTTCGCGGAGGTCCTGCGTCACTGGGGAGCGGTCGGTCGTCCTCTCTGGGTGGTCCACGACGTGCAGGCGACCCTCACCGATGCGGCGATCCGCACGGCCGTCGGCTCGAGGGCCGACGGGTCGTCGGAGGCGCTCGAGGGCATCAGCTTCGTCGACTCGCAGGACGACCCGCGCGTTCAGCTGGCCGACTTCCTCGCCGGCGCCTCACGACGGATCGCTTCGCAGGTGCTTGCGGGACAGGCCGATCCGGGACTCGTCGACCTCATCTCTCCCTATGTGAGCCCGCGCTCGACCTGGCTCGACGCGTGGCCGGGTTCCGGTGCGCCCCAGCCTCTGGTGCCGGAGGGCACCCGCACGTGTCAGGCGGTGCCGAGCCGCGTGATCCAGTAGCTCGAGGCCGTCACCGCTCGTGATCGGTGGGCCGCCGGTGACGGCGATGCGTCGCGTGGCTCCGGACTCGCCGTCGACCTGCCACAGGCCGCCCACACGCGTGTTGTTGAGCACGAACACGTCCTCAGTCAGTGCGCGAATGCCGTTGGCGTTGAATGTGTTCGGGGGACTGGCCGGCCACGCGCCGGTCAGGTCCACGAAGCGGGCAGGGGACCCGGTGGGGTGGCCGCTGCGGGTGAGGCGCACGACGGTGAGCCGGTCGACGCTCGAGTCGGTGACCCACACCGCGCGAGGGGTGACGACGAGGTCGTTGAGGAAGCCGGCCTCGGGGACGACGGTGTCGCCGGTCACGGCTCCGGAGACCGCGTCCACCGCCCAGACGTGCCCCTCGGTGCCGAGGCTGCCCACGGCCCAGACCAGTCCGGTGCGGCGGTCGAAGAAGAGGCCACGCAGTGAGCGGCCGGTGGCGGGAGAGAGGAGGGCGCGGACGGTCCCGGTGCGCAGGTTGCCTTTGACGATGCGTCCGTCGCCGAACGAACCGACGTAGAACGTGGCGCCCGGCCCCGAGGTGATGCCCTCCGGTTGGAGTCCGTTGGGGAGGGGGATCCTCGCCGGGAGGCGACCGCCGGGGCGGCCCTGCTCGGCGGAGGCGACGCGAGGGAGTGCCATGGTGCACGGCGTTGTGGTTGTCCGTGTTCCATGCTGCGCCGATGCACGGTCAGAAATCGAGGCCTGGACCCAGGATCTTGGCGCGGGTGTGCCGTTGCACGTGGCAACGGCCCACCCGCGTCAGCAGCCCTCGGGTCGCCTCAGCGGAAGAGGTCGAGCTTCCCGTGCTTCTCGGCCAGCAGGTAGTAGACGGTGACGCGGTTCTTCGTGCGGTCGCCCTTGAGCGTCTGGCCGACCTCCGCCAGTGAGGCGTCGAGCTCGGCGTCCGAGTCGGTGAGCCCGAGCTTCTTCTTCATGAATCCGTCACGCACGCGGTCGGTCTCGGTCTTGTCACTGAACGACACGAGTGCCGAGTCGCGCTTCTGCAGCGCGATACCGCAGTGCCGGACGATGCCCTTGATCGCGGCGTCGTCGGCGTCGGGGGAGTACTTCTTGACGTCTGCTGCCCAGTCTTCTGCCATGTGCCGTGCCCCTCTTCGTTGAATGGCTGGAACACGAGTGACGCTAGACCCGCCCACGTCGCCTGAGAGGGGTTTCGCGACGAGACTTCACCTCGAGGCTCCGGGCGCTTGCCGTCAGGCGGTGAGGGCCGCCCAGGTGCGGGCGCCGACCACCCCGTCGGCCGTGAGATGGCGCGACTGCTGGAAGGCCTGGGTCTTCGTCGCCGTCATCGCGCCGAAGACGCCGTCGGCGGTCAGCGCGTGGCCGCGGTGGGTCAGCAGCTTCTGGGCCGCGACGACGGCCTGGCCGCTCGAACCGCGCTTGACGGTCACGACGAGTGCCGACCACGTCTTCGGGCCGACCACGCCGTCGGCCGCCAGGCTCCGGGCGTGCTGGAAGGAGATGACACGGCTCTGGGTCGTCGGGCCGAACGCGCCGTCGACCGTGAGGGTGTAGCCGTGGTGGCGCAGCAGGTGCTGGATCGCCGTGACGCGGAAGCCGCTTGCGCCGCGCTTGACGGTCGTCCACGTGATCGGAGCGGGCGCCGGCGCGCCGCCACCTCCGCCGCCGATGCGCTTGGCGAGGGCCGCGAGCCGGGCATCACCCGGACGCACGTTGATCTCGAAGTGCATCTCGTCCTTGCGGCCGGAGTAGTCGCCGCCCCACCGCACGACTCCGTTGCAGGAGTTCAGGATCGAGCGGATGTGCGAGCGCTGTGTGGCGCTGAAGGTGCCCGACTTCCCGAGCGGGTGGCGGGGCGCGTTGAGGTCGATGGCGGTGCCGCTCGAGTGGTTCGACAGCGACGTGCTGCCGGAGATGACGCGGTAGCTGTGCCCCCAGCACCAGCCCTTGACTAGCGCCTCGACCTCGCGGTCGAAGCGGCGCGCGACGTAGCCGAGGACGACGTGGACGTCGCCGCGGCGCACCCCGGCCGGGAAGGTAGCGGCGCCGACGGACAGTGCGTCGAGCGGGACGACGGCCGACGAGCCGGCCGACCAGCCGTTCTGCGAGGTCGCGGCCTGCGCGGCGGTGGCCGTGGCGGCGACGAGACCGCCGCCGATGAGCAGGCCGCCGGCGCCACGGAGCAGCGTGCGACGGCCGACGGAAGGACTGGCGGTTTCGTGGAGCTCAAACATGACGGACCCCTGAGCGTGTGTCGACGGCGTGGACGCGGGCGCGTCCGCAGGGCCGACGCTAGGGCCGGGCGCCCTTGCGGTACATGGGGAGAACTCCCCGCCCGGACGCGACGAGGGCGTCGCCGAGGGCGGTGCGCCAGTAGAGCACCTCGCGACCCGAGCGCCGGCGCAGCACCGCCCCGGCCGCGAGCAGGACCTTGAGGTGGTCGCCCACCGAGCCGAGCGGCATACCCGTGCGGGCGACCAGGGCGCTCGTGCTCGATGGTCCGTCGAGTCCGCGCAGCAGGCGGGCTCGGGCGCTCCCCACGAGGCACTCGAGCCCGTCGTCGGCCTGGCCGTCGACCTCCGCGAGCGCTCCGGTGACGGGGTAGTAGATCGCATAGCGCCGCGGCAGGTGCCACCCGACCCAGGTGGCGGTGCCGTGGGCGGGCACGAAGTAGAGGTCGGCGTCGTCGTCGAGCACGCGCGAGGGCAGGTCGAAGCGGTTGATCCGCAGCTGGCCGTCGCCGAGCCACTCCCGGTCCCGACCGAGGTCGCGCAGCACGGCCGCCCAGCCATGGGTCGCGAGCCGGGCCGTGCGCGAGACGATGTCGGCGCGCAGGATGCGCTCGCGACGGGCCCAGTCGGTGGCGAGGGCATGTGTCCAGACCCACTCGAGCAGCTGCGCCGCGTGCTCCGCGGTGCCGGGCCGGGTCAGGATGCGAGGGAGCGTCGTCTCGGGACTGCTCTCACGCAGGCACGCGCGAACCTGCTTGTCTCCCAACGTCCGCACGTCGTCGATCTCCTCGGCGAAGGTGCGTCCGGGGCCGTCGGGCGGCAGCGCGAGCCAGTCGGAGATCCAGCCGGGCCGCCAGCTGTGCTCGAGGACGGCACGTCGCACCGGGTGCTCGGCCAGCATCTCCTCGAAGGACTCGCGGTGCGCTGACGCGAAGGCGCGACCGGCGGCATCGCTCGGCCGCACGAGGTCGTTGAGGGCGGCGACCGTCTCGATGCGCGGAGACACGACGAAGCGGCTCCGCGCCAGCAGGTCGGCCGAGATCTGCCACGTCCCCATGTTTCGCCTCCGACCGAAACATTAGCGTGGGCGACGTCGGGCCGTCAGGGTGACCGGGTGAAGACCTACCGCCAGCTGTTCGCCATCCGTGAGTTCCGGGTCCTCTTCCTCGTCCAGTGCCTCAACGTCGGGTCGTATGCCGTCGCGTCCCTCGCGCTCGGCACCATCACCTTCGCCGCCACCGGGTCCCCGATCCTGACGGCGCTCGCGATGTTCGGCGCCCCGCTCATGCGGCTCGTCGGCCAGACGCTCTTCGGGTCCGGCTCCGACCTCGTGCGGCCACGCACCGCGCTCGTGGTCGTCGCCGGCACGACCATGGTGACGGACCTGCTGCAGGCGCTGCCCGGACTCGAGTGGGGATGGCGCTTCGCGCTGCTCGCGGTCGGGCCCCTCATCACCTCGGCCCTCGGCGGCAGCATGATGGCGCTCGTCTCCGACATCCTCCCGCCCGACGGCTTCATCCTCGGCCGGGCCACGATGAACATCGCGGTCGGCGGCATGCAGATCGTCGGCTACGGCATCGGTGGCCTGCTGCTCATCACCTTCTCGACGACGCAGCTCTTCCTCGGGGCGGGAGCAGCGCTCTTCGTCGCGGTGCTCCTGCTGCGCCTCGGCCTCTCGGACCACCCGCCGCGCCATGCCGGCGCGTCCCTCGTGCGCCGCACGCGCGAGGTGAACCGGGCCTTGCTCGGCTCGCGCGTCATCCGTCCGCTCTACCTGACGATGTGGGTCCCGAACGGCCTCATCGTCGGCTGCGAGGCGCTCTTCGTGCCTTTCGCGGGCGAGCGCGCCGGCTACCTCTTCGCCGTCACGGCCGCCGGGATGCTCCTCGGCGACATCGTCGTCGGCCGCTTCCTGGCGGTCGCGCTGCGCGACCGTCTCATCGGTCCGCTGCGCCTGCTGCTCGCCGTGCCCTACCTCGCGTTCTTCCTCGTCCCGTCGCTGCCGTATGCCGCCGCGCTGGCCTTCGTGGCGTCCGTCGGCTACTCCGCGAGCCTGCCCCTGCAGGAGCGCCTGGTGTCGCACACCGACGGTCAGGCGCGTGGTCAGGTGTTCGGCCTGCAGGGCACCGGGCTCATGGTGGGCCAGGCCTTCGGTGCCCTGCTCGGCGGCGCGGTCGCGAGCGCCCTGGGGGTGGGACCGGTCGCGGCCTCGCACGCGATGGGGGTCATGGCCGCGGCGTCCGTGCTCGTCTCGATCGCCCTCACGCCCGGCCTGCGCCGCTCGCGGCCAGGTTACCCGGTGCTCGAGACCGCCCCGACCTGAGGCGGTTCGCGGGCGGGGCCGCCACACTGAAGCGTGCTGCCCGCCGCCGCACGAACCGGGTGCCGAGGTCGGTGGGCCGGCCGGTGGGCTGCGCCCCGGCAGCGCGGTAGAACCATCTCTTGCCGAACTCGACGAGCACCAGGTAGCCGACGACCATGAAGACGAGGGCGGCGAAGAAGCCGCCGGGTAGCGGCGCGAAGCCGAGTGGCGCGGCCAGCGGCGACGACGGGAGCACCGCGCCGACGAGGACGACGCCGAGGGCCGCGAGCGTCAGCGGCAGGCTGGGGTGGCTCCGGAAGAAGGGGATCGCGCGCGTCCGGATGGCGAAGATGACGAGCGTCTGGGTGGCCAGCGACTCGACGAACCAGCCTGACCGGAAGAGGTCGGGCCCGGCGTGGAAGACCCAGAGCATGATCCCGAACGTGAGGAAGTCGAAGATCGAGCTGAGCGGTCCGAAGAGGAGCATGAAGCGGCGGATGAAGCCGATGTCCCAGTGCGACGGCCTCAGCAGCTGCTCCGGGTCCACGTTGTCGGTCGGGATGGCCAGCTGCCCGGTGTCGTAGAGCAGGTTGTTGAGCAGGATCTGTGACGGCAGCATCGGCAGGAACGGCAGGAAGAGCGACGCGCCGGCCGCCGAGGCCATGTTGCCGAAGTTGCTCGACGTCCCCATGAGGACGTACTTCAACGTGTTGGCGAAGATGCGCCGCCCCTCGACGACGCCGTCGGCGAGCACGTCGAGGCTCTTCTCGAGCAGGATGACGTCGGCGGCGTCCTTGGCCACGTCCGTGCCCGAGTCGACGGAGATCCCGACGTCGGCGGCGTGGAGCGCGAGCGCGTCATTGACGCCGTCGCCGAGGAAGGCCACCCCGCCCCCGCCGTGACGGTGCGCGCGGACGATGCGTGCCTTGTGCTCGGGGCTGACCCGCGCGAAGACCGTCGTGGCGGTCACGGCGTCGATGAGGTGCTCGTCGTCGAGGGCGTCGAGGTCCGCGCCGGTGAGCACCTCGTCGCCCGGCAGGCCCAGGTCGCTGCACACCTTGGCCGCCACGACGGCGTTGTCGCCGGTCACGACCTTGACGCGGACACCGAGGGTGGCCAGCCGGCCCAGGGCCGCGGCGGCGTCGGGCTTCGGTGCGTCGAGGAAGACGAGGAGGCCGCGCAGCTGGAGGCCGTGCTCGTCCGCGGCCTCGGGTGCCCGGGCGGTGGCGACGGGTCGGCTGGCGACGGCGATCACGCGGTTGCCGGCCGCGAACTCGGCATCGAGGGCGGCGCGGGTCCCCGGTCGCACGTCGACACACCGTTCGAGCACGGTCTCGGGGGCCCCCTTGGTGACGAGCTGCAGGGCCCCGGCCGGGTCGCGGACCACGACGGACAGCATCCGGCGCTCGTGATCGAAAGGCAGCACTCCGAGCACCTCGAGCGCGGTCGGCGACTCGCGGACCAGAGCCGTGGCGGGCGAGTCCCACAGGGCCGCGTCGAGCGGGTTCGTCCCGACCGCCGCTCCTCCCGGGACGTTCTCGGTGCAGAGCAGCCCCCACCGCACCACGTCCTCCGAGCGCTGTCCGTCCACCGGCACGGCCCGCGCGTAGTCGATTCGACCGGCGGTCAGGGTGCCCGTCTTGTCGGTGAAGAGCAGGTCGATGTCACCGAGGTCCTCGATGCAGACGAGCCGCTTGACGAGGACCTTGCGCCGGCTCATCTGGCGCGACCCCGCGGCCAGGCTCGTCGAGGCGACGGCGGGCAGCAGCTGTGGCGTGATGCCGACGGCGATGGCGAGCGAGAAGAGCAGGGCGTCGAGGAACGGCTTGTGAAGCAGCACGTTGATGACGAAGATCGCGGTCGTCAGGGCGCCGGCGACCTTGACGAGCAGCATCGAGAAGCGCCGCAGGCCGACCTGGAACTCCGTGTCGAGCTGGTGGGTGCTGAGACCGGTGGCGATGGCCCCGAACTCGGTCCGGGAGCCCGTGGCGACGACGACGCCGCGCCCGCTGCCGGCGTGCACGACGGTCCCCATGAGCGCACATCCGCAGAGATCGGCGAGGGAGGCCGCCTCGTCCACTGCGTCGGTCGTCTTCTCCACCGGCTGGGACTCGCCCGTGAGCACCGACTCGTCGCACTCGAGCCGGGCGACGAACACGAGGCGGATGTCGGCGGGCACCACCTCCCCGAGGCTGAGCTCGACCACGTCCCCCGGCACGATCGAGGTCACGTCGACGCGGCTGAACGCTCCACCCCGCAGGACGACTGCCTCGTGGGTGACCTGCGAGTGGAGGGAGGCCGCCGCCTTCTCTGCGCGGTACTCGTTGACGAAGCCCAGTCCCACGGAGACGACGACGATGAAGCCGATGATGACGGCGTCGCCCTGCTCACCGACGAAGTACGACGCCGTCGCGGCGACCAGCAGCAGGCCGAGCAGGGGGGAGTCCAGCTGGTGCCACAGGACGGTGAGGACACGCGCGTGGTGGGTCGCGATCGCGTTGGGGCCGTAGGTGACCCGTCGCTGCTCGACCTCGCCGGGGCCGAGTCCGCGGGAGGGGTCCACGCCGAGGGACTCGAGCACCTCGGGCGCAGCTCGCGCGGCAGCGGCGCGGATCGACGCCGCTCCGCCGCTGGGTGCCAGCACCCCGGAGGTCACGCCTTCATCGTGCTCCTCGGGACGGAACCAGGCGGCCCTTCGCGGCAGACAGCCGAGGTCACCTCGAGGGGGGTCAGGAGACGAGTCCCCGTCGTCGGGCGATGGCGGCGGCCTCGGTGCGTCCGGAGGCGCCGAGCTTGGCGAGCAGGTTGGACACGTGCACGCTCACGGTCTTCGTGCTGATGTAGAGCTGCTTGCCGATCTGGCCGTTGGTCAAGCCCTGTGCGAGCAGGGCCAGCACCTCGAGCTCGCGCGGTGTGAGCTCGGGTGGCCCGGCACCCTCCACGGCGGCATGGCTGGTTGCCGCGCCGGGGCGCACGTCGTCGAGCTCTGCGAGCAGCGGCTTCGCCTCGAGGCGGATGGCCACCTCGCGGGCCTGCTCGGCGACGTCGCGTGAGGCGGCGTGGTCGCCGGCGGCCCGCAGGGCGGCGGCGAGTCGGGTCCGCGACCGGGCGGCCTCGAAGACGTGCCCGTAGCGCTCGAACGCCGCGACGCTCTCACGCCACGCGTCGACGAGCGCGGCCACGGGCGGTGGGTCTCCGACGCCGGCGACGCGCTGGAGACGCAGGAGCTCGGCCTCGAGACGCACCGTCCACGCCCAGGTCTCGCGGCTCGTGTCCTCGAGCGACCCGACAGCAGAGCGCTCGAACATGGGTCGGCTCGCTCTTTCGACCGCCGGCCGCAGCTCGCTGATGAGGCGACCACGGTCGGCGAGCTCGTCGACCACGGCCAGGGCACGAGCCCGGAGCGCAGGGTCGGCGTGCGGCACGAGCGCGGCCGCCTGGCCGGCGACGAGCGCGGCGAGCCGGACGATGGCGTGGTACTCGCCCCACGTCGAGTCGAGGACGCGCACCGCGGCCTCCGTCAGGTCGAGCAGCGCGCGCAGGTCGCCGGACTGACCGAGCACATCCACCGCGGGCATGGTCGTCAGCACGACGCAGATCGCGTCGACGTGCCACCACTGCCGGAGGGCATCGAGGAGGGCGGGGTCGACCGGCTCGCCCCGACCGGCCTGGACGCTGAGGGCGGCCGCCGTGAAGATGGCGCGCCCCGGCTGAGGGGCCGGCCGGCCGGCGAGGTCGAGCCGGCGGACCACGCCGTCCCAGTCGCCGAGCTCGTAGGCCGTGAGGCCCCCGAGCAGGCGGCACTCCTGACCCCACGGCGCCCACTCACGGTGCATGCGTCGCGCCACCTCGGCGCCGCGGTCGTAGAGGGCGAGCGATCCGGGCAGGTCGCCGCGGCGGTGCGCGAGTGAGGCGAGCTGGTGCAGGGCGCGCAGCAGCAGCGGGTCGTCGGGCGGGATGTCGGCGACGACCGACCGCAGGTGGGCCTCGACCGAGTCGAGGTCCTCCTGCGCCTCGACGACCCGCGCCATGATCGTGCGGACCTCGGTGAGCGCGCCGCCCAGGCCGAGCCGCTCGGCGAGCAGCGACACCTCGTCGCCGACGACGGCAGCCTCGACGAACGAGCCGTTGTCGACGAGGGCCTGCACGCGCGCGACGAGGACCCGGACCCGGCGCTCGTCGGTCTCCTCGCCGAGAAGTGACAGGGCCTCGTCGGTGAGGGCGACGGAGTCGATGGGCAGGTCGAGCATGCGCGAGCGGATGACGAGGGTCGCGAGCAGGACGGCGCGCGCGCCCGGCTGCTGGGCGGTGCCCGGGTGGTCGAGCCGGTCGCGCAGCAGGTCGATCGCGCGGATCGGCTCACCGGCGACGGTCGCCGCGCGAGAGGCGCCCAGGGTCACCTCGTCGCGCTCGGGGTCGTTCTCGTCGAGCCACGACAGGGCCCGCTCGAAGTGGAGCAGCGCCTCCTGCGGGCCACCGACGGCCATCGCCGACTCGGCCGCCGCTCTGCTCGCCCGGACCGCCGTCGGCAGGTCGCCCACCGCCGCGGCATGGCGGGCCAGCTCGGAGGCGGGGGCGAGCTCGGGATGCTCGGCCAGCGTGGCGGCATACGCCCGATGGAGGCGCAGGCGCTCGCCCGGAAGCAGGCTGTCGGCGACCGCCTCGCCGAGCAGGGCGTGGCGGAAGGTGTAGGCCGGGGGCCAGCGCGCCTCGAGGACGTGGTGCTCGACGGCAGCGGCCAGCGCCGCCTCGAGGCTCTCGTCGGGGAGGTCGACGACCCGGGAGAGGAGGTCGTGGCCGATGAACTGACCGCCCTTGAGGGCGATGGCGCGCAGCACGCGCTGCGTGGTGTCGTCGAGCTGCTCGACCCGCGCGCGGAGCACGCGGCCCAGACCGCCGGTCAGGGCCTGGCCGGCGGCGGCGCTCGCGACGAGCTCCTCCGCGAAGAACGGGTTGCCCTCCGCTCGCCGGGCGATCTCGGTGGCCGTGTCGGGATCGAGGGGGGCACCTTCGATGCCGGAGACGAGTTCTCGGACGGCGTCGTCGGGGAGCGGGGCGAGCTCGACGTGCTCGAGCCCCGCGATGCGCGCCCACACGGCGAGCGTCTCGTGGAGGGGGTGGCGGCGGTGGAGGTCGTCGGAGCGGTAGGTCACCACGAGACCGACGGCCGAGGCGAAGCCGCGGGTCAGCAGGAGGGTGATGAGGTCGCGCGAGGAGTGGTCGGCCCAGTGGACGTCCTCGACGACGACGAGGGAGGGCTGCGCGTCGCCGAGGGCCGTGAGCAGGGCGTGGACGGCCTCGGCGACCTGGCCCGGGTCGGTGGCCCGTTCCGCGTGCTGGGCAAGCTCGCCGTCGGGCACGTCGACACGGCCGGGCAGCAGGTGCCCGAGGATCGGGTGCGTCACGAGCACGCGTTCGACGACGTCCGGGCGACCGGCGTCGATCGCGCCCACGAGCTCGACGAAGGGGAGGTACGCGAGACTGCTGCCGGCCTGACCGACGCAGTGGCCGACCGCGGCGAACCAGCCGGCGCCGGTGGCGTCGGCGACGAGCTGCGCGACGATCCGCGACTTGCCGATGCCGGCGTCGCCCGACAGCACGACGACGCCACCGCGCTGGGCCCCCGCGACGGGGCGCAACCCGATGGCGTCGGCGAGACGGGACAGGTCGGTGTCCCTGCCGATGAGAGGGCCCGTGCGCAGCGGCATACGCGGCATCATCGCGTACTCCGCCGACAGCGGTGCGTCGGTTGGCGACACCGCTCGGGGCGCCGTCGTCACCGGGTGCGGCCCGGCTGGGTCTCCTGCCGGGAGATCCGCGCCATGGTGCGGCGAATGATCTCGAGCGACGAGTCGCGGCGGACGCGGCGACGCTGCGGGTAGCGGGACTCGATCTCGTACTGGATGGCGCGGAAGTCGAGGTACTGGGTGGTCATGGTCTTTCCTCTGCTGGTGCCGTTCTGGACTTCTCCAGACTCGGTCGCTGAGGTAGACCCCCACATCGGACGACCTCCCTATCCCGGGGCGTTCGCTACCTCAGATCCGATGGCGTATGCCGTCCCGCGTGGTCTGAGGTAGCGCGCGGGGCCGCTTCAGGCAGGAGGAAAGGCCCGCGCGACGCGGGCGTGGACCGATGCGACGTCGATGGGCGCGGGTGTCTCCGGCCCACGCGTCGTCGGCTCGGCCGCCACGACCTGGGCGAGGCGTTTCGGCCAGAGGACGTGCACGCCGCGGGTCGTGAAGGAGCCTCCGAAGAGCGGCCACTCGGCCGCGACGAAGCAGAGCACCGCGGTGACGGGGAGAGCGGGGTCGTCGAGAGCGGCGCGGACGAGCTCGACCTGCTTGAGCACGCTGTCGACGAGCTTCGAGCAGTTGCGTCCACCGACGACGAGGGTCTCGGTCCGGGGACGGAACAGGCCGCCCTCGACGCGCAGGCCCGGTTGGCCCTTGTACTTCTTCGCGTCGACGACGAAGACGCCGGCACGCGAGACGACGATGTGGTCGATGTTGGCCCTGGTTCCCGGGATGCGTCGGTCGTGCAGGACTGTGAGCCCGTCACCCGTGAGGCCGTCGAGCCGGGCTCCGACCACCTGCTCGCCGGCGGCGCCGGTGTCCCACGCCTTGGTGCTCTGAGGCTCGTCCGTGACGGCGAGGAGGAAGCCGCCGATGCGGGGGAAGCGCTCGCGCACCCGTTGCTCCCGGGCATCGCGTCGTCGCTCGAACTCGCGACGCGCCGACCCGCCCGCCGGGCCACTCGACTTGTCGTCGCCGATCGCCGCGACCTCCCCTGTGCTCACTCGGCAGAGGCTAGGTCGATCCTTGCCGGTCACGCAGGACAACGCGGCAACCCGCGCGCTGCGGGCGTGGACCTCAGCCGAGGACGAGGGTGGCGGCGATGGTGAACATGACCAGCGCTATGGCGAGGTCGAGGACACGCCACGTGGAGGGTCGCGCGAAGAGCGGCGCGAGCAGCCGCGCGCCGTAGCCGAGCGCCGTGAACCAGGCGAGGCTCGCGGCGGCGGCTCCGGCGGCGAACCACCAGCGCCCCTCGGCGCCGTGCTGGTTGGCGAGCGAGCCGACGAGCAGGACCGTGTCGAGGTAGACGTGCGGGTTGAGCCACGTCAGGGCGACGACGGTGGCGAGCACGCCGCTGCGTGACCTCTGGGTCCCGTCCGCATCGAGACCCTGGGGGTGGCGCGCGTTGCGCAGGCAGAGCAGGCCGTAGCCGACGAGGTATGCCGCCCCGACCCATCGCACGACCGTGAGCAGTCCCGGGTGGGCCGTGACGAGACCACCGACGCCGAGCACGCCGGCGACGACGAGGACCGCGTCGCTGAGGGCGCAGACGGCGACGACGAGTCCGACGTGCCGGCGCGCGAGTCCGGTGCGGAGCACGTAGGCGTTCTGCGCCCCGATGGCCACGATGAGAGAGGCCATGGTGAGGAAGCCGGGCAGGAGGGAGGTCACGCCCTCGACGGTAGACGGGGGATTGGCTTCAGTGAAGCGAAGCTTTCTTCAGCATCATTAGCATGGCTTCATGCGGCTCCAGCCTGAGCACCTGGCCACCCTGCTCGCCATCATCGACACCGGCACCTTCGACGCGGCGGCGAGGCAGCTGCACGTGACGCCGTCGGCCGTCAGCCAGCGAGTCAAGGCGCTCGAGGCCGAGGTGGGGCGGGTCGTCGTCGTGCGCACGTCGCCCTGCCGGGCGACGGCCGCGGGAGAGGCCCTCGTTCGACTGGCCCGTCAGCAGAGCCTGCTCGAGTCGGAGGCCCTCGCGGGTCTCGCCGTCGACACGCGGTCTCGCACCGACCTGCCGATCGTCGTCAACGCCGACTCGATGTCTACCTGGTTCGGCGCGGTGCTGGCCGAGGCGGCCCAGTGGGACGACGTCGTGCTGCGCATCCGCGTCGAGGACCAGGACCACTCGGCCCGGCTGCTCCGTTCGGGCGAGGTGCTGGGTGCCGTGACGTCGGACCCGACACCGGTCCAGGGCTGCTCGACCGAGCCGCTCGTGACGATGCGTTACCTGCCGGCGGCGACGCCGCAGCTGCTCGACCGCCACCGAGCGGGCCGCGGTTTCGACTGGGCTGCAGCGCCTCTCGTGCGTTTCAACGACAAGGACGACATCCAGCAGCGCATCCTCGACCGGCATGGGGTGACGAGTGCGCCACCGACCCACGAGGTGCCGGACGGCGGGGGATTCGTCACCGCGGTCCGCTCCGGCCTCGGGTGGGGTGCGCTGTTGACGGGGCAGCTCGCGCCGCTCCTCGAGGCAGGCGAGCTGGTGCGTCTCGGGTCGCGCGACCGCGTCGACGTGCCCCTCTACTGGCAGCGCTGGCGACTGCCATCGTTGCACCTCGACCGCCTCAGCATGCTCGTCCGGAAGGCAGGCGGGCGCGCGGGACGCCGCTCCTGAGACGCCGCGCACGGCATACCAGGCGGAATACGGGACGGCATACCGGACGGCATACCGGACAAGACGGCCGGACTCGCCAAACGTGCGCGGGACGCCGGGCCGCCCGGCTACGTTGGGCTGGCAAGCATCTCCCGCTCGGAGCGCGAATGCCCTCGCTCTCCCGAGGAGGCAGACCGAGGTGACCGACGCAGCCGCTCCGATCGGGGCCACGGCCCCGATCGACGTCGCGCGCACCGTGCGCTCCCGGTCCTACCTCTCGGCCCTCGTGCTGGCCGCACTGCTCGGCATCCCTGTCTCGGCGATCGCCTACGGCTTCCTCGCGCTCGTGTCGGTGGTGCAGAAGTATCTCTTCACCGACCTGCCCTCGAACCTCTTCGACGGGTCGCGCCCGGCCTGGTGGCCCCTTCCCTGGCTGATGCTGTGCGGACTGCTCGTCGCCCTCACGATCCGTCACCTGCCCGGGACCGCCGGGCACTCGCCGGCCCTGGGCTTCAGCACCGGGGGCGGACCCGCCACCGGGCGCGACCTGCCCGGCATCGTGATCGCGGCCCTGCTCACCCTCGGGCTCGGGGCGGTCCTGGGGCCCGAGGCGCCACTCATCGCGATCGGTGGCGGGCTCGGGGCCCTGACGGTGCACCTCGCGAAGCGCGACGCCCCGCCGATGGCCGCGACGATGATGGCGTCCGCCGGCAGCTTCGCGGCGGTGAGCACGCTCCTCGGCTCGCCGCTGCTCGGCGCCTTCCTCATCATGGAGGCGGCCGGCATTGCCGGGGCGACCCTCAGCCTCGTGGCGCTGCCGGGGCTGCTCGCGTCGGGCATCGGCGCCCTCGTCTTCGTGGGCCTCGACGCCTGGACCGGTCTCGGCACCTTCTCGCTCGCGCTGACCACGGTGCCGCCCGGCGTGCAGCCGACGCTCGCGTCCCTGCTGTGGTCCATCCCGGTCGGCGTCGCGGGCGCCCTGCTCGGCTGGGGCGTCCGCCGGCTCGGGCTCAGCCTGCGGCCCTACGTGCACCGCAAGCGCGTGGCGGTCACCGTGGGACTGGGCCTGGTCGTGGGCCTCTGCGCCACCGGGTACCAGCTGGCCACAGGTCGGCCCTTCGACGAGGTGCTGTTCTCCGGACAGAGCGCACTGCCCGGGCTCGTGGCCGGCGCGGCCGGCTACTCCGTCTGGGTGCTCGTGCTGCTCGGTCTGTTGAAGGCGGTCGCCTACGGCGTCTCGCTCTCGGCCTTCCGTGGGGGCCCGGTCTTCCCCGCGATGTTCACCGGTGCGGTGCTCGGCATCGCCGTCAGCGGCCTGCCTGGCATGGAGCTCGCCGCCGCCATCGGGACCGGAATCGGTGCGATGTGCTGCGCCATGCTCCGGCTGCCACTGACGTCCGTGCTCCTGGCGACCCTGCTGATGGGCACCGACGGGCTCACGGTCATCCCCCAGGTGGTCGTCGCCGTGGTCGTTTCCTTTGTCGTCACTGCGGTGCTTCCGGTGCCCGACGCGCAGAGGAAGCCGCCCGGATGACCGTGCGACCCCAACGCCTCAACGCGACCGTCGCCTGGCTCTTCATGGTCGGGTCGGCGTGCTTCGCGATGGGTTCGGTGCCCGCCTACCTCAATGCCATCGGTGGGTGGGTCGACGGCATCACGTATGCCGTCGGGTCACTCTTCTTCACGAGCGCCTCCTACGGCCAGCTCGTCCAGGCGCAGACCCCGGCGATGACTGCCGTCGACGCGGTGACCCAGCACCGACCCGCTCCCGTGCGTCTGTGGGGGTGGATCCCTCACGACCGCAGCTGGCTGGCTGCAGCCGTCCAGTTCCCGGGCACGGTGTTCTTCAACATCAGCACCATCGCCGCCCTGACGCACAACGCGACTGCCGCCGAGTCGGACCGGTACGTCTGGCGCCCGGACCTCTACGGGTCCGTGCTCTTCCTCGTGTCGAGCGCGTTCGCCGTGCTCGCGGTCTCGCACCGGTTCTTCGCCGTCCAGCCGCGGTCTCTCCCGTGGCGGATCGCCTGGTTCAACATGGTCGGCTCGGTGCTCTTCATGGCCTCGGCGATCGCCGGCTACGTCGTCCCGAGCGCCGACGCCATGCTGAGTGCGCGTCTCGCCGTTGCCGGCACCTTCGGCGGCGCCGTGTGCTTCCTCGTGGGCGCGGCCCTGATGCTGCCCGCCTGGCGACGTGCCGTCACGTCCGCCGTCGTCGCGACATCCCCCTGACCGATACCCCTGTCCGATACCCCTGCCCGGAGCCACCCATCGAAGGAGAAGCGCATGTCAATTCCGTCCGAGATCGACGCCGTCTCAGCCCTCTATGGCAACCGGTTCCTCACCCAGGAGGTGCCCAGCCGGGAGTTCCCACGAGCGGGAATGTCCGCCGTCGACGCGATGCGGCTCGTGGCCGAGGACCTCGCCCTGGAGGGCGACCCGGGCCGCAACCTCGCCACCTTCGTGACCACGTGGATGGAGCCGGAGGCGCAGCTGATCATCGCCGAGAACCTGCACCGCAACTTCATCGACCACGCCGAGTACCCGCGCACCGCCGAGATCGAGCAGCGCTGCATCCGGATGCTCGCCGACCTCTTCCACGCGCCCGGCCCGACCACCGGCGCACGCACTCAAGGCTCGTCCGAGGCGATCATGCTCGGCGGCCTGTCGCTGAAGTGGAACTGGCGCACCCGTCGACAGGCCGAAGGAGGGTCCACGGAGCGCCCGAACCTGGTCTTCGGCGGCGACGTGCACGTCGTCTGGGAGAAGTTCTGCCGCTACTTCGACGTCGAACCGCGCATCGTCCCCCTACAGCCGGGGAAGTACACCATCGGCCCGGAGGACGTGGCGCCGCACGTGGACGAGAACACGATCGGAGTGGCGGCCGTGCTCGGCACCACGTTCACGGGCCACATGGACGACATCGTCGGCATCAACGACCTGCTCGTGCAGATCAAGCAGGAGCGTGGTCTCGACGTGCCGCTGCACGTCGACGGGGCGAGCGGCGGTTTCGTGTGGCCGTTCCTCTACCCCGACTCGCCGTGGGACTTCCGGCTCGAGCAGGTGCGCTCGATCAACGTCTCGGGACACAAGTTCGGCTTGGTCTACCCGGGCATCGGCTGGCTGATCTTTCGGGAGGTCGCCGACCTGGCACCCGATCTCGTCTTCAAGGAGAACTACCTCGGCAAGACCGACTCGACCTTCACCTTGAACTTCTCGACAGGGTCGTCGATGGTCCTGGCGCAGTACTACAACTTCGTGCGGTTCGGTCGTGAGGGCTACACGTACATCATGCGCAACATGGAGGAGAACGCCCGAACGCTCGGCGACAAGCTGGAGGAGCAGGGACGGTTCGAGCTGATCGGCCGGGACGCGGAGCAGCTGCCACTCGTGGCCTTCCGGCTCGCCGGCGACCAGCCGTACAACGAGTTCGACATCGCCTGGCAGCTGTCGGCCGAGCGCGGCTGGATGGTCCCCGCCTACACGATGCCCCCCAACGCCCAGGACATCACGATCATGCGCGCCCTGGTCAAGGAGACGATGAGCCGCGAGCACGTCGACACCCTGGCCCGGGACATCGAGGACGCCTGCCAGACGCTCGCGGTCAAGGGAGGCGCGCACGAGTCGGAGCGAGCCAAGATGGTGACCGGCCCGGGCCACTGATTCGACGCGGTAGTGGGCCGCTACGGACCTTCGTCCGTGGAGGCCTGCTCCGCGGACGTCTGCACCGCGGACGCCTGCCAGGCGCGCCACGCGGCATACCCCCCGATGACGTCGGTGGCGCGGTGGATGCCGAGCTCCTGGAGGGCGGCGGCAGCGAGGCTCGAGGTGTAGCCCTCCTGACAGAGCACGACGACCTCGAGGTCGTGGCTCGCGATCGGCAGTGACGCGTCGCTCGCGGGATCGAGGCGCCACTCGAGGACGTTGCGCTCGATCGGCGTCGCGGAGGGCAGCTCGCCCTCGGCGGCGCGCTGAGCGGCGGGACGGATGTCGACCAGGAAGGCGCCCTTGGCCCTCGCCGCGTCGGCCTCCGCGGGCGTCAGGCGATGGAGTCGGCTGCGCGCGTCGGCGAGCACCTCGTCGATGGTGCGGGGCCGGGCGGGTCGGTCGGGCGCGGGCGTCACCAGTCGACCCCGACCTCGGCCTGCTCCTCGACCTCCAGCACACCGTCGACGGCGCGGTAGTTCGTCATGGAAGTCAGTCTGGGGCCATAGACGTGCAGACTGACAGCCGGATCGGAGCCGGCGTTCGTGACCCGGTGCAGGTGGCGGGAGCCGAACGTCCGCTGGTCACCCGGGCTGAGGAGCACTCCCGGGCCGGTCGCGCGCCGGACGTTGTCGAGGTCGACGGCCGTGCGGTAGCCGGCGACCTCCTCGGTGAGGACGCCTTGGAGCACGACGAACGAGCCGGCGCTGCCGCCGTGGTCGTGCCACGGTGTGCCCTGACCGGGCAGCCAGGTGAGCAGCCAGGCCTCGTGGTCGTGGTCGGCGAGGAGGCGCGCGTAGTAGCGGGTGATGGGGTCGAAGTCGACGAGGCGCTGCCAGAGGGCGCGCTGGCGGGCGAGTCGGCGGGCGGTTTCGGCGAGGTCGACGGAGATGCGCTGGGCGCCGCGGGACATGGTCGTGCCTTTCGGGGTGGGTGGGTGCTGACGGGGGCGGGGGCGCTCGGGAGCGGCCGCGGCGGCGTGGCCTGCGGCTCAGCGCACGGGCATGCTCCCGAGCAGGGGACAGGCACCCTTCATCCACACATAACCAGTCATTGCCATAAAGCAAACGCTAACTTATGCATGGATGCAGAGCAAGCGCGCCCGAGGTGGCGGGATGTCGGGGACATCTGACCGGAAACCGCGCGGCGGGCTGTCAGTGCCGACGCCTATGGTCACGGGGTGACCGTGGACTCTCGCACCGCAGCAATGGCCCCGCCCAGCAATCGGCGCTCGAGCGTGCTGGTGCTCGGCGCCGTGGCCGTGACGCTCCTGCTCTGGGCGTCGGCCTTCGTCGCGATCCGGCACCTCGGCCGCGACGTGCCGCCCGGCGCGTTGTCGCTGGGTCGGCTCCTCGTCGCATCCGTCGCGCTCGGTGTCCTCGTCTTCCGTCGGCCGCGCACCTGGCCGGCCCGCCGTGACTGGCCACTGCTCCTGCTCTGCGGCGTGGGCTGGTTCGGCGTCTACAACCTCGCCCTCAACGAGGCCGAGCGCCGCATCGACGCAGGCACCTCGGCACTCATCGTGCAGATCGGTCCGATCATCGTGGCGCTGCTCGCCACCGTCTTCCTCGGCGAGAAGATGAGCCGCTGGCTCCTCATCGGCATGGCCGTGGGCTTCGCGGGCGTCGTCGTCATCGCGCGAGGGTTCTCCTCCGGTGACTCCGGCGACATGGTGGGCGTGTGGCTGGCCGTGCTCGCCGCGATCACGTATGCCGTGGGCGTGCTCGCGCAGAAGCCGCTCCTCGGGCGGTTGCCCGGCCCCGAGGTCACCTGGATCGCCTGCATCATCGGTGCGGTCGTGTGCCTGCCGTGGAGCGGCGAGCTCGTGACCGTCGTGCGCGACAGCGACGCGAGCACCTTGTGGTGGATCGCCTATCTCGGCGTCTTCCCGACGGCCATCGCCTTCTCGACGTGGGCCTATGTGCTGGCGCGGAGCGATGCGGGCAAGCTGACCCTGACGACCTTCCTCGTGCCCTTCATCGCCACGCTCATCGCCTGGGCGCTGCTCTCCGAGGTGCCGCCGCCCCTGACCTTCGTCGGCGGCGCGCTGTGCATCGCGGGCGTGCTCCTGACGCGTCGCAAGTCGCGAGCGAAGCCCGTCCCGAAGAGCTGACCACCCCGAATCCCGTTCTGCGGCAAGGGTGTCGAGGTGAGAGACGGGTGTGGACAACTCTTGTGAGCTAGTCGAACATGTGTTCTACTTGAGGAGTCGGCGACCCGGGTGGGAGGAGTGAGTTCGTGCCATTCCTCGACTCCGGGCGCTCGGCTTCCAGTGCGGCCGGCGACGGCCTCAACCCGCGTGTCGTCTGGCTGCTGAGACAGGCGAAGTCGGCGTCGGGGCCGGGTCCCAAGCCACGTCCGGCACTCTCGCTCCTCGACGAGGCTGAGGCGGTGCTGTCGCAGATCGAGCGCCTCGAGGTGCACAAGGCCCGCCTCGAGGGCCGGATCGTCGATGCCTATGCGGCGCTGCACTCCGTCGAGGAGCAGCACCTCTCCCAGCTGGTTTCGACCTCGCCGGTGCCCATCACGGCCGACCAGGTCGTGACGCAGGAGATCGCGTGCGCGACCGGTGTTGGCGCGTCAGAGGTCGCGCGCAGGTTGGAGCTGGCGACGGCGCCCCGACGGCACCGGGTGCTGCGCGAGCGGTTGCGCGCCGGCTCGGTCAGCCTCCAGCGGGCGCTGCGCATCGTCGCGGAGACGAGGACGCTCGCCGATGACGCCGTCCCCGAACTCGAGGCGACCGTCCTCGCGCCCGCTCGCGACGGCTCGATCCCCTCGCACCGCCTCTTCGGCGACCGGTTGCGGCGGTGCGTGCGAGCCGCCGACCCGCCTGGGCACGAGGAGCGCCGACAGGCTGCCACGGCCAGGCGCACGGTCTTCGGTCGACTGGTCGATGACGGCATGGGCACGTTCACCGTCGTGGCGCCCGCCGAGCGCGTCGTCGGGGTGCTGGACCGCGTGGACGCGATGGCACGGGCCGCGCGTGCGGCCGGCGACCCCCGCACGCTCGACCAGCTGCGCAGCGACCTGCTCTGCGACCTCGTCCTCTTCGGGCTCGTTCCGGGCCCGGAGGTCGACCGGTGCGGATCGTGTCGCGGACGCGGCCCTGGAGGCGGCCCGCTCACCGGTGGGGCTCGGCCCGCAGGTGCGTCCTGCTCGGACGGCGGTGCGGACTGCACCGAAGCGGACGCCGGCCCGGGGGAGGGGTTCAGCGCTGGCGGCCCGAGCTGGTCCGGCCTGTCGGACGCCCCGCCCGCGGCGGTGCGCATCGTCGTTCCGTTCGAGGTGGCTGCCGGTCTGTCCGACGCCCCGTGCGAGCTGACCGGCCACGGCTGGGTCACGGCAGCGCACGCCCGCCGGATCATCACCGCCCCCGGCTCGGTCTGGCAGCGTCTCGCGGCCGACGTCGACACCGGCCGCGCCCTCGAGCTCTCGACCGACCGCTACACCCCGACTCCCGAGATGGTCGAGCACGTCAAGGCGGTCGACGGTGTGTGTCGCGGCCCCGGGTGCCAGGTGCCGGCCGACCGGTGCGACGTCGACCACCTCCTACCGTGGCCGGCCGGCCGCACCCACGTCTCCAACCTCGACTCCCTGAGTCGCAGCTGCCACAACGGCAAGACCGCTCGAGTCTGGCGCGTCCGCCGCGCGGCCGATGATGGGATCTCATGGACCTCGCTCGCCGGCCGGGAGTACATCACCTATCCGAAGGACTGGCGTGAGCCGCTGCGTGAGCCGCTGCGTGAGCCGCTGCGCGGCCGGGGCTCGGGGTCGCCGATCCGGGGCGCCTCACCAGGCCCCTTACCAGAAGATCGGCCCGACGAGGTGCCGGACTCGACACCACCGGACTCGACACCACCGGACTCGACACCACCGGACGACCCGCCGCCGTTCTGAGCGAGGTCGGTCAGTCGCCGTAGACGTCGGCGAGCGCGGACGGGTCCGGGCAGTCGAGGGATGCGGACGCTCGTCGCACGGATCGGTCCGAGGCTCAGTGGGCGACCGGCGTGTCGTATGCGACGGGCACGTCGTGGCGCACGCGCTCGATGTCCCGGTCCAGCGCGGCGTCCGCGCCGAACGGAGCCCGTGGGAGGGAGAACGTCCGACGGTGGTGCGGCTCGAGGGCGGCGATGATGGCGACGATCATGATGAAGAAGAAGATGGTGTCCATGGCAAAAAGTCTGCGCTCACCATGATCCCGCCACGAGTGGCAGAACAGTCGGTGTTCGACAAGATCCTGCCACCGGTGCCATGCTGGGCAGATGTTGCGCACCATCGCCGTCATCGTCCAGGAGCCCGTCGCGACGTTCGAGGTCGGCGTCCTGTGTGAGGTCTTCGGCATCGACCGCACCGACGACGGCGTCCCGGCCTTCGACTTCCGGGTCTGCTCGCCCCGTCCCGGCGAGGTGCTGCGCACCACGAGCGGCATGGGCGTCGTCGCGCCGTTCCCGCTCGAGGCCGCCCGCGGCGCCGACCTCGTCGCCATCCCCGGGGGCCCCGTCGACGGCCCCTACGACCCTCAGGTCCTCGACATCCTCCGGGACAACGCGGCACGCGGTGGCCGCGTGCTCTCGGTCTGTTCCGGCGCCTTCCAGCTCGCGGCCGCGGGCCTGCTCGACGGCCGCGAGTGCGCCACCCACTGGAGGTATGCCGCTCGGCTGGCCGAGGAGAACCCGGGAGCCCGCGTGGACCTCGACGTCCTCTATGTGGAGGACGGCCCGGTCCTGACGAGCGCTGGCACCGCCGCCGGCATCGACGCGTGTCTGCACCTCGTGCGCACCGAGCTCGGCTCAGAGGTCGCGACCCGCATCGCGCGCCGGATGGTCGTCCCCCCGCACCGCTCCGGGGGCCAGCGCCAGTTCGTCGAGACGCCCGTCCCGTCCGAACCGTGCGAAGGGCTCCAGGACGTCATGGAGTGGGTCTCGGAGCGACTCGACGAGGAGCACTCGATCCCCTCGCTCGCCAAGCGGGCCGCCATGTCCGAACGCACCTTCGCCCGGCGGTTCACAGCCGAGGTCGGCACGACTCCGCACAAGTGGCTGACGAGTCAGCGCGTGCTCCGTGCGCGCCACCTGCTCGAGTCCACCGACCTCGACGTCGAGCGCATCGCCCGCGAGAGCGGCTTCGCGACGGCCGCCGTCCTGCGCCACCACTTCCAGCGCCAGATCGGTATCCCGCCGGTCGCCTACCGCCGTGCCTTCACGAAGCAGCCGGTCAGCGCCTGACGCATCCGCCACCCGTCGTCGCGCCGCGCGGACATCGCATTCGCCGGTCGAGCGCTCGGCCGACTGTTCCGTCTCGAGGGCTGTCTGCCGATGTATCAGCAGAACGCTAGAGAGGCAGATACATCTGGATCGACCCGCCGTCAGCCGTTGCGACGGGCGATCGCGGTCGAGAGGGCGGTCGCGAAACCGCACCACGCGGCATACGGCGACAGGGCGATTCCGGCGCCCTTGCTGACCGTCCCCGCACGGCGGGCCAGGTCGGCTGAGCTCGCGGTGAGCAGGGCGGCCTCGGCCGCAGCCACCCACGGCCTGCGGGAGCGCCAGAAGAGCACGCTCCACGCTGCGTTGAGGGCCAGGTTGGTGCCGCACGCCTTGAGGTAGGCGTTGCGCCCCTCGCTGTCGCCGGCCTTGTCGTACGCGTTGAGCGCGGTCGCCGAGCTCGCCGCGATGTCGGCGTAGAGCGCGGTCCACACGATCGGGAAGGCGAGGGTCGGGGGCTGCCACTCCGGCAGGTCGAGCGAGCGGTACCACGTCGAATCGGGCTTGGTGGCAAGGGAGCCCACGGCGACGGTCGCGACGGTCGCTGCACTCGTCAGGGCGAGGTTGCGCATCGCGGTGTCGGGCTTCACGGTGCGCATCGCCGAACGGACGGCCGTGTCGAAGTCGGTGAAGCCCCCCGGCACGTCGAAGAGCTCCTGCAGGTCGTTCTCCTTGGCGACGACCTCGTGCACGAGGCTGCCGACGAGCGGCTTGGCCAGCCCGGCCGAGATCGGGGTGACGAGCCCGACCCAGTGGCTCGCGAGGCGCGGTGTCAGCACCGGCACGGTCACGACGAGCGGCCGGCGGCGACCCGTGGCGTCGGAGAACCGCGCGATCATCTCGCGGTAGGTGAGCACCTCGGGGCCGCCGATGTCGAAGGTGCGGTTGACCTCGGGCGGGAGGCTGCCGGCGCCCACGAGCAGCGTGACGACGTCGTCGATCGCGATCGGCTGGATCTTGTTGTCGAGCCACTTCGGCGCGACCATCGCTGGCAGCCGCGTCGTCAGGTAGCGGAGCATGTCGAAGGACGCCGACCCGTCGCCGAGCACGACGGCGGCCTGGAGCACCGCCGTCGGCACGCCCGAGTCGAGCAGGATGCGGCCGACCTCGACGCGCGAGGCCAGGTGCGGCGAGAGGATCTCGTCGTCCGGGTGCAGGCCGCCGAGGTAGACGATGCGCGAGACGCCGGCCGACTTGGCCGCCTCGGAGAAGTGCGTCGCGGCCTCGCGGTCGCGCTCGGCGAAGTCGGGCTGGTCGTCCATCGAGTGCACGAGGTACCACGCGGCGTCGACATCCTCGAGCGCCCGGCGCATGTCATCGGCCGACCCCACGTCGCCCTCGGCCACCTCGACGCGGTCGACCCACGGCTTGCCGTCCATCGAGGCGCGGCGCCGGGTCAGGACGCGGACCGTCCAGCCCTCGTCGAGCAGCCGGGGGACGACCTGGCCGCCGACGTAGCCGGAGGCTCCGGTCACGAGGGCCCTGCGGGGTGGGGTCATGGGATCACCTGGTCAGCTCGAGGGCGGGTGGGAGGAGCAGGAGCATCCCGGTCGACCACGTCACGTGCGTGATGATCGGCCCGAGGATGCCGCCCGTGACGCGTCGCTGCAGCGCGGTGACGAGACCGATGATGGCGGCCGCGAGCACGAGGAGCGGGATCCCGCTGCCGACGGTCGTCAGGGCGTAGAGCACGGTCGTGATGGCGACCGCGTGGGACGGGAGGGCGGCATAGAGCGCGCCACGGAAGTAGAGCTCCTCGACGATGCCGTTGACCATGGTGATGGCGAGCACGACGGGCAGGGACCCGAAGCGGGCATGGTCGAGCAGTTGGTCGACGGGCTCGCGCAGGAACGGGACGCGCGCGACCACGAGGGCGCCGACCAGGAAGACGAGGAGCAGCAGGGCGCCGAGGGCGAGGGACTGCACGACCGGCCGGGACTCTCGCTCGCCCGAGCGGGTGTGGCCACGACCGAAGTGGAGCGGGCCGGACGCGATCGCGCCGATGCCCCACACCGCGGCGAGGGCGATCGAGGCGGTGTAGAAGAGCGGGTCACCCGCGGGGACGCGCAGCGCCCACGCGAGCACGACCGATCCCACGACGAGCGTGACGGCGACGACGACGCGACGCCGCATCCGCGCCTCTGGTGGGTCGACGTGCTGCTCGCGCACCGGCTCGAGCAGGGCGGCGTCGAGGAACGCGCGCAGCTCGGCGACGGGTCCTCTCACGTGCTCTCCTCCTCGCTTTCCTCGGGTCTGATCGTCTCAGCGTCGCGCGCGCTCGTAGCGGGCCAGGGTCTCCTTGCGCTCGTCGTCGTGGTCGACGACCGGCTGGGGATACTTCTCGTCGTACCCGTTGTCGTGCTTCCACGGCTCGTGGGCCGCCGCACCCGACAGGTGCCGCAGCTCGGGCACCCACCGGCGCACGTACTCGCCGTCGGGGTCGAACTTCTTCCCCTGGGTCACCGGGTTGAAGACCCGGAAGTAGGGCGAGGCGTCGGTGCCGGTGCCCGCGACCCACTGCCAGCCGTGGTTGTTGGAGGCGACGTCGCCGTCGACGAGGTGGTCGAGGAAGTGCTGCGCCCCGACCGGCCACCACACGTGGAGGTCCTTGGTGAGGAAGCTCGCGGTGATCATCCGGACCCGGTTGTGCATCCAGCCCTCCTCGAGGAGCTGGCGCATGCCCGCGTCGACGATCGGGTAGCCGGTGCGGCCCTCACGCCACGCGTCGACGAGCCGGTCGGTCTCGGGGCCGGAGTCGTAGGGCAGCTTCGCGAGCTCGGGCCGCAGGTCGTGCCACGCCGAGTCGGGTTGGTGCCAGAGGACATCGGCGTAGAACTCCCGCCAGATGAGCTCGGTGACGTAGGTGCCTGCCGCCTGCGACCGCCCGGCGGAGTGCGCCGCGATGTCGGCGAGGATCGTGCGCGGGTGGATCTCGCCGTACTTCAGCGGCGCCGACAGTCGCGAGGTCGTGTCGAGGTCGGGTCGGTCGCGTTCCTTGTCGTATGCCGTCAGCCCGTCGTGGAGGAAGCTCTCCCACCGCTTCAGCGCGGCGGCTTCGCCGGCCTCGACCTTCGAGGCCTTCGCGCCCCGGGGGAGGGCGTCGCTGCGCACGTCGTCGCGCAGCCACGGGATGCGCTTGGGGCGCTCGGCCGGGGCGGGGCGTCCGTGCTGGTGCCAGGCCTTGGCGAACGGCGTGAACACCTTGTAGGGCGAGCCGGACTGGTTGACGATGCGACCCGGCCCCACGGCATACGGCGTGCCGGTGCCGATGAGCTCGCGTCCGTCGTCGGCGAGGGCCTTCTCGACGGCCTCGTCGCGGCGGCGGCCGTAGGGGGTCGTCTCGCGTGAGACGTGCACCTGCTGGGCGCCGACCTCCTGAGCGAGCTCCGGGATGACGTCGACGGGGTTGCCGCGCCGGATGACGAGCGCGCCCCGGGTGTCCTTCGACAGCGACGCGACCGAGGCGAGCAGCCGCCGCGTGCGCGGGGTGTCGTTCTCGAGAAGCCGGGGGTCGAGGACGAAGACGGGCAGCACGTGGGTGGCGGAGTCGATGGCCGCGAGCAGCGCCGGGTGGTCGCTCAGGCGCAGGTCGCGCCGGAACCACAGGATCGACGTCGTGGCCGCTGTCATCAGGCGGCCGCGGCTGCGGCGCCCTCCCGCTCGAACCGGACCTGCGCGACGTCGAGGTAGCCCGTCGCGAAGCCGGCCTCGCAGTAGGCGAGGTAGAACTCCCACTTGCGGCGGAACGTCTCGTCGAAGCCCAGTGCGTGGACCTCGGACCAGCGGGCGAGGAAGGTCTGACGCCAGCGCCTCAGGGTCTCTGCGTAGTCGGCGCCGAAGGCCTCGACCGCCGTCATGCGCAGGCTCGTGGCGGCGTCGGTCGTCTCGCTCATCGCCTGGAGGCTCGGGATGAGGCCGCCGGGGAAGATGTGTTTCTGGATCCAGCCGTAGGAGTGCTTCGTGGCCATGAGGCGCTCGTGCGACATGAGGATCGCCTGCACGGCCGCGATGCCACCCGGGGCGAGGCGCTCGTCGATGGTGCGGAAGTAGGTCTCCCAGTACTCCTCGCCGACGGCCTCGATCATCTCGACGCTGACGACGGCGTCGTAGACACCCTCGACCTCGCGGTAGTCCTGGATGCGGATGTCGACCGTGTCCGTGAAGCCGGCGTCGGCCACGCGCTGCCGGGCGAGCGCCGCCTGCTCCTTGGAGAGGGTGACGCTCGTGACCGTGGCGCCGCGCCGCGCCGCCTCGAGGGCGAGCGTGCCCCAGCCGGTGCCGATCTCGAGCACCCGGCTGTCCTGGCCGACCTTGGCCATGTCGAGGATCGCGTGCACCTTGCGCAGCTGCGCCTGCTCGAAGGACTGCGTGCGCAGCGGCTGGTCCTCGTCGAAGATCGCCGAGCTGTAGCTCATCGTCTCGTCGAGGAAGGTGGCGAAGAGGTCGTTGGACAGGTCGTAGTGGGCCTCGATGTTGCGGCGCGAGCCGAGCAGCGAGTTGTTCTGGATGCTCGGGATGCGGCGGTCGACGAAACCACGCAGCCGCAACCAGCCCTCGGGCACGGCCGTCGTCATCCGTTCGGCGAACGGCATGAGCAGCTCCGCGAGGTCGGTGCCCTCGGCGGCCTTCCAGTCGCCGGCCATGTAGGCCTCGCCGATCCCGATCTTGGGGTGGTGCGCGAGCCGCTCGAAGAGGGCCGTCGGGCGCACGATCTCGAGACCGGGACGGTCGGCCCGGCGGGTGCCGCCGCCGAGCAGCATGCCGTCCGGCATGACGACGTCGACGGGCACGCGCTTGGCGACCTGGGCGAGGATGCTGCGGGCCAGACGGGCACGCACGCACAGCACGCGCAGGGTGGGTCGGCGCAGGCACAGCGGGGATGCCATGGTCGGTGACGTGGCGGCGGACTGGGCGGTCATCGGACGGCCTCCTTGGGGTGGCGGGGGCGGGGCATGACGGGTAGGCGGCGCAACCACAGTCGAATGCCGTGTACCCGGATGAGAGCCGTCACCCTCTGGGTGACGAGACCGTGACGTCGGACGAGACGGAGCAGCGCACGGGTCGTGGCCGGCTCCGGGGTGCCGCGGGTGACCGCGGTCATGATGCGTTCACCACCGCGGTCGAGTCCCACGGTCACGGCGACGGTGTCGGGCTCGAGGACGAGGCGGACGGCATACTCCCCGCTCGTGTCGTTGAACGGCGAGACGTAGAACGCCTTGTCGACGGTCGCCGTGCCGTCGTCCCGGACGTCGAGCAGGTAGGCGTGGCGCTCGCCGTACGTGTTGTGCACCTCGAAGACGACGGCGAGCAGCGAGTGGTCGGGCCGCAGGCACCAGAACACCGACAGCGGGTCGAAGGTGTGCCCGAGCATGCGGGCGTTGGCGAGCATGAGCACCCGGTCACCGGCGGTCAGCGTCACACCGCGCGCCGCGAGGAACCGCTCGACGTCACCCCGGATGCCGCCGCCGAGCCGACCGCCGTCGAGGTGGTCACGGGCGTCGAAACGCGCGAGCAACCTTGCCGGCCAAGGAAGTCGGGGCAGGTCGGCCAGGTCCACCAGCCATTGGTAGTGGCCGTAGGTGAAGCTGTGGTGCAGCGGCGTGCGGCGCGAGTGTGCCACGGTGCCGTCGACGAGCGCAGGCACCTGCGGCGGAGTGAGGACGGTCGTCACCAGCGCACCCCGAAGGACTCGGCGGCTTCCACGCCGGAGCGGCACCCGTCCTCGTGGAAGCCCCACCCGAGGTGCGCGCCGGCGAAAGCCAGACGGTCGCCGCCGCCCTCGCGCAGCCGGGACGCAGCCTCGACCGCCTCGCGTGTGAAGACGGGGTGCTCGTAGGACATCCGCGCCGTGACGAGCGACTCGTCGACGGCGCCGCCGGGGTTGAGCGTCACGACGTGGTCCTCGGCGTCGGTGATGCCGTGCAGACGGTTCATCCAGTAGCTGACGGTGACGTCGGGCGCGGGAGCGTCGCAGGCGTGCATGCGGTAGTTCCACGAGGCCTTGGCCTGGCGCGGCTTCGGCAGGACCGAGGAGTCGCGGTGGAGCCAGGTCTCGTTGCGGGAGTAGCGGATCGCCGACAGGTCGCGCTTCTCGTCTGGGGTCGCGTCGGCGAGCAGGTCGAGGGCCTGGTCGGCGTGCGTGGCGACGACGGCACGGTCGAAGGTCGCGGTCCGTCCGTCGCGGACGAGCACGTCGACACCGTCGTCATGCCTCGTCACGGCTGTCACCGGGCTCTCCTTGCGCACGTCGGGCAGGCGCTCGACGAGCCGGTCGACGTAGGTGGCCGACCCGCCGGTGACGGTGCGCCAGGTCGGCGAACCCGTCACCGTCAGCATGCCGTGGTGGTCGAGGAACCGGAAGAGGTGGCGGGCTGGGTACGACGACGCGTCGAGGTCGCCGCACGACCACACGCAGGCCACCAGCGGGATGGCGAAGTGGCGCACAAAGTAGGCGGAGAAGCCCTGTGCGGCAAGGAACTCGCCCCATGTGGGGTCCTGCGACTCGTCAGCCAGCAGGGCGCGGGCGGCCTGGTGGAAACGCGGGATGTCCTTGAGCATGCGGATGAAGCGCGGGTCGGCGAGGCGCCGTTTCTGGGCGAACATCCCCTTGGGGCCGCGCCCGCCGGCATACGACAGCCCGCAGCCCTCGCACGTGATGCTCATGCTCATCTCGGTCGGCTGCGTCGGCACGTCGAGCTCGCGAAAGAGGCGCAGCAGGTGCGGGTAGGTCTTCTCGTTGTGGACGATGAAGCCGCTGTCGATGCGCAGGCTTCCGTCGCGCCCGGGGACGTCGTGGGTGTGTGCGTGCCCGCCGAGACGCGTGTCGCTCTCGAAGAGGGTGACGTCGTGGGTCGCGCTCAGGACGTGGGCGGCGGTCAGTCCGGACACGCCCGCACCGATGACGGCTGCGGTCGGTCGGGCCGCGCCGGATCCGGCGGGTGTGTCGGTTCGGTTCGGTCGAGTCACCGAGGCCTCCTGGCTGATGTGGTCCCGTGTGGTTCGGCGCGGAGCTCCGACCGGATTGCCGGGAGGACGGGGTGCGGTGGGGTGCGTTGTCCATCCTTCGTCCACACCGTAGAGTGGCTGTTCAAGGTCTGTCAAAGGTTGGAGAAGGTATGGAGATCGAGCGCAGCGTCACCGTGGGCCAGCCCGTCGACCGAGTCTTCGCCTACCTCAGCGACTTCACGAACACGACCGAATGGGATCCCGGCACCGTGCGCACCGAGCGGGTGGCCGGGGACGGGGGAGTGGGCACGCGCTACCACAACGTGTCGAAGTTCCTCGGCCGCGAGACGGAGCTCGACTACCTCGTCGTCGAGCACGTGACCGGTGAGAAGTTCGCGCTCCGCGGCGAGAACGCGACCGTCGTCGCCAAGGACACCATGACGTTCGTGCGGACGACCAAGGGATCGGCGGACCCCGCGTCCGAGGAGACGACCGTCACCTACCGCGCCGAGTTCGAGTTCAAGGGGCTGGCCAAGCTCGTCGCCCCGTTGTTCGCGCCGGCCTTCAAGAAGCTCGGTGACGAGGCCGAGCAGGGCATGCGAGACGCCTTGGGCAGGTTGGGGTAGCCGATGTACACCATCAAGCGTGCGGCGGAGCTGACCGGGATCAGCGTCGCCACCCTCCGCGCCTGGGAGCGCCGCTACGGGGTCGTCAGCCCCCAGCGCTCCGATGGCGGTTATCGCCTCTACGGCCCCGAGGACGTCCGCGCCCTCGCGATCATGAACTCCCTCGTCAACGAGGGGTGGTCCGCCCGGGAGGCCGCTGCCGAGACGACCCGTCGGCTCTCGAGCCGCGACGCCGCCGGCCGTGAGGCCCCCTTCGGGCGGGGTGACCGTGAGGTCCGTGGCGGTCGGGTCGCCCCGCTGCGACCCGGCGGTCGCTACCAGTCGGAGGACGCCGAGGCGTTCATCCGCGCGGCCGAGCGTCTCGACTCCGCGTCGGCGACGGCGGTCCTCGACGCCCGCTTCGCCCTCGGCACGTTCGAGCACGTCGTCGACGACTGGCTCATGCCGACCCTCGCGCTCGTCGGTGAGGCCTGGGCGCACGGCCGCCTCACCGTGGCCGGCGAGCACCTCGTGTCGTATGCCGTCCAGCGGCGCCTCGCGGCCGCCTACGAGGTCGCGTCGGTGCGCGCCGACGGCCCGACCCTGCTCATCGGGCTCCCGCCCGGCGCCCGCCACGAGCTCGGGCTGCTCGCCTTCGCCGTGGCCGCCCGGCGGGCCGGCTTCGCGACCGTCTACGTCGGCGCGGACCTGCCGGTCGAGGACTGGCTGCGGGCGATCGAGGCCCGGCGCGCCGCCGGCATGGTCATGGCCGTGCCGCGCAACATCGACATCGCCACGGCCCAGGAGATCGTCGACACGGTGAGCCGCACCCACCCCGAGGTCGTCATCGGGCTCGGCGGCAGCCAGCAGAACGAGATCAACGGCACCTGCGTGCACCTCGGCCACTCGATCACCGTCGCGGTCGGCGAGATGATGCGGCGGCTGCGCGTCCCCGCCTGAGCCCAGGCCCACGTCTTCGCGAAACCCACCTCACGGCATACGCCGTCGCGTACGTTCGTCGCGTGACCGCGGGTCCGCAGCAGCCGGCACGGTGGGAGCGGCGGCTCCCCGGGGTCGCGGTGCTGCGCCGGTACGACCGGGTGTGGCTGCGCGGTGACGTGCTCGGCGGCATCACGGTCGCCGCCTACCTCGTGCCCCAGGTCCTCGCGTACGCCGAGGTGGCCGGGCTGCCCGCCGTCACCGGCCTGTGGGCTGCCGGTCCGGGTCTGCTCGTCTACGCGCTGCTCGGCTCCTCGCGCCAGCTCTCGGTCGGCCCCGAGTCGACGACGGCGCTCATGACGGCCGCCGGGATCGGGGCGCTCGTCACGGCCGCGGGGGGTATGGCTCTGCGCCAGGAGGCGGTCGCGCTGCTCGCGATCGTGGTCGGGGTCATCTGTCTCGCCGGGTTCGTCCTGCGGCTCGGCTTCCTCTCCGACCTGCTCTCGAAGCCCGTCCTCGTCGGCTACATGGCGGGCATCGCGGCGCTCATGGTCGTCAGCCAGATCGGCAAGGTCTTCGGCATCACCGTGGAGGGCGAGTCGTTTGTCCAGGAGGTCAAGTACGTCCTGACGCATCTCGGCGACACGCACCTGCCGACGCTCTTCCTGTCGCTCAGCGTCCTCGCCGTCCTCTTCGCCTTCCAGCTCTTCGCGCCGACCTGGCCCGGTCCCCTCATCGCGATGCTGGGCGCCACGGTCGTCGTCGCGGTCTTCGACCTCGTCGACCGGGCCGGCGTCCACGTCGTCGGTCCGGTGCCGGAGGGTCTGCCGGCCCTGACGCTGCCCGACGTCGGCGACGTGGACCTGTGGGCTCTTCTGCCGGCGGCGCTCGGCATCGCCGTCGTCGGCTACTCCGACAACGTCCTGACCGGCCGTGCCTTCGCCGCCCGGCGCCGCGAGTCCATCGACAGCGACCAGGAGTTCCTCGCGCTCGGCACTGCCAACGTCGCGACCGGCCTCTTCCAGGGCTTCCCGATCAGCTCGAGCGGCAGCCGCACCGTGATCGCCGACACGATGGGCGCCCGAACCCAGCTGCACTCGCTCGTCTCCCTCGTCCTCGTCGTCGCGACGCTGCTCTGGCTGGGCCCCGTCATCGCAGCCTTCCCGACGGCGGCCCTCGGCGCCGTCGTCGTCTTCGCCGCGATCCGGCTCGTCGACGTCGCGGAGCTGCGGCGGATCGCGGCCTTCCGGCGCAGCGAGCTCGTCCTGGCGCTCGCGACGACGGCCGCGGTGCTGCTCTTCGGTGTGCTCCCCGGCATCGGGGCGGCCATCGCGCTGTCCGTGCTCGACTTGTTGCGGCGCATCGTCCACCCGCACGACGGGGTCCTCGGCTACGTGCCGGACGTCGCCGGCATGCACGACATCGACGACCACCCCAATGCCCAGCAGGTGCCCGGCCTCATCGTCTACCGCTACGACTCGCCGCTCTTCTTCGCCAACTCCGACGACTTCACCAAGCGCGCGATCGCGGTCGTCGACCGGGCGTCGGCGCCCGAGCGCGTCGAGTGGTTCCTGCTCAACGCGGAGGCGAACACGGAGGTGGACCTCACCGCCGTCGACGCGCTCGAGCTGCTGCGCGACACGCTCGACCGTCGCGGCATCGTCTTCGCGATGGCCCGCGTCAAGCAGGACCTGCGCGAGTCGCTCGAGGCCGGGGGGTTCGTCGAGAAGGTGGGGGCCGACCTCATCTTCCCGACCCTTCCGACGGCCGTCGCCGCGTATGCCGCGTGGTACGAGCGCGCCCACGGCTTCGGTCCCCCGGGGCTGCGCATCCCTCCCGTGCCGGGGCAGCCCGAGCCGGAGGCCTAGCCTGACCGGCATGCACTCCGACCAGCTGACGCCGACAGTCGTCGCGATCCATGTCGCCAAGGGTCGTCGGCTGCCGATGCGCTCGGTGCCGAGCGTCGAGGCCGAGGCCGGTGCCGGGCTCGTCGGGGACCGCTACCACGGGAGCAGGCACCGACACGTGACGATCCAGTCGTTGCCCGACCTCGAGGCGGGCGCCACTGACCTCGGTCGACCGGTCGATCCGGGGCTGACCCGGCGCAACCTCACCATCTCCGGCGGCACGATCCCGACGAAGCCCGGCGCCCGCGTCACGATCGGCGGCGTCGAGCTCGAGGTCGTGCGCATCGCTGCCCCGTGCCGGCTCCTCGACGACACCCTCGGGCCGGGTGCCGCCCGGGCGCTGCATGCGCGGGCCGGGACGGTGTTCCGGCTGCTGTCGTCCGGCACGATCAGCGTCGGTGACGAGGTCGATCTCTCCCCGTCAGACTGACGGCGACGGGACGCCGAGCTCGGCGTCCGACGGCAGGATGCCCGACAGCAGGAACCAGATGTCGGTCGGGGTGGTGGGCACCAGCGTCAGGCGGTCATCGGTGCTGGTGTCGGCCGCGCTCTCGAGCGCCAGCATGCCCGCCGCGGTGTCGAGCACGCAGACGCGGCGGCTCACGAGGTCGGCGTCGGACCGAACGGGCCGGCCGGGAGGAGCCCATGAGACCTCTGCCGTCCAGAAGCACCATGCACCGGCCCGGACGAGCTCTGCCGGCTCGCCCCATCGCGGGGTGAGGACCGAGGCGAGGTCGTCGGCCGCGCGGGCTCGTCGGTGGTCTTCCGGGTCGATGAGCGCGTCCAGCAGCTCAGGGGTCACGGTCACCGTGCCCGGGTCCAGCCGTGGGCGCGGACGGAGCCGGACCAGCCGTGCGATGGTGGTGGGCACGAATTCCGTTGCCACGCCGGCGAAGTCGTAGGTGCCGTCACCGACGTCGGCGAGGACGGCGGAGAGGACCGACATCCAGCCCTGGTGGACGAGCAGGCCCTGACGTGAGGACACGACCGCCTCGAGCCGCGCCAGCGGACGGGTGACCGCTGCCAGACCGGGGGCCAGGACCTGGTGCGGGCGGCCGTCGACGAGGACTCCCGCGGCAGACAGGTCGGCCGCGGCGGATCGGTCAGCCCCGGTGGACCGGTCGGCGCTTGCCTCGAGGTCGACGAGGGCGTCGAAGGCGCGCGGGTCGAGCCGCACCCGACCGACGGTGGGGTCGAACTGGATGGTCACGCGGTCCCTCCCCGTGCTCCCGCGGGTGCCACGACGAGGCTCGAGAAGACGTGGGCGAGCAGTTCTGCCTGCGCCGCCCAGGCCAGCGTGCTCGTGGTGGCGGTCAGGGTCACGCCCACGCCGTCGACGACCGTGGAGCGCTGCTCCACGGTGACCGAGCGGTTGTCCTCGGTGGCATACGTCGCGAGACGGCGCAGGCCGGGCTGGCCGCCGACCGCGAGACGCTCGGCATCGAGCGGGACGTAGTCGTCGAGGTGGGCGGCGAGGTAGGACTCCGTGCCGATCTGCCAGTCGCGCAACGACATCGCGACGTCGGTGACGGTGAGCACGAGGTTGGCGCGGAACAGGCCCTCCTGCTCCGGCTCGACGGCGACGAGCTCGACGCCGTCGTGCGGGTGGTGGACGGTCTCCCACGCATCGGGGACGAGCAGCGAGACGGCTCCGTCGGCGACGACCTCGCGACGAGGGTCGCCCGTGGCGGGCAGGCTCATCGACGACGCCCTCGGTCGCGGCGTGACTCGCCGATGACGCGGACCTGCAGGCGGGGCGCCCGGGCCTGCTGCGACCAGTGCGGCACGTACCAGCGCGGCACGGGCAGGAAGAGGCCACCCCAGAGGCTCACGACGAGGCCGACGAGCAGGAGCGGGACGAAGGCGAGGGCGCCGGGGTGGGCGCCGTTGCCGTAACCGCGGAGTCCCGCCGTGGCAGCGAGGACGAGGGCCAGTCCGGGGAGCCAGAAGAGCACTGCGGACTCCTGGAGGCGGTCACCCACCCACCAGCGCGCCCCCTCCGTCCGGCCCAGGCGCGACCAGACGACGAACCCGAGCATGGCTACGGCGACGACGACGAGGAGGGCGGACACGGCCACGACTCTACCCACGGCCAGGGACCAGGACTGGACGGCACGGGCGGGTGGGCATCAGTCGAACAGCCCGCCGATGAAGTGGCCGGCGGACTCGAACCCGTCGCTGATCGTGTGGCCCGCCCACTCGGCGGCATCTCCCACTGGACCCACCACCTGGTCGCTCACCCAGCCGCCGACGACGCCGCCGAGACCGCCGCCGACGAAGCCGCCGATGGCTCCACCGATGACGGCGCCGACGGGACCTCCGACGGCCGCGCCGACGAGGGCGCCGCCCTGGGCTCCGGCCCAGGCCCCCGCCCAGGAGCCGGCGGCCGTGACGGCGCCGGCCGTGGCCGAACGCGTGACCCGTTCGGTCGTGCCCATCGTCGGGTCGGCGGAGTCCTTTTTCCACTGCCCGAACGCCGAGGTCGCGAACGAGGTCACGGTGCCGGCCCGTCCGGCCCACTTCGAGGCCGTGCCCCACTTGGCGACGGTGGCCGCGCGATACGGGTTGGCCTGCCAGTTGCGCGCCTGGTTCATCGACCAGGCGGAGGCCCAGCGGCCGGTGGGACGCGGGAGGTAGCCGTAGCGCCCGTTGGCCATGTAGCCGCGGGGCTGCCAGCGCCCGAAGTGGTTGCGCTGCAGGTAGGAGGCGAGCACGCTCGTGCCGAACATCGTGTTCGCAGTGACGAGCCCGGGCCAGGCGAGGAACGACGCCGAGTCGTCGGGCGCGAGGTTGGACTGCGTGAGCAGCTTCTCCCAGAAGGAGTCCCCGCCGGGGCCGCCAGCGGGTCCGCCGCCAGCAGGTCCGCCACCACCGGGCAGACCAGCGGTGACGAACGCCGCCGAGGTGATCGAGGCCCCGTTGCCGCTGGTGCCGCGCTGGGCCTCGGCGTTGCGGGAGAGCCGGTCACCAAGGCGGCCCAGGTCCGCGCCGAACCTGTCCATCTGGGCCTCGATCGCGGGCCACTGGGAGATCAGCGACTGGAGGTTCTCGCCACCCCAGTTGCCCTTGAGCGCACCGAGCACGCCGCTGACGGCCTGTCGTGAGGCGGCGGCCTCACGCGCGTAGTTCACGAGCAGCTCGGCGGAGCGGTCGAGTGCATCCGGGTCGGCGCCCTTGCGATAGATGGCCATCGCTCCCCCTGTCGGTCCTGGCGCGGACCCTCGGCTCCTCTGGTCTGTCGGCCGGACGACGGTGTCGGTGACAGTGTGACGTGTCGTCGGCGGTGCAGAGCCTAGGTGCGGGTGCGGGCACCCGCGATGGGGAGCGCTCCCCATCACGTCATGCGGAGGTCTGCTCCCGAGTGTGGACCGGGTCGGCGCGCAGCGCCGCGACGACCTCCTGCCAGATGCTGCCCGTGGTGGTGCCGGAGAGCACCGGCCCGGCAGCGTCGTCCTCGACGCGGAGCGCCCCTGCCGGGGTGTCGAGCCAGACGACCCGCTGGGTCGACGTGCTGCCACTGTGGCGGTGTGCCACGTCCAGGCCGCACGAGCGCCACGACCCGGTCCGGAGACACGCCGCGACGGCCGGCCAGGGTGCCGCGGCGGCGGCCAGCTCTGCGGCGGCGTCGTTTCGCCGCGACCCGCTCGGGCTCAAGAGAGCGTCACAGGCGCCACCGTCCACCGGCCCGCCCCGGCCGTCGAGCCGGGGGCGTGGCTGCAGGTGGGTGAGGTGCGCGATGGTGGCGGGTAGGAACGCCGCCTCGATCTCGAGCAGGTCCGCCACCTCGTCACCGTGGTCGACGACGAGCGCACTGACGCGGTGGACCCAGCCCTGGTGCAGCCGGGTCGAGCTCGGGGTGGCCACCTCGACCTCCAGCCGTGCGGACGGACGAGCCACGGCGTCGAGACGCTCACGCAGGGCCGGGTGGAGGCGCCCGTCGACGAAAACACCTGCGCGCGCGAGAGATTCGCGCTGACCGGCGCTGAGCCCGTTCCGCTCGTCGACATGGAGGTCGACGAGGGCGAGCACGGTTGCGACGTCGGCGTGGAGGCGGCCGGTGGACGCGTCGAAGTGCGGTGTCTGCGGTCGACCCGCAGCCATGGTCCAGCTGTTCGTCTGCATGCCGTCTGAACCCGTCCCCCCCGGGAAATCCCCTTGACGAGCCCACCCCCGTGCTGGGCTCGGTGCCCATCATGGGGCACGGCCACGAATCGTGGCGGCGTTTTGCGTCGAGTCGAGTCGGGTTGAGGGCGAGTCGGGTTGAGGGCGAGTCGGGTTGAGGGCGAGTCGGGTTGAGGGCGAGTCGAGTCCGAGTCGGCGCGGTCGGTGTGGCCGACGGTCAGACGCCAGAGGTCACGGCTCGGCGCGGACGTCGAGGCCCACCGAGACCGTGTCCCCCTCCTGGACGTCCTCCGCACGACGGACGGCGAGCTTGAGCGGCACGACGTAGCTGCCGTCCTTCGGCCAGAGCGAGGTCGCCCACCTCGTGCCGCCGATACGGGCGGTGACCGGGATCATGCCCCAGCCGTAGCTGACGTGGGCGACGTCGTGCAGGGCCTGCGCCTCGTCATCGGGCACGGTGACGAAGTAGTAGGGCGCGGGTCCTCGCCACTCCCAGACCTCACCGCTGAACTCCAGCTCCATGACGTCAATATGGCAGCCGGCGCCGCGGAAGGGGTCGAAGGGCGCCGTCGTCTCCGTCGTGACCTGGCGCTCCGATCTCTCGCGCTGTCAGGCGTCGTCGCGTTCGGGCAGGACCGGCTGGTCCGTGGGGTAGAGACCGACGGCCAGGCCGTAGACCGTGTCGCCCGAGCGGGGGAGCGCGGTGAACTCACGCACGAGGCCCTCGACCCGGCGCCAGAACTCCGAGGCGCTCTCGCGTGGGATCCGCGCGTGGCGCAGCGTCGAGTAGAGCGTGTCGTCCTCGTGGGCTGGCACGGACTCGGCGGCGGCGACGGACAGCGCGTTGACGCATACGGGGGTCGTCTCGTCGCCGGGTCGTCGCGCGATGCCGATCGTGATGGTGCGGCCGGTGCGTCCGTAGTAGCGCTCGTCGATGGCCCGGACCCTGCGAGTTCGGACGACGCGGAGCATGCCGGCGTCGACGAGCACGGCGACGTGGTGGGCCACGGTGCTCTTGGGCCGGCCGACGGCAGTGGCCAGCTCGGCGACGGTCGCGGCCCGTTCGAGCACGAGGTCGAGGATCGACGACCGGAGGGGGTCGGCGATGGCTCGCAGCTGGGCAGGTGTCGTCAGCTCCACCGCGTCGGGGAGCTCGTAGTCGGGGAGCTGCTGGCTATTGATCGACATTGTTGGATCAGTCTAGATTGTTGGATCAACAGCACGGGAACCTTCGAGCACAGGAGCAAGCATGGCCGACGTCCTCCTCCTCCACCACGCCCAGGGACAGACCCCGGGCTTCCTCGCCTTTGCCGACGCCCTGCGGACGGCCGGGCACACGGTCCACGCGCCGGACCTCTACGCCGGCCAGAGCTTCGCCACGCTCGACGAGGGCATGGCCAACGCGCGGTCGATCGGCTTCGGCACCCTGCTCGAGCAGGGCGTCGCAGCGGCCGAGGGGCTGCCCGAGGGCGCGGTGTATGCCGGCTTCTCCCTCGGCGTCATGGCCGCCCAGTGCCTCGCGCAAACCCGTGCCGGAGCCGGCGGCGCCATCCTGCTCGACTCGGCGATCCCGTTGGGTGAGTTCGCCCCCGGCTGGCCGGAAGGGGTCCCGGTGCAGATCCACGGCGGCGAGGCCGACGAGTTCTTCATGGACGAGGGCGACGTCGACGCGGCCCGGGCCGTCGTGGCGGCTGCCGGGGACGGCGAGCTCTTCACCTACCCCGGCTGCGGCCATCTCTTCGCCGACGCCAGCGCGACGGCCTACGACCCGGAGGCGGCCGCGCTCGTGCAACGGCGCGTGCTCGACTTCCTCGCGAGGGTCTGACGCCGGCACCGGTCGTCAGCCGGGCGGGCCGCCGGGGACCAGGGAGTAGTAGACCTCGTCCGACCGGGTGCCGTCGGGGTTGGGCAGTCGAGCGCTGAGCTGCCCCTCCATCCGGAAGCCGGCCCTGGCGGCTGCCTTGCCGGATGCGACGTTGCCGACCTTGTGCCCGAGCTCGAGTCGCGCGAGCCCCGCCTCCTCGAACGCCCAGCTCGAGACGAGCCGCAGCGCGCGCGTGGTGAACCCGCGTCCACGGAAGGCCGGGAGCACGCCGTAGCCGACGAGGCCGGTCCCTGGTGGTCCCATGCGCAGGACGCCGATGACGCCGGCACCCTCGCCGGAGTCGACGTCGACCATGACGAAGCGAGCCGCGCGGCCTCGACGCCATTCCAGAGCGGCGCGTGCTGCTTGGCGGCGGGCGTCGTCGTCGGTCAGTCGCCGCCCCTCGAAGTCCCAGCGCAGCGACTCCTCGTCGTTGTGCTCGTCGCGCACGACCTTCCAGTCGCCGGCGGTGACGGGACGCAGCGTGAGCACGCCGTCCGTCAACGCGCCCGTCTCCGGGAAGGCCTGCGGCGTGGGGGCTGGCGAAGCACCCTGCGGCCGACGCAGCAGGTAGCAGTCCGTGACCCACCCGTGGCGTTCACGTGCGGCAGCACGCACACGGCCCACCTCGTCGATGACGTCGCCAAGCCTCCCGTGCACGAGCAGCTCGTCGGGCGTGCCGAGGTAGGCGCCCCAGTAGAGCTCGAGGTCGGGGAAGGCGCCGGCGAGCTCGGTGCACGCGAGGCGGCCGTCGAACGGAACGACGACGTCGCCGAGGGACGGGTCGTACTCGTCGCCGAGGCGACGCCCGGTCGTGATGTGGAGAGGCACGTCAGCGCGGCCCAGCGGGATGCGGTGGCGCGCGGCGAGCAGCTGCGGTGCGCTGATCCCGGCGATGACGTCATGGTCGAGGGCGACACCGCTCTCGGCATACCGCTCGACGAGCGCGTCGACGACCCGGATCGTGGCCTCGTCCCACGCCGGGTCACCCCACGCGAGGAAGCCGACCGTCGTCTCACCGGCGGCCAGTCCGTCGATGACGTGGGCGTAGGTGTCCACGATCCCGCGGTCGTATGCCGGGTCGTCGCGTTCGGCGTCCGGCTCTCCTCGCGGGTCGCGGACCTCCACGACGCGGTACGCACGGTCTGCAGGGATGAGGGCGTCGCACACCGCCTGCCGTGCGGCGGCGAGGTCGGAGGGCTCGTCACCCGGATCGGGGACGAGGAAGACGTCGACCGTGGCGAGGGCCCGGACGGCATCGCCGGTCACCTGACCGGGATCACCGGGACCGACCCCGATGACGCGGATCCGCTCGATCATCTCCCCCCACCCCTCAGCTCGAGGACGCGCGTCAGGGAGAGGAGTGCATCGACGTCGACGTGCTCCTCGAGGGCGTCAGCGAGGGTGTCGAGCATCCGCTCGCGCCGCTCCGCGAAGCCGGGGGCGCCCGACTCGGGCTGCCACCGGGACCCGGCCGCACGTGCAACCTCGGCCAGCCACGCCCGGCGGAAGTCGTCACTCTCGAAGGCTCCGTGCCACATCGTCCCCCAGACGGAGCCGACGTTCCAGCCGTCGAGGAAAGGTTGCACCGCAAGCGAATCCGCGTCGTCACCAGTGGCAGGCGCGATGCGTCGGGCGATCCCGTGGTGGATCTCGTAGGCGCTGTCGACGAGGTGTCCCGACCATGAGCCGACCGGACGTGCGAGCACCTTGCTCCCGTGGAACTCGACACGCACCGGAAGGTGGCCCAAGCCCGGCACGACGCCCACGCGTCCCTCGACATCGTCCTCGATCTCGTGAGCGAGCATCTGGTAGCCCCCGCAGATGCCGAGGACCGGCCGACCGGTCGCCACCCGGCGAGCGACGACCTCGGCGAGGCCGCGCACGCGCAACCATTCGAGATCGCTTGCAGTCGAACGTGATCCGGGCAGGACGAGCAGGTCGGCGGACTCGGCGACAGCCGGATCGATGGTCACGAGGACGTCGATGCCCGGCTCGATGGCCAGCGCATCGACGTCGGTCGCGTTCGAGATGCGCGGTAGCCGGATGACGGCCACCTTGAGCCGCTCGCGCGACGACGTGGACGAGGCGGTGGAGGCGCGCCAGTGGGCGACCTCGAGGGTGTCCTCGCTGTCGAGCCACACGTCGAGCAGCCACGGGATGACGCCGTGGAACGGCACCCCGGTGCGCTCCGTGATCGCCTCCAGCCCCGGTTCGAGCACCGATGCGTCGCCCCGGAACTTGTTGATGACAAAGGACTTCAGCAACGCGCGGTCGTCCTCGTCGAGCAGTGCCCACGTGCCGTAGAGCGAGGCGAGGATGCCGCCGCGGTCGATGTCGCCGACGACCACGACCGGCAGGTCGAACTCGCGGGCCAGGCCCATGTTGACGTAGTCACCCGCGCGGAGGTTGATCTCCGCCGGCGAGCCCGCGCCCTCACACACGACGAGCTCGTAGGAGTCGGCGAGCTCGCGGTAGGCGGCGAAGGCGGCCTCGGCCAGGTGGGCGCGCCCGGCGGCATACTGCCCAGCCTCGAGGGTGCCCGCGGGCTCGCCGCGCACGACGACGAACGCCCGGCGGTCGGTGCCCGGCTTGAGCAGCACGGGGTTCATCGCCGTCGTGGGCTCGAGGCGGGCCGCCTGCGCCTGGAGGTACTGCGCCCGGCCGATCTCGCCGCCGTCGAGGCAGACCATCGAGTTGTTCGACATGTTCTGCGCCTTGAAGGGCGCGACCTCCACCCCGCGCCGAGCGAGAGCCCGGCACAGACCCGCGACGACGACGGACTTCCCGGCATCGGACGACGTGCCGGCGACGAGGAGGCCGGACGGGCCGGAGCGGTCGGAGGGCGCGGACGAGAGCACCTGACCATCCTGCCGGACGGCCCGCCGCAGCCGGGTCGGTCCTACGCTGCAGGCATGCAGCTGCGCCGTGTCGACGAGGCCAACCCGGTCCAGCGATCGCTGCGCGGGCTCGTGGCGTCGCGCCCCGGGGCCTGGGTGTCCAAGCGCGTGCTCCACCGGCTCGACGGGCTCGGGCACCGCCTCGCCCCCGGCCGCACCCTGCCGAGCCAGTGGCTCGCCGCCGTCCCGGTCGGGATGCTGACGACGACCGGCGCCCGGTCGGGGCAGCCGCGCACCGTGCCGCTCATGCTCGCCCCGCTCGAGGACGGGTGGGGCGTCATCGCCTCGCACTACGGCTCCGAGCGGCCACCGGCGTGGTACTTCAACCTCCGCGCCCACCCGCAGGCCTCCCTCGAGGTCGACGGTGTGGTCCACCGGGTGCGGGCCGAGCAGGTGCAGGGCCCCGACCGGGAGCGCGTGCGCGAGGCGGCGCTGGAGTTCTACCGCGGCTACACGGCCTACGAGGAGCGCGCCGGGGGCCGCGACCTCGGCTTCTTCGTGCTGCACCCCGAGCGCGACTGACGCGCTCGGGGTGCGGCGGCCGAAGGGTCAGCTCACTCGGGGTCGCCGTCGGCGAGCAGGCGGTAGAGCTTGCGCCGGGTCTCCGTGAGGATCTCCGCGGCCTCGGCCCGCTGCTGCGAGGTGCCGGTCGTGACGACCTGCCACATGCCGCCCATGACCTGGCCGACGAGAGGCATGAGGTCGCCTGCACCGCCGGTGGGTCGGGGCGCCTCCTCGTCGGGCTGCTCCTCGAAGGGCCGCCAGGTCGCGGCCATCTCGTCGGCGTTCTCCTCGACGTAGGCGCGGCCCGCGTCGGTGAGGCGCAGCAGTCGCCGGCCCTCGACGTCGCGGCCCTCGACGAGGCCCTCGTCCTCGAGCTGCTGGACGGTCGGGTAGACCGACCCCGGGCTGGGCTTCCAGGCCCCGCCCGTGCGCTCCGAGATCTGCTGGATCAGCTGGTAGCCGTTCATCTCGTCGCCGGCCAGGACGTCGAGGATGGCGGCGCGGACGTCCCCGCGACGCGCGCGGGGTCCGCGGCGACCGCCGAACTCCGGGCCGACGCCGGGGCCGCCGAAGTGGCGGACGAGGTCGGCGACCCACGGGGGAGGGCCGGGGCGGCCACGGCCGCCGGGTCCTCCGGGACCGCCCCACGGGCCGCGGCCGGGTCCGAAGCCGGGGCCGCTGCCCTGACCTCCCCAGCCACCTCCCCAGCCGCCGTCCCAGCCGGATTCTCGTCTGGTGTGTCGGTGTCCGTGCATGGTGGTTCTCCTTTGTCCGAACGCGACTCACGAACAGTCGCGATAGGTCGACGATATATCGCGACTGTCTCATGTGCAAGGGGTTCTCGATCGGGTAAGGAGCGAATGACATGCCGCTTGGGCTGACGGCGATGACGTCGTATCGGCACTTCTAGGCAATGCACTAGATGACCCGATCTGACGGAATCGCCGGACACGTGCCACGGAAAAAAGTCACACTCCATTGAGGTACGGCACAGGTTTGGTTACGGTTCGTCGACCGCGGTACGCGGCGCGCTCGTGAGGAGGACGTGACGTGGCGAGCACACAGGGGGACGGTTCGGCGGGCACAGCCGGTGGCGGTGTCGGACGAGCCGAGACGATCGCGAGGAGATCCACGATGAGCAACGTCCCAGCGGCGCCGCTGGGCGACAAGCGCACGGTCCGCATCCAGTGGGCGCCGTCCGCGGCCCCGCGCATCCGCAAGGAGCTCGTCGAGGACCTCGTGGCCCGCGAGGTGGTGCCGCAGGTGATCGACGAGGCCGAGATCGTCGTCAGTGAGCTCGTCGCCAACGCCATCCGCCACGCCAGGCCGCTGTCCGACGGTGCGATCCGCATCCACTGGAAGGTCAAGAACAACGTCGTCGAGGTCGAGGTGTCCGACGGCGGCGGCCCGACCGTCCCTCGTCCTGCGCCGCCCACGACCTGGGCGCCCGGCGGTCGCGGCCTGCGCATCGTCCGGTCCCTGGCCCACGAGTGGGGTGTCATCGAGGAGCCCCACGGGCGCACGGTGTGGGCCTCGCTCGGCGGCCCCTCCCGACGCCGCTCGCACTGACTGGCGCGGAGACCCGCCGCCGTGCTGCTGCCCGACCCGGCCCTCGTCGTGCTGGTCGGTGCGTCGGGCTCGGGCAAGTCGACCTGGGCGTCGTCCCGCTACCGCCCTGCCGAGGTCGTCTCCTCGGACCTGCTGCGCGGGGTCGTCGGCAGCGGTGAGCACGACCTCGACGCCACGGTCGACGCGTTCGCCCTTCTCGAGCAGGTCGTCTCGGCCCGCGTCGGGCGCGGGCTGACCACCGTCGTCGACACGCTCGGCACCGACGTGGTCAGGCGCCGCCGCTGGCTGGCCGCAGCCCGGACCGCCGGTCTTCCGGCCGTCGCCGTCGTCCTCGAAACGCCTGCGGCCGTATGCCGTTCGCGCAACGCCGCTCGTGAGCGCCCGGTCCCGGCCCGCGTCCTCACGAGCCAGCTCGCCTCGGTCGCCGCCACCGCGGACCTGCTCGAGGCGGAGGGGTGGCAGGTCGTCCGGGTGACACCCGATGAACCCACGCCGGACCCACCCGAGCCTGGCGGCACGGCACGCCGCCCGGAGTTCGCGGACCCTCTCATCCGATCCGGCCTGCACGGGGTCGTGCTCCAGCTGTCACGCTTCCCGGCCGACGGAGACCTCCTCGCATGGCTGCGCGACATGGCGGCTGCCGCCGAGGAGGCCGGGCTCGCCGGCATCGCGCTCATGGACCACCTCATCCAGATCCCGCAGGTCGGGCGCGCCTGGGACCCGATCCCCGAGCCGTGGGTGACGCTCGGCGCCCTGGCCGCCTCGTCGACGCGGCTCCAGCTCGGGACGCTCGTGACGCCGGTGACCTTCCGGGCCCCCGGCATCACGGCCAAGGCCGCGGCGACGCTGTCGGCCCTGACGGGCGGGAGAGCGTTCGTCGGGGTCGGTGCGGGCTGGTGGGAACGCGAGCACGCGGCATACGCCCTCGGGTTTCCCTCTGCGAGAGCGCGCCTCGACGCGCTGGAGCAGTCGATCGAGACCATGAGGGCCCTCTGGGCGCCCGGCACCAAGCCGTATGCCGGACAGCGGGTCTCGCTCCCCGAGACGACGTCGTACCCCCGGCCGGTCGGTGACCTCCCCCTGATCGTCGGCGGTGGGGGTGACCGCACGCTGCGCATCGCGGCTCGTCTCGGGGACGGCTGCAACGTGCCGTCCGACGAGGTGGGGCTCGCCAAGGTCGAGCGCTACCTCGCCATGGTGCGAGAGGGCGGCCGCGACCCGTCGACGGTCCACGCGACGGTGCTGGACCTGCCTCTCGTCGGTCGGGACCGTGACGACGTCTGGTCACGCGTCGAGCGCCACCGCGGCCGGGCCCCGGCAGCGACGTTCGCGGCCCGGCACCACGCGGGCACCGCGACCGAGCATGCCGTCCGCCTCGCCGGCCTCGCCGAGCGGGGTGTCACGACGGCGTTCATCGCCCCGGTGGGGCTCGACGTACCGGACGACGTGCTGGCACTCGCGCCGCTCGCGACCGCGTTCGGCTGACCACGGCCCGGCCACTAGGGTGGCGCGCATGGGTAAGGCATCACGTCGACCGCGCGGCGAGCGCGCTGACCGTTCCGCACGTCCGCTTCCGGCCCCGTTCGTGGCCCGTCCCTTCGAGGGCCTGCCCAACGAGACCGACTGGGTGGCGATGCGCGAGATCGTCCCGGCCGCGACCGCGACCGTGCGTTTCGCCAAGGGCAAGGCGCCCGAGGGCGCTCCCGACGAGGTGACGATCGCGACCGTGCTCCCGCTCGCCTGGCCGGGCCTGCACCGCGAGAGCGGCGAGGTCGTCGTCGGCATCCAGTCCGGCAACGGCAGTGGCGACACGAGCCGTGACATCGCGCAGGCCATCGCGCTCGCAGCCGTCGCCGAGGCCGGTTCGCCCGTCGCGACGCTGCCGGTCTCGATGGCGGACACCCCACGCCTGCAGGACGTCCTCGACACCGACGCGCCCTTCGAGATGCAGCTGCACGAGGGCTTCGACTTCTGGGTCGCGGACGCCGACCTCGACGCCGACGGCAAGGAGTCCCTCGAGCGCGCCAACGAGTCGGCCATCCCGACCGTGAAGCTCGAGGCCGCGCCGTCGGCCTTCTGGTGCCGCATCGGCGAACGCACCTACGTCCGCTGGGTGCTGCCGTTCGACGAGGATGCGGCCACGGGCGCCCTGGCTCGCCTGCACGCGGCCGGTGAGAGCCACCTCGGCGAGAACGGCCGTCTGCTCGGCTGCTTCCGCTCGAGCGGCCTGCTCATCCCGGTGTGGGAGGTCGACCCCGGCTCCGAGGCCGCCGACTTCGAGGCTCCCGTCGCGGCCATGAGGACGAAGATCGACGCCGCCGCCGCTGCCACCGAGCCGCTCACGGCCGCCGAGCGCGGTGCCAGGGCCGGGCTGACCAACCGCCAGGTCACCCTGCGCTGAGAGGACGGGTGACGATGACGACCCCGCCCCTGTCCGTCGCCGTCGTCATCCCGGCCAAGGACGAGTCGGCGCGGATCGCCGCCACGATCTGCGGGGTGCGAACGATCCCCGGCGTCCGTGTCGTCGTGGTCGTCGACGACGGCTCGACCGACGGCACCGCCGCCATCGCCGCCCGCGCGGGTGCCGAGGTGGTCCGCCTCCCGCGCAACCACGGCAAGGCAGACGCCATGATGAGCGGCCTCGGTCGCGTCACCGGGCTGCGCCGCGTCGGGCGGCTCGACGACAGCACAGCGGTGCTCTTTGTCGACGCCGACCTCGAGGCATCAGCCCAGGCCGTCGGCGCGCTCGTGGGACCCGTCGCCCGCGGCGAGGCCGACCTCACCATCGCGACCTTGCCTGCGCAGCAGGGCAGCGCCGGCGGGCACGGACTGGTCGTCGGCCTCGCCCGGCGCGGCATCGAGGAGCTGACCGGCTGGTCCGCGAAGCAGCCCCTCTCGGGGATGCGCTGCCTCTCGCCGGCCGCGATCGCTGCGGCGACGCCCTTCGCCCGCGGCTGGGGCGTCGAGGTGGGCATGACCGTCGACGTGCTCGATGCCGGCCTGACCGTCCTCGAGGTGCCGTGCGACCTGCAGCACCGGGTCACCGGCGCCGACTGGCGCGCCCAGGTGCACCGCGCCGCGCAGTATCGCGACGTCGCCCTGGCCCTCGGCGTCCGCCGGCTGCGCCGTCGCCTCGGCCCGGGCTGAACGGGCCGCGAGGGCGGCCTTGACCGGCTCCATGGCCCCGGAACGGGTCAGAGGTGGCGGTCGCGACGTCGGCGCACCGGCGCGTTGCGTGCCTCGATGGACAGGAAGTGCATGACCGCCGAGACGACGAGCGGCACGGTGAAGATCGCGGCCACCGGCGGGATCGCCGCGCCGGAGTCGTTGGTGAGGAAGCCGATGACGGCCATGACGATGACCGAGAGCAGGCCGCGGCGCATGATCGGGGCCTCCTCGAGCAGGCGCCGCAGCGGCTCCGTGCCGAAGGTGCCGGGCCGCAGCACGATGATGACCCCGACGACCATGAGCGCGACGACGAGGACGAGCAGGACCGGCAGGTGCACCGAGAGGGAGACGTTGGCCCACAGCTTGCGGGAGATGACGTCCCAGGCGCCGCCGTCGATGACCGTCTGGAGGAAGCGCCCCGGGTGCGAGCGCTCCGCCTCGGGCCGGCGCCAGTCGAGGTAGCACACGAGTCCGACGACGAGGCCGGCGACGAGCAGGACGATGGAGACGTTGCGCACCGAGGTGCGCCACCCCACGACGCCCATGAGCAGGAAGCCGAGCGCGGGCACCAGCGCGATGGGGCCGCCGAAGTCGGCCCCCCACGCCGGGAGCACGTCGACGGCGAGCGCCACGCCGCCCACGACGACGACGGCGAACACGGCGAGGCGCGGCGCGTTCCGGCGGACGAGCGCGTGCGCGAGGGCGGCGCACAGGAGCAGGACGGCGGCGGCATACAACGCGAAGGCGACGTTGCCCATGCCGTAGAAGCGACCGCCGACGAGCGGTTGGAGCCCGAAGATCGAGGAGATCTGCAGGCGCGACCCCGTGAGCAGGTCGATGCCGATGACCCCCGCGGTGATGGCCGACATCGCCGCCAGCGGACCGAGAGCCGAGCTGCTCCACGGGCCCTTCAGGCAGGCGAGGGCGAGCAGGGCGCTGACGACGAGCACGAGGACGAGGAGCATCGCGACGAGCGCGACGGTGTTCGTCGACGCCCGCCACCACGGCACGAGGTTCGCCAGGAAGGTGGCGGCGGGCATCGCCGCCGAGACGAGCCCCACGAGCCGCGCCAGGCGCAGCACACGCGCCCGCGTGAACCGTCGGTTCCACGGTCGGGCCCGTCGGACGACCAGCCACAGGACGAACATGGCGACGACGGTGCCGGCGAGCCAGAGGATGAGGAAGGGCGCGACGATGCGGTGCATCGCGTCGGCCTTGGTGTCGATGTCGGTGAGCGCCGTGAGCTTGCTGGCGGCGGTCGACTCGCTGTTGTTCGCCGAGGGGACGACGCTCAGGGCCCGGCCGCCGATCTCGGACTTCGCCTCGACGCCTCCACGCTGGAGGATCGTGGCCGTGATGTCGGACAGCTGGGCGACGCCGGTGAGTCGGGTGGAGGCGGACGCGAGCAGACCCGGTCCGTAGTGGGGACCGCTCGCCGTGAGCAGCCGCAGCCGTTCCTGCTGGTCGCGGTCGGCGAGCCCCGCCACCACGAGGTCGGCGCCGCTGGGCATGGCGTCCATGACGAACTCGATGCGGCGCTCGAGGCCGTTGATCCGTTCGAGGTGTCGCGTCGGGTTGGGGTCGGTCGTGTCGATGCCGCCGACGTCCACGATGCTGACCGGGCACTGGGCGAGGTCGGACACGAGGGTGGTCGCCTGGAACGGGGAGTACTTCGCGACCTTGCCGTCGGAGGTCGCGGCGGCGAGGGCGGCCCCCGGTCCGACCGTCTGGATGCACGTCTTCTGGGCCGCGAAGCTGTCGCCGAGCAGGCCCAGCTGGGCCCGGAACTCCGCCTCGCGGGACGCGGTCGCCAGGGCGCTGAAGCCGCTGATCCTGAAGCCGGAGGCGGCGTCGCCCGTGACCGAGGGGAGCGGGGAGCACTGCGGGCGCGCCTCGGTCGTGTCCGGTCCGGCCGCCTCACCGGCGGAGACCGTGGCCCAGCCGTCGGTGGGGCACGTCGTCAGGCGCAGGCTCTTGACCGACACCGAGGCTGCCGAGCCGTCGCGGAGCAGTCCCCAGAGGATCGGGGTGTCCTCGGCCGAGACGTCGTCCCACGACAGGCCCCCGAGCCCCACGACGACGAGCGACTGGCCCGGCTGCGGCGGCGTCGTGGGCGGCACGGGGACGGTGGTGCGCCCGGCATAGGCGAGGGTGAGAGCAGCCACCAGTGCCAGGAGCAGGACGACGAGCGTCTTGACGGGGTGGCGGCGGATCACGGGGGACAGACTACAAACCGGGCCTGTCGGCCCCCGGCACGGTCACGGGCTGGAACCGACGGGCCCCGCGCCACCTGCGCGGCTACCCTTGCCGATCGTGGACGCCTCGACGCTGACGACCCTGGCCATCGTGGCCGTCGCCGTCGCGCTGCTCGCCCTCGCGCTCGCCGTCGCCGCGCAGCAGCGGCTGGCCGGGGTGCGACGCGACTTCGCCGCGCTCGACGACGGCGGACAGACCGACATCGCGCGCGTGGCCGCCACCCAGAACCACCGCATCGACCGACTCACGGCCGAGCTGGCCGCGCTGCGGGAGCACGTCGCGAGCGCGGAGGACGACGTGCGCCAGAGCCTGCGCAACGTCGCCGTCGTGCGCTACGACGCGTTCGGCGACATGGGTGGGCGCCTGTCGTTCTCCGCCGCGATCGTCGACGATCTCGGCGACGGCATCGTCCTCAGCTCGATCCACGCCCGCGGCGAGTCCCGCACGTATGCCAAGGGCATCGTCGGCGGCCGGTCGAGCATCACCCTGACCCCCGAGGAGCAGCAGGCGCTGGCCTCGGCCACCAAGGACGAGCCGGGCCCGAGCCGCTCCGTGCGGCCGGCCGGCCGGCCCGACCTGACGAAGGACGCGTCGTGACGCCGCCCCGCACGCCCGCCGAGCTGCACCGCTTCGGCTACCTCGGTCCCCGCGGCACGTTCACGCAGATGGCGCTCGACGCGTGGGACGCCGCCGAGGGTCGGGATCACCTGCCTTTCGGGTCTGTCGACGCCGCCCTGTCGGCCCTGCGCGCCGGCGACATCGACGCGGCGATGGTGCCGATCGAGAACTCCGTCGAGGGCGGCGTCTCCGCGACCCTCGACTCGCTCGCGACGGGCGAGCCGCTCGTCGTCATCGGCGAGGTGCTCGTCCCCATCACCTTCGTGCTGTGCGCCCGACCGGGTACGCCGCTCGACCGGGTCCGCACCGTCGGCACCCATTCGCACGCCTGGGCCCAGGTGCGGGGCTGGATGAGTGGGCACCTGCCGGGCGCGGAGTACGTCCCGACACTGTCGACGGCGGCGAGCGCGGCGGCACTGGGCCAGCCCGGCGAGGTCATGTTCGACGCCGGGGTGTGTGCTCCCGTCGCCGCGCACAACGAGGGGCTCGAGGTCCTCGCCGAGGACATCGGCGACAACGCGTCGGCCGTCACGCGCTTCGTCCTCGTCGCGCGCCCGGGCACGCTGCCCGAGCCGACCGGCGCCGACAAGACCACCGTCGTGCTCTTCCAGCGCGAGGACCACGCCGGTGGCCTGCTCGAGCTGCTCGAGCAGTTCGCGGTCCGCGGCGTCAACATGACGCGGCTCGAGTCGCGACCGACCGGGGCGGCGATGGGGTCGTACTGCTTCTCCATCGACTTCGAGGGCCACCTCCTCGACGCCCGGGTCGGCGAGACGCTGATGGGTCTGCGCCGGGTCTGCGCCGAGGTGCGCTTCCTCGGGTCCTACCCGCGGGCCGACGGCGGTCGCCCCGACGCGCGTCCAGGCACCTCCGACGAGGACTTCGACCAGGCCCGGGCCTGGCTCGACGACCTGCGGGCCTGAGCCGTCCGACGCCGGGCCCGAACGGCCGGGTCAGCCGATCGTCGCGCCCATCTTGAGCAGGAAGAGCGTCTCCTCGCCGACGACACCGTCGTCCCCGACCCGGTTGGCCTGCTGGAAGCGCTGGACGACCTTCTTGGTCTCAGCGCCGAAGTCGCCGTCGACGGTGATGGTGCCGCCGGCTGCGCGGAGCGCCCGTTGGAGCGTCACGACCTCGGCGCCCTTCGACCCGACCTTGAGGGTCTGGGTGCCGAGCGAGCGTGAGATGAGCAGCACCCACATGCTGGCGTCGATGCGGCCGGGTGCGGGCCGCGGGCCCTCGAAGCTCGCCTCGACCTTCTTGACGGCCGCTCGCGTCTGGGCGCCGTAGACGCCGTCGACGGCCACGGGCCCGTAGGCGCCGTCGTCGAGGAAGCACTGCAGGGTCCGCACCGCCGCACCCTTCGCGCCGGGCTCGAGCACGGGGTATCCCGGCAGGGTCCGCTCGCACGAGCCCGCCACGCTGCCGGGATCGGTCGTCGGACCCGGGGCCGGCGTCGTCACCGTCGGGGTGGGCACGGTGGTGGTGCGCGTGGCGCTCGCAGTGACGGGCGCGCTCGGCGTCGGCTTCGTCGGGGTGAGCGGGTCGGCCGTGACCGTCGGGATGGGGCCGGTCGTGTCGTCACCGGCCGGTGTGGTCGCCGCGGTGGTCGGCGTCGTCTGCTGCGCCGTCGACGACCCCGTCGCCGTGGTCTGCGGTGCCGTGCTGCACGCCGACAACGTCATGCCCAGGACGACCGCCATTGCGACGGAGGCGAATCCGCCCCGCCGGCTTCCGGTGCTGCGAACGCCTGCCCTGACCTGCATCTGACTCCCCGAACTCACGCGGCGGCCCCGACGTCCGCTCACGTCCGCCAAGTATGCGCCACGGGTGGCGAGCGCAGGGGCGCGACGCGCGGCAACGGCATACGCCCCCGTTCTGCGGTTCGTCCCCTCCTGTGGGCAGGGGGAGGGGGCGCCGGTGCTGCCAGGCCCGACGCCCCACGACGGGACCGCCCCCATGGAAGTCCCGGTCCCTGCAGTCACCGGGCCTGCTGCCCCTCCGCAGCGCCCCCGAGGCACCCGATGACCGTTCCCCTGAACACCCAGAGTCACCGGCTCCCGTGGTGATACATCCCCGGACAAAGAGTTTTCGGAGGGCTGGATGTATCAGGAAACCGCATACGCACACTCAGTCGGGTGTAAGGGTCTTTCAACACCAGCCCGCCCCTCAGGAGGTTGTCGATGTCAGAGTCGGGTCCCGACGTCCCGCAGGGCGCGAACGGCGACGGTGCAGGCGACGGCTCACGTCGCCCCGAGCGACCGCCCGTCCGTGCGCTCGACCCGGCCACGGCGATGCGCCTGACCGACGGCCGCCCGCCCCTTCCCGCGCTCTACCTCTCCGACCGCCTGCTCGTGCGCAGTGCGACGGGTGGCGGACGGCCCCGAGGACTCGACGAGCTGCGCGCGGCCCTCGCCAGGCTCGAGCTCGACTTCCGGGTGACGCCGCGGCCCGACGGGAGCCCGCGTGACCTCGACCAGCCCACGTGGGGCACGAGCATCACGCTGACGCCGACCCGCTCGATCGACCCCGTCGACGCGTGGAGCGTGCTCCAGCGACTGCGCCAGGCCGGAGACCCGGTCGCCGAGCAGCTGAGTCTCGAGCACGTGCTCCGCCCGGCTGGCTACTGGGGTGGCGTGGGCTACTGGGGCGGGGTCGGCTACTGGGGTGGCGTGGGCGGTTACTGGGGGGGCGTGGGTGGCTACTGGGGTGGCGTCGGGGGGTCGGCCCTCCAGGAGTACGCCGTGCCGGGGCGCGGAGGCCGTATGCCGGTCGCCCTCGCGCTGCCCGACCCGCGTCTGCGAGCACGTCCCGTCGATCGCAGACCGGTCGTCGTCGTCCCCGACACGGCGATCGCCGCGCACCCGTGGTTCACGGACGACGAGGGAGTCGTCCGGATGGAGCTCAAGGACGGCCGGCTCGTGCCCCTCCTCACGGGGCCCGGCGAGCCGCCGATCTCGGCGCCGGCGCCGGCCGAGCCCGTCGGGCTGCTCCAGGGACACGCGACGTTCATCGCCGGGCTGGTCCGGCAGGGCTGCCCCGAGGCGACGATCCTGTCGATCCCGGTCATGGGCGACGACGGCGTCGTCGACGAGAGCGTCATGCTCGACGTCCTGCAGGCCCTGCTCGACCGGCACGTGCACGGACAGGAGAACGACGACGCGGCTGAGGTCGTCGACGTGCTGTCCCTGTCGCTCGGCTACTACGCCGAGGACCGCACCTACACGTCCGGACCCGTAGCCGACCTGCTCGACCGGTTCGCCGACAACGGGGTCCTCGTGGTCGCCGGCGTCGGCAACGACGGCACCGACGCGCCCTTCGTCCCGGCAGCGCTCGCGGCCGCCCCTCCGCAGCGGATCACCCGGGCGTCGGTGCCGCCGCTCGCCAGCGTCGGCGCGACCAACCCCGACGGCACGACCGTGGCGCTCTTCTCCAACAACCTCACGGTCGTCAGCGCGGTGCGCTCCGGGGTCTCCGTCGTCAGCACCCTGCCCCTCACGAACGGCATGGGTCAGCCCTCGGCCCAGGACTCTTCCGACGGCACGGTCCGCTGCACGGTCGACCCGGACGACTACACGGGGGGTTTCGGCGTGTGGAGCGGCACGTCGTTCGCCACTCCGGTCTTCGCGGCCGAGCTGGCTGCGGCCCTCATCGACGAGGGCGGCCTCACCGACGTCTCGTCGTCCACCATGCGCAAACGGGCCATCCGGGCGCTGCGCACCTGCATCGCGAGGACGCGGTCATGACACCCACCCCCACCGCACCCGACGGCCTCGGGACCCTCGCTGGTCAAGCGTTCTCCGCCTACCGCGCTGGTGACCGGGAGCGGCTCTCGGAGCTTGTCGACCTCGTGACGCCCGTGCTGTGGAACGCTGCGCGTTCCCAGGGCGGCGCGCCGGCGACGTGCGAGGACGCCATCCAGACCGCCTTCCTCCAGCTCGTCGACCGGGCCGACTCGATCAACGAGCCGGCGGCGGTGCTCGGCTGGCTCGTCGTCGTCGTCAAGCGCGAGGTCTGGCGCCTGGCGCGCGGGGCCCGGCGCGAGCTCGGCGTCGAGGAGGTGCCGGAGCCTCCGGCGCAACAGCTCGACCCCGAGGCGCAGTCCATCCTCTCCGAGCGCCAGCGCGTGCTGTGGAGGCACGTCTCGACCCTCACCCCGCGGTGCCAGGAGCTGCTCCGGGTCATCGCGTTCGCCGACCGTCCTGACTATGCCGCCATCGCGGAGTCGTTGGGCATGCCCGTCGGCAGCATCGGCCCGACCCGCGGCCGTTGCCTCCAGAAGCTGAGGACCACCCTCGGCTCCGACCCCGGATGGGCGGTCTGACATGACATCGCACACGGACGCCATCGATGCCCGCGACATCGCCAACCTGGGCCACGTGCGGGACCTCTTCGGTCACGCCGACCCCGTGCCGAGCGACCTCGCCGAGCGGGTCAAGTTCGCGATCACGGTGCACGCGCTGCACGCCGAGGTCGCCGAGCTGATGGACTCCGCGCTGCTGACGACGCGGGGCGCGGAGGTCACGGTTGAGCCGACTCCCACGGAGTCGGTGACCTTCACGGCTGCCTCGCTGAGCCTCATGGTCTCGGCCGGCCCGATGGACTCCGACGAGCTCGAGGACCGCGTCCGCGTCGATGGCTGGGTCACGACACCCGGCGCCCGGGTCCAGGCTGTGACGGCGGAGGGGAGCAGCTCGGTGATTTCGGATGCGAACGGCCGCTTCGTTCTGGATGATCTACCCCATGGGCCGGTGCACTTCGTCGTGACCGACCCGGGCAACGAGGACACGAGACCGGTCATCACCCCGACGATCCAGATCTGACGATCCCGACACACGTGGTGACCGGCCCTGAGCGAGAGGCCGGGCGGGAGCCATCGATCTGCTCGACAGTGCCCGCGCCCTGCGCGAGCAGGGCGCCGCGGACAACATGGCCGGGAGGCCGGTCGACGCTGCGCGCTCGCTGACGGCGGCACTGGACGAGATCGACCGGGTGGCCGGATCTGCTCCCTCGGCTGAGCGGCTGGAGCTGCGCTGCAAGACGCTCATCACGCTGGCCCTGACCGAGTTCATGCTGTCGGGGCTCGAGACGGCGTCAGCACGGCTCGCGGAGGCCGAGGAGCTCGTCGAGGACCTCGGCGACGACCGGCTCCGGGCGCGCCTGGACTACCAGCGCGCCAACATCCACGGCCGCGTCGGTGACCTCGCCTCGGCCTGGGACGGACTCGAGGGGGCCGTGCGCCGGCTCGATGCCTTCACCGAGCGCGAGCAGTGCTCGGTGCACCTGAGTCGGGGGATGCTGGCCTTCGAGCTGCTGCGGCCGCAGGAGGCTCTCGACTCCTTCGCGGAGGCGGCGCGCCTCGCGCACGAGCTGGGAGGGGCCGAGCAGGAGTTCATGGCTCGTCACAACGAGGGGTATGCGGCATACCTCCTCGGTGACATCCCGCGGTCGCTGGCCGGCATGGCTCGCGCCCAGGAGCTCGAGGCCGACGTCTTCCAGGGGCCGGCCCGGCTGGACCGCGCCCAGGTCCTGCTCGAGGCCGGGCTCGTGAAGGAGGCCGTGGAGGCACTGCACGCGGGACTTGCCGAGCTCGCCGGCGACGGGCACGACCAGATGCGAGCGGAGTTCGAGCTCGCCCTGGCCCGTGCCCACCGGCTCCTCGGGCACCTGGGCCTCGCCACGGGTGCCGCGGTGTCGGCCCGCGAGACCTACGGGCGCATCGGGGCGACCGCGTGGGCCGCCAAGGCGAGACTCGTCGAGCTGCTCGTGGACCTCGACCGGCAGCGGAGGACGCGTCGCGCGCAGGGACAGCCAGAGGCCGAGCCGGTCCCGCCTCTCGTGGGGGACACCACGGGCGACACCACGGGCGCTCTCGCTGCGGCCGCGACGGCCGACGAGCTCACCGAGACGGCGGCGGAGCTCGGAGACCCGGAGCTCGCTGACAGCGCTCGCGTCGTCGCGGCGCAGGCGCTCCTGCTCGCCGGGGACGCGGCGGCCGCGAACACCCGCCTGCTCAGCCTCGAGCGGGTCTCGACCGGCTCGCTGTCCGACGAGCTCGACGCGGCGGTCGTGACGGCGATGACGCTCGTGGCCACGGGCGACGTCACCCCGGCCCGGCGCATCCTCGTGCGGGCGTCCCGCCGGCTCGCGGCCGGCCAGCAGGGCAGCGCGAGCCTCGACCTGCGCACGGCTCGCGCGGTGCACGGCGCCCGGTTGTCCGAGCTGGACCTCGAGCTCGCCGTGCCGCGCGGCAGCGCCTCAGTGCTGGAGGCCCTCGAACGGTGGCGCAGCGCGACGGATCGGCTCCCGTCCCTCGGGCGACCCGACGACGAGCAGCTCGCCCAGCTCACGGAACAGCTGCGGTCCGTACGCGGCCACCTGCGCGGTGAGAACGACCCCGCGCAGGTCCGGGAGCTGCACGACCACGCCTCGCGCCTCGAACGGCAGATCCGCGACCGTGACTGGGCCCTGAGCCGCACCGTCGGGACGACCCGTGCTGCCCCGGTGCGGGTGCGCGAGGCTCGCGAGCACCTCAGCCGGGTCGACCGCGACCTCGTGTGGTTCTACCGGCACCGCGGCCGCATCGGTGCGGTCGGCGTCGTGGGCGGCCGGGCGACCATGCGGGAGCTCGTGGCGGCCGACCGCGCCGCCGAGCTGGCCCAGCGCGTACGCGTCGACCTCCGTGCTGCCGCCACGCACCACCTCGGCCCGCTAGCGGGAGCCGTCTGGTCCTCGCTTCGGGCGAGCGCGGCCGAGCTCGACGATGCCCTGCTTCGGCCGTGGCGTTCCGACCGCGGGCTCGTCGTCGTGACCTGTCCCGAGCTCTCAGCGCTCCCGTGGGCGCTGCTGCCCTCCATGGTCGGGCGGCCGTTCACCGTTGCCTTGTCGCTGACCTCATTCGCGCGGCGGGGTGTGGCACGTGACGACGCGCCCGGTGCCTCCGGTGCCTCCGGTGCCTCGGAGGTCCACGTCAGCGTCGGCCCGTCGGTGCCGCGCGCGTCGAGCGAGGGTCGGGCGATCGTCGGCACGTGGGGCGACGGGGCCCGCCTCGTGGAGCCCTCCCGGCGGGACGAGCTCGTAAATGCCCTGTCCCGGCCCGGCGTCGTCCACGTCGCCGCCCACGGCACGCACCAGGTCGAGTCGCCGCTGTTCTCGTCGCTCGTGCTCCACGACGGGCCGGTCTTCGCCCACGAGCTGCAGCCCACCGGCGTGTGCGCCGACCACGTGGTGCTCTCGGCGTGCGAGGTCGGCCTGACGTCTGCTCGCCCCGGTCACGAGTCCCTCGGCCTCGCCGTGTCGCTGCTCTCCCTCGGGGCGCGGTCGGTCGTCGCGGCGGTCTCGCCCGTGCCCGACGACGTCGCGGCGTCCACGATGACGCGACACCACGAGCTGCTGGCGTCCGGCCTGCCGAGCGACGAGGCGCTCGCCCGCGCCGTCGCCGAGACCGACGACGTCGCCGCCGCCTTCCTCAACCTCGGCGGCCAGCACCGCCCCTGAGGAGTCCCGGGTCAGGCGGCCTGGCGGCGCAGGTCCTTGATCTCCTGGCGCTTGCGCAGGGCCATGGCGAGGGCGATCTTGCGGGCATCGATCGAGATCTCCCGCAGCATCCCGGAGATGGGGTTGGTGTAGCCGGTGAACCAGAGCCCCTTCGCGCCCCGCGCCGTGCGTCCCCCGCGCTCGACGGGGCGGCCCTTGTCGTCGAGGACGCCGAGGTGGCCGATGAGCGGCTCGAGTCCCTGGGCGTACCCGGTCGCGAGGACGACGAGGTCGGGCCGAAGGCGCGTGCCGTCCGCGAGCACGACGCTGTCGCCGTCGAACTCGCGGAGCGCGGCGACCGGCTCGACCGCCCCGGACCGGATCGCGTCGATGATGCCGACGTCCTGCACCGGGATCGCGTTGTCGCGCTCGACGCGGGTCAGCAGGCCGGTGTCCGGTCGCGGCAGCCCCTGCGCCGACAGGTCCGGGGTCTGGATGCGCTCCACGACCGGCGCGACCCGGTCGACGAAGGCCGTGGGCAGATGGCGCACGGCGATGCCGGTGTACTGCGCGGCATACGGCCCGGTGTTGCGGCGCAGGATGTGCGGCACGGTGCGGACGGCCAGGCGCACGCGCGCAGCGCCGTGCTCGACGAGGTCGACGGCGAGCTCGGTGCCGGTGTTGCCCGTGCCGACGACGAGGACGTCCCTGCCGGCGTGTGCCGACCCGTTGCGGTAGTCGCGGGCCATCACGACCTCACCGGAATACTCCTGCAGCCCAGGCGCATCCGGCTCGCGCGGTGTGTGGTTGAACCCGGTCGCGACGACGGCGTACGGGGCGGTCAGGGTCGTCCCGTCCGCGAGGGTGAGGGTCCACGAGCCGCCGTCCGAGGACCGGTCGACACGGCGCACCTCGGTGTTCAGGCGGACATCGAGTCGGTGGTGGGCGGCATACAGCTCGAGGTAGCGCACGACGTCGTCGCGAGAGACCCAGCGGCCCATCTCCTTGGGGATGGGGAAGCCGGGCAGGCCGGAGAGCTCGCGCGGCGTGTGCAGGTGCAGGCGGTCGTAGTGCCCGCGCCACGACGTGCCGACGCCGTTGCTCCGTTCGAGGACGACGCCGTGCAACCCGCGGGCCTCGAGGGCGGCGGCCGTGGCCAGCCCGCCCGGGCCGGCACCGATGATGTATGCGTCGACCGGGACGCTGCGCTGGGTCACCGGGCCAACGTAGCGCCCACCCCGGCGGTTATCGGCAAACGGGGCTTCGACCCGGGGGCCGAGCAGCATGCTGGAGGCGTGACCCCTTCGTCGGTCCCGACTCCTCACCAGGAAGGGTCGGGAGCCGCGCCGAGCATGTTCACGCGCGAGCGGATCGGTGAGGGCGGCGCGGCCCGCGTCGCCACCCTCGTCGCGCTCCTCGACGCGCAGGAGCAGCAGCCGGCGGTCCGCCGGCTGCGCGACTGGGCCTTCGAAGCCCTCGCGCCTCAGCCGGGGGAGTCCGTCGTCGACGTCGGCGCCGGCACCGGCACCGAGCTGCGGCGCCTCGCCGAGGCGGTGGCCCCCGACGGGCGTGCGGTTGGCATCGAGCCGAACCCGGGCCTCCGGGAGGAGGGGTCGCGCCGGGCGGCCCTGACCGGGTCGGCCGCGACCCTCATGGACGGGGACGCCGCGGACCTGCCCTTCGCCGACGGCGCCGTCCACGTGCTGCGGTGCGAACGCGTCTTCCAGCACCTCCCCGACCCGCAGGCCGCGGCCCACGAGTTCGCGCGCGTCCTCGCACCCGACGGACGGGTGGCCGTGCTGGACAGTGACTGGGGGACCGTCATCAGCCACCCCGGCGACCCCGACCTCGTGCGCCGCTACGCCGAGGCGAACTGGCGGCGCATGGCCAACCCGTTCGCGGCCCGGCACCTGCCGAGCCAGCTCCGCGTCGCCGGGCTGGTCGTCGACGACGACATCGGCTCGGCAGCGCTCGTCATGCCGCCGCGTGCCCTGCTCGGCAGCGGTCTGATCCACCGCAACGCCGATGCCGCGGTGGAGGAGGGGGCACTGTCCCGCGCGGAGGCCGACCAGTTCCTGGCCGATGCGATGGCAGCCGCCAGCGCTGGGACGGCGTTCTTCTCCGTGACGATGTTCGGCGTCGTCGCGCGCAAGGTCGGATGACCCGAGCGGACACCTCAGTGGAGGCGGACCGGCACGTCGGCGCCGACGTGCTCCTCCAGCCAGGCCGTCAGCGGGCGCACCGAGCGCCAGGTGTTGCGAACCTCGGTCAAGGCCCGCTTCGTGCCGAGCCAGCCCGGCGCGCCGAAGTCGTGCATGACCATGAGCTCCTTGTGACGCAGCGTCTCGATGCGCGGGTGGTCGGCGGCATACCCCCTCGGTGTCGTCTTCACCTGCTCGCCGAGCACGTCGAAACGCTTGCCGCGCAGGGCGGCCAGGATGGACTCGAGCTCCAAACCGCTCGACGGCGCGTCGACGGCGGCGCGGAAGCGGGCGGTCTGTGCGGGGCTCGCCGCACGGAAGCCGCCACCGGCCCGCAGGCCGTCCGCACTCACCTGCACGTAGTAGCCGAGGACCGTGCCGGATCCGACGAGCGCACCCTGGTGCGTCTTGTAGGGCGACTTGTCGGCGCTGAAGCGCACGTCGCGGTTCGGCCGGAAGAGCTTGGCCTCACCGAACTCCTCCTCGAGGCCGTCGAGGAGGGCGAGCATCGGCTCACGGACGTCGCGCTCGTAGACGTCCTTGTGGGCGAGCCACCAGTCCCGGGAGTTGCGGTCCTCGAGCTCGGCATAGAACGACAGGGCACCGGCCGGGAAGCCGGAGAAGGAGGCTGGCGTGCTCATGTGGCAACTCTGGCACCGACGGCAGGTGGTCGGGCAAGCACGCCCCTCTGGCCGCTACTGGCTGACGCGCACCGTGAGGCATCCGGGACGCACCGTGGCACTGACCTCGCTCGCCTCGCCGATGACGTCACCGTCGATCTGGACGGGGACCGGACGGTCGGTGCGCACCCGGACCTCCTTGCACGCCTTGTGGTCGAGGGTCGGGTGACCCTTGCGCTGACGGGTGGCCACGCGGGTCGCGACCGGCACCCAACCGACGACGCCACGCGGTGACGCGATGACCGCGTCGAGCTGTCCGTCGTCGACCCGCGCGTTCGGCATGAGCACGAGACCGCCGAGGAGACGTCCGCAGTTGCCGATGACGACCATGCGGGCACGGCGGCGGAACTCGAGCTCGTCGTCGACCTTGACGGAGATGCGGAACTCGGGCGACACGAGGTGCTTGAGCCCGGAGACCATGTATGCCGGCCAGCCCACCTTGGCCTTGAGGTTCTCGTTGGTGCCGGCCATGATCTGCGCGTCCATCCCGATGCCGGCCATGACGAGGAAGGAGTGGGTCTCGGGGTCGCCCGACTCGTCGGGGGCGTCGTCCATCGGCGCCGCGCCGATGACGAGCTCGCCGACGTCGATGCGGCGGTTGCGGCCCGTCAGGGCGACGGTGACGGCCGTCTCGAGCGCGACGGGCAGGTCGAGGTTGCGGGCCAGCAGGTTGCCGGTTCCCGCGGGCAGGATGCCGAGAGCCGTCTCGGTGCCGACGAGCGCGCCGGCGACGTTGCGCACCGTGCCGTCGCCGCCGAGGGTGCAGACGATGTCGGCGCCGTCACGCACGGCCTGCGCGGCCTGCCCCTGGCCGGGGTCCTCCATGGTCGTCTCGTAGAAGAGCGGCTCGCCCCAGCCGTTCGCGAGACACGCGGCAGTGATCCGCGCGCGCACCGCGGGCAGGTCGGGGAACTTCGTGGGGTTGATGACGACGCCGGCGCGCTTGAGCGGCGCCGGCGCCTCGTCGCCGGCCCGGAAGTGGTCCCGGTGAGGGCGTGGGCGGCGGCGTCGCGTCGCGGTCGCCTCGGGCACGACGCGGGTCAGGACCAGCCCTCCGACCACCAGCGCCAGCACGACGAGGCCGGCGATGATCCACGGCAGGTAGTCCTTGAGCACGAAGACATACGGTATCCCGAGCGTGAACGGGTCCTGAACAGACGTCGGAAACGCCCGCGGCTCCCCATACCCTGAGCGCATGAGCGAGCCGATCACCGACCCCGGGCCCTCGACGCCCGACGACGCGGACTGGACGTGGGTCCTGACCCGGCCCTGCCCCGACTGCGGCTTCGACGCCACGGCCACCGATCCCGCCGACGTCCCCGCGATCCTCCGCGACGCCGGGAAGAGGTATGCCGCGGCGCTGCGCCGCGACGACGTGCGCACCCGCCCGGCCGAGGGCGTGTGGTCGCCGCTCGAGTACGTCTGCCACGTGCGCGACGTCTGCGACGTCATGCGCGCGAGGCTCGAGCAGATCCTCGGTGCCGGTGGCTCCCTCGTGCAGTTCGCCAACTGGGACCAGGACGAGACGGCCCTCGAGCGGCAGTACTGGCGCTGCGACCCGGACGTCGTGGCACGCGAGGTCACGGTCGCGTTCGAGAGGGCGGCGACGGCATACGCCCTCCCGACGGGTACGCAGTGGGAGTGGCCGGCCCTGCGCAGCAACGGCTCGACGTTCACGGCCCGCACGCTCTCGCTCTACTTCGTCCACGACATCCGCCACCACCTCTGGGACGTGATCGCATGACCCTGCCCATCGACGTCGCCCTCCGGCTGCCCGAGCCGCGCACGCCCGACCCGCACGACGCGCCGGCCATCCGCTGGGGCGTCCTGGCGCCCGGAGGGATCGCGCACGCCTTCGCCGACGCCGTCGCGGTCGGCACGGCCTCCTCGGTCGTCGCCGTCGGCTCGCGCAGCCGTGAGCGCGCCCTGGACTTCGCCGACGAGTTCGCGATCCCGCGCGCCTACGGCTCCTACGAGGAGCTCGTCGCCGACACGGAGGTCGACGCGATCTACGTCGCGTCGCCGCACTCCGAGCACCGCGACCACGCACTGCTCGCGATCGAGGCCGGCAAGCCGGTCCTCGTCGAGAAGGCCTTCACGCGCAGCGCCGCCGAGGCCCGCGAGGTGCTCGCGGCCGCCGGGCGGCAGGGGCTGCTCGTCGTCGAGGCCATGTGGAGCCGCTTCCTGCCGCACTACGACGTGGTGCGCCACGTCGTCGAGACCGGCCTCATCGGCGAGCTCGTCAGCGTCTTCGCCGACCACGGTCAGCGGCTCTACCCCGACGGCCCGGCCCGGCTCTCGCAGCCGGAGCTCGCGGGCGGGGCGCTGCTCGACCTCGGCGTCTACCCCGTGTCGTTCGCCGACCTCGTGCTCGGCGCCCCGACGTCCGTGTCGGCGGCCGGCACGCTGACCGACCTCGGCGTCGATGCCACGACGACCATCACGGTCACCGGAGCCGGGGGAGGCCACGGCGTCCTGTCCTGCACGATGGCCGGCGTCACGCCGTGCACCGCCGTCGTCGCGGGCACCGAGGCGCGGCTCGAGCTGTCCGGCACCTTCTACGGCGCCGGCTCGACGATCCGGCTCGTGAACCGCACCAACGAGGTCCTCGACGAGCGGCCCGGCGGTCTCACCGACGACGTGCGCGGCTTCTCCTACGAGGCGGCCGAGTTCGCCCGCTGCCTCGTCGCCGGCGAGACCGAGTCACCGCTCCTGCCGCACGCGACGACGCTGCGCGTCATGGAGACGATGGACGACGTACGCCGTCAGACCGGGGTCGTCTACCCCGGGGAGTGATGCCGGGGTCGGGCCGTCCGGAAGCTTCTTCGTCGCGGATGTCGATCGGGGGTCGTCCCACTCGTGGAAGGGGTGACAGCGCACGGCACCAGGCCGGCGCCCCCTGACCCGGGAGGGCACCATGACCACCACCGAATCTCGACACACCCAGACCGGCACCATCCCCAGCGTGGGCAAGTGCGGCGACGGGTGGACGCCGATGCACGTCACCCGCAGCCTGCTCGGCTGGGGCGCCGTCGCTGGTCCGTTCTACGTCCTCGTCTCGCTGGGCCAGGCCGTCACCCGCCCGGGATTCGACCTCACCCGCCACGAGTGGAGCCTCCTCGAGAACGGCGACCTCGGCTGGGTGCAGGTCAGCAACTTCGTCCTCACCGGGCTGATGCTGCTCGCCTTCGCGGTCGGTCTGCGGCGCGCGCTTGCGGGTGGGCCTGGCGACCGGTGGGCTCCACGGCTCACCGGCGTCTTCGGCGCCGGTCTCGTGGCTGCCGGCCTCCTGCGTGCGGACCCGGCGCTCGGCTTCCCTGTCGGGACGCCGGAGGGCGTCGGCGTCGTGACCGCCCACGGCATCGGGCACTTCGCGGCCGCAGGCGTCGGCTTCGTCGCGATCGCAGCCGCGTGCTTCGTGCTCGGGCGTCGGTTCAGGGCCGAGGGCGGACGTCGGGTCTCCCTCTTCTCGCGGGTGACCGGTGTCGTCTTCATCGGCGGCTTCCTCTGCGTGGCCTCCGGCGCGGGTAGCGTCGCAGCCAACCTGCTCTTCACCGGTGCGGTGGTCCTCGTCTTCTCCTGGCTCGCCGTCGTCGCCGTCCACCTCTACCGCTCGCTCGCCGACGGACCCGCACCCACGCGGTCCTGACCGACCAGACCCAGACGACAAGGAGATTCCCATGCGTTACATCAGCGTCCTCAAGGGCACCCAGCCAGCAGGTCCGCCGCCCGAAGGTCTCATGGCGGCGATCATGAACCTCGGCGGCGAGGCCACGGCGTCGGGCGCGCTGCTCGACAACGCCGGCCTGGCGCCCAGCGCAGCAGGTGCGCGCGTCACCGTCGCCGGAGGTGAGCTGTCCGTCATGGACGGCCCGTTCACGGAAGCCAAGGAATACATCTCGTATGCCGTCTACGACGTGCGCTCCAAGGAGGAGGCCGTCGAGTGGACGTCGCGCTTCATGCAGCTCCACGCCGACCTGTGGCCCGGATGGCAGGGCGAGTCGGACGTCATCAAGATCATGGGGCCGGAGGATTTCGGACCGCCGCAGTGACGTCAGCTCGTCCGTTCGGGGTGGGTCCGCGGCCTAGGGTCGAGGGGTGACGGATGCGTCGGGCCAGACCGGGGGTGAGGCTGCCGCGCGGCGCGCCGTCGAGGCGGTCTGGCGCATCGAGTCCGGTCGCCTCATCGCGAGCCTTGCCCGCGTGACCGGCGATGTGGCGCTCGCGGAGGACAGCGCCCAGGAGGCGCTGGTCGCGGCGCTCGAGCAGTGGTCGGCTTCCGGCATCCCACCCAACCCGGGGGGCTGGCTCATGACGACCGCCAGGCGTCGGGCCATCGACGCCCACCGTCGCACGGCGACCCACGAGCGCAAGGTTGCCGTCCTCGCGCGGGACCTCACGGCCGATGAGTCCGGCGTCGACTCGGACGGCCACGTCGACGCCCTGGACGACCACATCGGTGACGACCTGCTGCGACTCGTCCTCACCGCGTGCCACCCGGTGCTGTCGCTCGAGTCGCGGGTCGCCCTGACGCTGCGCTGCCTCGCCGGGCTGTCGACAGACGAGATCGCCCGAGCCTTCCTCGTCCCCGAGGCGACCATGGCTCAGCGCATCGTTCGCGCCAAGAAGACATTGAGCGACAAGCAGATCCGCTTCGAGCTGCCGTCACGCGACGAGCTCGCCACTCGTCTCTCGTCCGTCCTCGAGGTCGTCTACCTCGTCTACAACGAGGGGTATGCCGCCACGGCCGGAGAGGACTGGGTGCGGCCTGCGCTCTGCCAGGAGGCGATGCGCCTCGGCCGCCTCCTCGCCGTCCTCACGCCCGAGGAACCGGAGGTGCACGGCCTGCTGGCGCTCATGGAGCTGCAGGCTTCGCGACTGCCGGCCCGCGTCGGTCAGGGGGGAGAGCCGGTGCTGCTACCCGACCAGGACCGCCGCCGGTGGGACCGGCTCCTCATCAGGCGCGGCCTTGCCTCCCTCAGGCGCGCCGAGGAGTTCGAGCGGCCGCTCGGGCCCTACACGGTCCAGGCCGGGATTGCCGCGTGCCATGCGCGCGCCCTGAGCGCGGAGGACACAGACTGGAGGCGCGTCGCGGATCTCTACGCCGTGCTCGCCGCCATCTGGCCGTCTCCGGTTGTCGAGGTGAACCGCGCAGTCGCCGTGGGCTTCTCGTCAGGCCCAGACGCGGGGCTCGCGATCATCGACGCGGTCGTGGCTTCGGGGCGTCTTGCGGACTACCCGCACCTGCACGCGGTGCGCGGCGACCTGCTCGACCGCGGCGGACGGCATACGGAAGCGGGCGACGCGTTCGAGCGTGCGGCCGGGCTGACACGGAGCGAGGCCGAACGGACCATGTTCAGCGGGCGGGCCTCGGCTGCCCGCGACCACGGCCGCCCCTGACGGGGAGTCCACCAAGCGCGGGCACGCGACCACTGCGCGTGCCCGCGTGCCTTGCGTCAGGCCTTCAGTTGGGGCAGACGGCCGGGTTGGGATTCGGCTTGTCGATGCGTCGAGGGAAGCCCGCCGGCACGAACGAGACCACGTAGACGTGGTCAACGACCTGGGTGTTGTTGCGCACGACGTGCAGGTCCCCACCTTCGTCCACGAAGGTCGATCCGAGCGGGGACCCGGGCCCGTACAGCTGCGGCTTGCAGGAGGGTGCGTGGTAGACGCTCAGCATGCCTGACTTGACGATCACCAGGCTGGGTCCCGGATGGCTGTGCCAGCCGAAGGTGCCTCCCGGCGCGATGATGTTCTCGAGGATGTGGACATCGGTGGCTCCTTGGGCAGAGATCCTGACCCTCCAGAACTCCTTGGCGGCACCGGGGTCCACGTCGGTCTTGGCCTTGACATCGATCCCGCCCTGGAAACGCCCGACGACCGGCGACCATGGTGGGTTGGTGACGCCCGAGGGTGGGGTCGCACTGGCGGCCCCGCCGTAGAGGGCGGCGCCCGAGAGCCCCAGAACAGCCGCCACGATCAGTTTCCGTCTCATTGTTCCGTCCCTTTCGACATGAGGGCCTCGACCACACGGATCGGGTCGAGCCCGGCGCCCTGCGCGGTCAGCGCAGAGTGGTGTGCCGACGGCGCGCGGAAGACGTAGAAGGAGGTCTCGTCCTCGGGGACGTGGATCACGAACTCGAATCGGACGGTCGTGCCCTCCCGCGTCAGCTTCGCCGCAGCCGCTCGGACCCGGGCCTCACGGGCACGGCGCTCTCGCGTCTCTTCCCGAGAGAGGTAGGTCTCGACGACGTAGTTCGGCATGCCTGACGGTAGGGCGGTGGCCGGTCGAGAGGAATCGTCAGAACCCCTCGACATTGCGCTCTATGGCTGGTCAGCGGTGTGGAACCGGCCGGCGAGCTCCGTGCGCGACCGCACGCCGAGCTTGAGGTAGATGTGGGTCAGGTGGCTCGCCACGGTGCGCTCCGCGAGGAACAGGGCGGCTGCGATCTCGCGGTTGGTCCGACCCTCGGCCACGAGCGAGGCGACGCGCTGCTCGGCCGGTGACAGTCCGTCGGCGCGCGTGCGCCCACCGATGTGGCCGAGCTCGGCGCGGGCCGTCTCGGCCCAGCAGCCGGCGCCGAGCGCCTCGAAGGTCTCGAGGGCGTCCGCGGTCGCCGCTCGGGCCGGGCTCTTCTGCCGGGCGCGCCGCCTGACCGTGCCGAGCATCAGCTGCGCGCGGGCACGGCCGAAGGGATCACCGACGGCACCATGCTCGGTGACGGCCTGCCCCAGCAGCGCCAGGGCACCCTCGACGTCCCCGATGGCCGCCGCGACGAATCCGCGACATCGGGTCACGTGAGCCAGCGTCCACTCACGTGCGGTGCGGGTTGCGTCCGTGGCCCAGAGGTCGAGGAGGTCGACGGCGTCGTCGACGCGGCCGTGCTCGAGGAGGAGCTCGACGTGGTCCGGCGTCCACCACCGCACGCTCGGCTCGCTCCAGCCCAGCACGGCCGCCGTCCGGTCGGCCTGGGCGAGATGACCGAGAGCGGCGGAAGGATCCCCACTCCACCGGGCGACCATGCCCAGCACCGCCACATGCTGGGGCGGGTGGAAGCCGAACTGCTCGTCGGCCAGGACCATCGCGCGCTCGGTGTGCTCGCGGGCCAGCTCCAGCTCACCTCGATGCACGGCGATGACGGCGATCGGCAGGTGGTCCTGCGGCACCTCGTGGCCGTACTGGCTGGCGATCTCGTGGGCGTGGGCGGCATGCTGCCCAGCGAGCTCCCAGTGCCCCGCCCAGAACTCGACCCAGGCGAGTCCCCACAGCGCGCGAGCACTCCGTGGTTCGTCCCGTTCCGACCACGCGGCGTACTCGCCGTCGAACAGGGCGCGGGCCTGTCCTCTTGTCGAGACGGGCGCCAGGGTGTGCACGATCGCCAGCGTCGCCTCCTGCACCAGCCGTTCTCCGCCGAGGGAGCTCGGCAGGTGCTGGGTGAGGGACACCAGATCGGCCGGCGTCGGTGCGGGGCCGGCGAACCAGTCGAGGATCGCCTGGACAGCCCGGGCCCGCGATCGAAGCCCAGCGTCGCCCAACCCCTCGGCGAGCTCGAGGGCCGCAGCCGCATGGTCGAATCCCGGCTGGAAGCGCATCGCCCAGGCCAGCCGGCAGTGGATCATCGACTGGAGCGCGGGTGAGCTCGTCTCCCTCAACGCCTCGAGGAGGAACTCGGCGACCCTGTCGACGCTCAGCTCGGCCAGAAGAACCAGGGCCTCCGCGCGCCAGTAGCCGAGCTCCGTCTGCTCCATGAGGTCGGTGGCCATGGTCCGGGCGCGCGTCCACTCCCCGGCGACCTGATGGGTACGAGCCGATGCCAGCGTTCGGCGACATCGTGCCTCGGGCTCATCCGACGGGGTCAGCCTGAGGGCGTGCTCGGCGAGCTCCGCCGCGGCCGCCACCGCCCCGCGCTCGCGCGCCAGCACCACCGCTTCGTCGAGCACGCACGCCACCTCGGCGTTCGCGTGGTCCTTTGACAGGGCCAGGTGGCGGGCCCGGACCAGAGGGTCCTCGGACAGTCGGGCCACCGTCGCGTGAACGCGCCACCGGCTTTCGCCGAGGTCGCGGTAGACGACCGAGGCCAGCAGCGGGTGGGTGAACCGGATCGTCCCGTCGATCAGCTCGATGACGTGCGCAGCGACGGCAGGTTGGACGACGCTGGGCTCGATCCCGGTCCGCTGCAGCATCGACTCCGGGAGCGAGCCGAACGCCGCCACGAAGGACAAGGCCTGCAGGGTCGGGCCGGGCAGCCCGGCGATCCTCGCACCCAGCAGGTCCTCGAGCGTCTTCGGCACCGGGAACGGCTCTGACGGGGTGCGGTCCGTACTCAGGACCCGGGCCAGCTCCATGGCGAAGAACGGGTTCCCGCGCGACTGCTCACGGATACGCAGCAAAGTCTGCCGGCCGAAGCTGGTCCCGAGGCGGTCGAGGAGCAGACGGTGCAGGGCTCCGACGCTCAGCGGCCCGACCGGCAGGCGCAGCAGGTGCTCTGGAGGGAGCGCGTCCTCAACCGGGTGGGGCTGCGGACTGTCGAGCAGCCGCCGAGTGAGCAGCACCAGAACCGGACTGGTCCGGAGCCTGCGGAACGCAAAGGCGAGCGCGGCGGATGAGGACGCATCCAGCCACTGGACGTCATCGACGGCAACCAGGACCGGTGCGTGCTCGCCGAGCTGCTGGAGCACATCGCGCACCGCGAGGGCGACGGCACGGTGGTCCACCGGGGCGCCGGAGCCCGGGTCTCGGAGCATCGCGACGCCGAGCGCACTGCGCCGGGGGGCCGCCAAGGTCGGCAGCGCCTCGTCGAGGACCTCTTCGAGCAGATCGCCGAGGCCGACATGGACAAGGGTCCGCTCCGCCTCGGCCGGCCGCGACGAGAGCACCCTCAGCCCCCAAGCCCGAGCCTGGGCCACGCCCTCGAGCCAGAGCGTCGACTTGCCGATGCCCGCTTCACCCTCCAGCACCAGCGCGGAAGGTGAGTCGGGCACCCCGGCGACGAACGCGGAGACAGACGCGCGCTCCACGTCCCGCCCGACGGTCTCCGACCCCGACATGCTCCCGCCTCCTCTGGAACGGGTCCCCACTCGCACCGGTCGCCACGCCTTGCCGGGCAGGCGATCCTTCGAGAAGCCACCACCCACTATCCGGCACAGCAGGCGTGTCCGGCTGTCGAACGAGGATCACCGACCACGTGGGCGATCTGCGAGACCGCAGGCCGCCCGCGAGGGCCCGAGGGGTGGCAGGCTGCCAGCCGTCACGGGCGACCGGCCCGGCGCGTCAGGGGGTCGTGCACATGTTCGGCATGAACAGCTATGGAGAGCTACCCGTTTCAGGGGGTTCACCCCGCAGCGCGCCGTCGACGGGACGCGCTGAGCCGGCCAGGCGGCATACGCCCTCGGTTGGTGCAGCTCAGGCCCCGGCGAGGTTCGGGTCCCGCCAGCGGCGCTCGAACGGCAGTCGCCAGGTGAACGGGGCGACGAGCTGGTGGATCTGGTTGGGGCCCCACGTGCCGGGGTCGTAGGGCCGCACGACGGGCGGGTTGTCGAGGAGCGGCTGGGAGATCTCCCAGAGGCGCTCGATGCCCTCGGCCGAGGTGAAGAGCGTGCGGTCACCGCGGGCGGCGTCGTAGATGAGCCGCTCGTAGGCCTCGAGCACCGCTCCGGCCCAGTCGGTCTCGCCCATGGAGAACTGCATCGACAGCTTGTCGAGCTTCATCCCCGGGCCGGGACGCTTGCCGTAGAACGACAGGGACATCCGCGACCGGTCGGCGAGGTCGAAGGTGAGGTGGTCGGGGCCGTTGTCCCCGACGCCCGAGCCCGCCGGGAACATCGAGCGCGGCGGCTCCTTGAACGCGATCGAGATGATGCGCGCACCCTCGGCCAGTCGCTTGCCGGTGCGCAGGTAGAACGGCACGCCGGCCCAGCGCCAGTTGTCCACGAAGCACTTGAGCGCGACGAACGTCTCGGTCTGGCTGTCGTGCCTGACGCCCGGGACGTCGCGGTAGCCGACGTACTGACCGCGCACGACGTCGTGCGGCTCGATCGGTGACATCGACCGGAAGACCTTGTTCTTCTCCTCGCTGATGGCCGCCGGCTCGAGCGCGGTCGGTGGCTCCATGGCCGTGAAGGCCAGGACCTGGAAGAGGTGGGTGACGACCATGTCGCGGTAGGCGCCGGTGCTCTCGTAGAAGTCGGCCCGCTGCGCCAGGCCGAGCGTCTCGGGCACGTCGATCTGGATGTGGTCGATGTGGTTGCGGTGCCAGATCGGCTCGAAGAGGCCGTTCGCGAAACGAAAGGCGAGGATGTTCTGCGCCGCTTCCTTGCCGAGGAAGTGGTCGATGCGGAAGATCTGCTCCTCGTCGAAGACCTCGTGCAGCTCGGCGTTGAGCGCTCGGGCGCTCGCGAGATCGGTGCCGAACGGCTTCTCCATGATGATCCGGCTGCGCTCGACCAGGCCGCCGGCGGCGAGCTGGCGCACGACCGTCAGCGCCGCCTTGGGCGGCACCGAGAGATAGTGCAGACGTCGCGCGCCCTCTCCGAGGATGGCCTCGGACTCGTCGACCGCAGCCCGAATCCCTTGCGGTCCAGCGCTGCCCGGCACCCAGTGGATGCGGTCGGCGAACTCGCGCAGGTCATCGTCGGTGACGGAGTGGCTCGAGTGCTCGCGGATGGAGGCGAACACGAGGTCGAGGAACTCGTCACGGCTCAGCTCGTCGAGCGACGTCGCGACGACCCGCAGGCCCTCGAGCAGCTGCGACTCGTGCAGGTGCAGCATGCCCGGGAGCAGCTTGCGCTTGGCGAGGTCTCCCGTGGCGCCGAAGAGGACGACCGTGGTGGCTGGCATGGGTCCAGAGTGGCCCAGATCGGGCGCCAGCGGGAGGTGCTTTCTCGCCGAACACCTGTGCCGGGAGGAGATGCAGCCCTAGGCTCAGAGCATGCTCATCATCGGCATGATCCTCTTCGGCATGCTCGTCGGCGCCGCAGCCCAGCTCCTCCTGGGCCGGGAGGGCAAGAGCATCGACTGGACGATGGCGATCGTCGCGGGCCTCGTCGGCTCGTTCGTCGGCGGCCTGCTCGCGAGCCTGCTCGCGGGTGACGGCATCCAGCTGCGTGCGAGTGGCATCATCGGCTCGATCGTCGGCGCCGTGATCGTCACGGGCGTGTGGCGCTGGAGCCGCACCCGCAGCGTGACGCGCTGAGACGTCGGGCGAGCGCCCCCAGCGTTCGAGCGGCCACCGCTGTCGCCGGCCTCACAGCGTCTCGACGCGCACGCGGCCCCGTGCGACCACCCACCGGTGGGTGAGGCGTATGCCGTCCAGCAGGCTCTCGTCGTGGCTGACCACGAGCACGGTCCCCCCGAAGGCCGCGACGGCGGCCTCGAGCTGCCCGATGGCGTCGACGTCGAGGTGGTTGGTCGGCTCGTCGAGGACGAGGACGTTGACCTCGCGGCCCTGGAAGAGCGCCATGAGGGCCCGGGTGCGCTCGCCCATCGACAGGCTCCGCGCGGGCCGTGACACGTGCTCGGACCCGAGCCCGAACTTCGCGAGCAGCGTGCGCACGTCGGCGACCGGCCACTCCCTGGACGTCTTCGGGTCGGGACCGAGCTCGCGCCGCACGACGTCCAGGACTGTCGCGTCGTCGTCGAGCAGGTGCCGGCGCTGGTCGATGACCCCGACGGCGACGCGGGTGCCGAGGGACTGACGCCCCGAGACGAGCGGCAGGTCACCGAGCAGGGCGCCCAGCAGCGTCGTCTTGCCCGAGCCGTTCTCGCCCACGACGGCGATGCGGTCGCCCCGACCGACGACGAGGTTGACCGGGCCGAGCCGGAAGCCGTGCCGTTCGACGACCGCGTCGGACAGGGTCGCCACGACGTCGGCGGAGGGGCGCCCTTCGGTGATGGCGTAGCGCAGCTGCCACTCCTTGCGCGGCTGCTCCACGGCGTCGAGCCGGTCGGCGGCCCGCTCGAGTCGGCCGCCCTTGGCGGCCTGACGGTCGGCCCGGGCCTTGTGCTTCTCGCGGATGTGCTTGTCCGGCTCCGTGCCGAGGGCGACGTTGCGCCGGCCCCTGTCGGCCCAGTCGTGACGTTGCCGGGACTGCGCGAGCAGCGAGTCGCGCTCGGCGGCATACCCCTCGTAGGCCTCCCACGCGTGCGCGCGGGCGAGCTTTCGTTGCTCGACGAACGAGCTCCAACCGCCGGCGTAGTGGCCGATGCGCTGCTGCTTGACGTCGAGCTCGACGACGCTCGTCGCCACCGCGTCGAGGAAGGTGCGGTCGTGGCTCGCGATGAGGATCGGTCCCTCGTGGGTCCGGACGAAGTCGGCCATGAGGGTGAGGCCCCGCGCGTCGAGGTCGTTGGTCGGCTCGTCGAGCAGGAGCACGTCGTACTGGCTGAGCAGAACGGCGACGAGGCAGGCCCGAGCGGCCTGCCCGCCGGAGAGGGTCCCGAGCGGACGGTCCGTGGCGACGTGCAGCCCCACCCGGACGGCCACCTCGGGCAGGCGTTCGTCGAGGTCGGCGGCGCCGAGGGCCAGCCAGCGCTCGAGCGCCGTGGCGTAACGGTCCTCGCTGCCCTCGTCACCGGCCGCGATGGCTGCGGACGCAGACTCGAGCTCGGCGTCCGCCGCGGTGACGCCGGTGCGCCGACGTGCATACGTCAACAGCGTCTCCGACGGGTCGGGCACGACCTGCGGGAGCCAGCCGATCGTCGCGTCGCGCGGGGCGAGGCGGATCGAGCCGGCCTCGACGGGCAGCTCGCCGACGATGGTGCGCATGAGCGTCGACTTGCCCGACCCGTTGGGGCCGACGACGGCCGTCACGTCGCCGTCGGCGAGCGTCAGGTCGAGGCCGGAGAAGAGGGTGCGCGCGCCGAAGGCGACGTCGAGGCCGGAGAGGGTGAGCGTGCAAGACATGAGAGGTCCTTGATGGTCGGCAGGGCCCCGCGGGTGACGTCGGACGATGGTCGACGGGTCAGCGGCGGGCGGGCTCGAGGCATCAAGAGATCCACACGGGAGCGACCTTAAGGGGCGTCCCCCGGGCGCGTCCACCACTTTCCGGCTCCCCCACGCCGGAAACCCCGCCGGGGCGGAGTTGTTGCGGTCGGCGGGTGTGCTTGGGGCGCCATAAGTCCGCCGGGGCGGAGTTGTTGAGGCCTGGAGGGGTGGTTCGGGCGACATAAGTCCGCCGGGGCGGAGTTGTTGAGGCCTGGAGGGGTGGTTCAGGCGCCATAAGTCCGCCGGGGCGGAGTTGTTGCGGTCGGTGGGAGGGGTGGGGCGCGGACGCGGCGGGACGGCATACGACCAAGGTCTGCTCTCGCACCCGACAGGGGCCGCCGACCCTGAGCACGGACCCTGACTCCGGTCAGGGTCGGGTGCGACCTTGCTAGGGGTCGGAATCAGGCTTGTGACGGATGTGCGACCCCGCCCGCCTTCGGGAGGGTGGAGCCCATGATCACAGTGGAGCGACTCACCAAGCGCTACGGCCCGTTCACGGCCGTCGACGACGTCTCGTTCGAGGTCAAGCCGGGCCTCGTCACCGGCTTCCTCGGACCCAACGGTGCCGGCAAGACGACCGCGATGCGCGTCATGGCCGGCCTCACCCCCGCCACCTCGGGGCGGGCCACGGTGCTCGGCAGGCCGTATGCCGCCCTGCCGAACCCGGGCCGCCACGTCGGCCTCCTGCTCGACGCGTCGGCGCAGCACGCCGGCCGCACCGGCCGCGAGGTGCTGACCCTCGGCGCGATCCTCATGGGAGTCGGCAAGCACCGCGTCGACGAGATGGTCGAGCTCGTCGGCCTGACGGAGAAGGAGGCGAACCGCCGGGTCCGCAACTACTCCCTCGGCATGCGCCAGCGCCTCGGCATCGCCCACGCCCTCCTCGGCGACCCCGAGGTCCTCGTCCTCGACGAGCCGGCCAACGGCCTGGACCCGGCCGGCATCCGCTGGATGCGCGACCTGCTGCGGGGCTACGCCAACGAGGGCGGCACGGTGCTGCTGTCCTCGCACCTGCTCAACGAGATCGAGCGCGTCGCCGACGAGATCATCGTCATCGGCCACGGCAAGATCGTCGCCCAGGGCACCAAGGACGAGCTGCTCGCCGGCGCCGGCACGTTCACCCGCTCCACCGACGACGACGCGCTCATGGCCGCGCTGGCCGAGCAGTCGATCGTCGCGCAGCGCACGCCGACCGGCGGCCTGCAGGTCGACGCCGAGCCGATCGCCGTCGGCCGCGTCGCCGTCGCCCACCAGATCGTCCTGACCGAGCTGCGCGGCGCCGACAGCCGGGGTCTCGAGGAGATGTTCCTCGACCTCACGGCCGACGCTGCCCGAGAGGAGGTGGCGGCATGACCGCGACCACGACCACCACCACACCCGCGACGCCCACCGCGCCCGTCTCCAAGAACGCCGAGTCGGCGCTCCCCACCCACGCCAAGGTCCCGAGCCGCATCGACGGCCCACGCCCCACCACCGGGGTGCCCTTCGGCCGCCTCGTCCACGTCGAGCTGCGCAAGATGCTCGACACCCGCGCCGGCCGCTGGCTGCTGATCGGCATCGGCGCGATCATCGCCATCGCCCTGACGATCATGTTCTTCAACGAGGGCGGCCAGCACGCCTTCGGTGAGTACCTCCAGGCCACGACGATGCCGATGGCGCTCATCCTGCCGGTCGTCGGCATCCTCGCCGTGACGTCGGAGTGGAGCCAGCGCACGGGCCTGGTCACCTTCGGGCTCGAGCCGCGCCGCATCCGCATCGCCTGGGCCAAGCTGCTGTCGGCGCTCCTCGTCGGCGTCTGCGCCTTCGCCCTCGCGCTCGTCCTCGCGGCCCTCGCGCACCAGGCCGCGATCACCTTCCGCGGCATCACCGGCGACTGGTCGACGGACGCGCTCGTGCTCCTCGGCGCCGGTGGCTACGTGCTGCTCGGCATCGCCCAGGGCGTCGGCTTCGGCATGCTCTTCAAGAACACGCCGGCCGCCGTCGTCGTCTTCTTCGTCCTGCCGACCGCGTGGTCGATCCTCGGCTCCATGGTCTCGTGGCTGCGCGACGCCGCCACGTGGCTCGACCTGAACCAGACGATGAACCCGCTCTTCCAGGGGTCGCTGACCAGCCAGCAGTGGGCGCACCTCGCCACGTCGGTCGCCCTCTGGGTCGTCGCGCCCCTCGCCGTCGGCATCTGGCGCCTCACCCGCGCCGAGGTGAAGTAGCCCACCCCCCCGGCTCCAACCGTCGAGAGGCCACGTGTGGTCGCCTCGCGCACGTCGAGAGGCCAATCCTCGCGACACGACGTGGCCTCTCGACTGACCGGACCCGGCCACACGTGGCCTTTCGACGGTCACCACGAACGAGAGGTGTGCCGTGTGCCCGACGGGGGCACACGGCATACCTCTTCGAGGCGGTGTCAGTGCGCGGCGTTCGTGTCCGTCTCGACGACGGGGTCGGTGACCACCTTGGCGTCGTCGGCGTCGCCGCCCGGGTTGGCGCCGCCGAGGCCGGCCCGGACGAGCTCCTCGATCTGCTTGCCGGTCTCGGCGTCGACCTGCTTCCAGTAGTCGAAGGCGCGCTCGAGCACCGGCGACTTCACGCCCCCGAGCAGGTGCCCGGCGACCGTCTCGGTGAAGGCCTCGCGCTGGGCGTCGTCCCACACCTCACGGACGAGCCGCCCGGCCTGGCCGAAGTCGTCGTCGTCCTCGCGCAGCGTGTAGGCCTGACGCACCATGGCGCCGTCGGTCTCCCAGCCCTCCTCGACCTCGCCGACGTGGTCGGCGTAGCCGCGGCCCTCGCTGTTCGGCGCGTAGACCGGGGCGTCGCCGCGGTGGTCGTACGCCATCGGCCCGTCCTGCGTGTACGTGTTGAGGTTCTCGACGCGGGGACGGTTGACCGGCAGCTGCAGGTAGTTCGGGCCGATGCGGTAGCGGTGCGTGTCGCTGTAGGCGAAGACGCGCCCGAGCAGCATCTTGTCCGGTGAGAAGCCGATGCCCGGGACGATCGCGGACGGCTCGAAGGCCGCCTGCTCGATCTGAGCGAAGAAGTTGTCGGGGTTGCGGTTCAGGGTCATCGTGCCGACCTTGATGAGCGGGTAGTCGCTGTGCGGCCACACCTTCGTCAGGTCGAAGGGGTTGAGGTGGTAGGTCTTCGCGTCCTCGTAGGGCATGGCCTGGATCGACAATGTCCAGCTCGGGAAGTCGCCCGCGTCGATGGCCTCGTAGAGGTCGCGCCGGTGGTGGTCGGCGTCCTGCCCGGCGATGCGGGTCGCCTCCTCGCCCGTCAGTCCCTCGACGCCCTGGTTGCTGTGGAAGTGGTACTTCACGAAAGTCTTGTCGCCCGCCGCGTTGATCCAGAGGTAGGTGTGGCTGCCATATCCGTTCATGTGGCGGAAGGTCTTGGGGATGCCGCGGTCGCCCATGAGGTAGGTGACCTGGTGCGCCGACTCGGGGTTGAGACTCCAGAAGTCCCACTGCATGTGGTTGTCGCGCAGGCCCGAGCCGCCGCGACGCTTCTGGCTGCGGATGAAGTGCGGGAACTTCATCGTGTCGCGGATGAAGAAGATGGGCGTGTTGTTGCCGACGAGGTCGTAGTTGCCCTCGGTCGTGTAGAACTTCAGCGCGAAGCCGCGCGGGTCGCGCCACGTGTCGGGGCTGCCCTGCTCGCCGGCGACCGTCGAGAAGCGCGCGAGCATCTCGGTCTTGACGCCCGGCTGGAAGAGCGCCGCCTTGGTGTATGCCGTCACGTCCTCCGTGGTCTCGAACGTGCCGAAGGCGCCCGAGCCCTTCGCGTGCACGTTGCGCTCGGGGATGCGCTCGCGGTTGAAGTGCGCCATCTGGTTGGTGAAGTGGTGGTCGTGCAACAGGATCGGGCCGTCCGGGCCGACGGTGAGCGAGTTGCGGTCGCTCGGTGCCGGTGCGCCCGTCTCGGTGTGGGAGCCGAGCTCGGCCTCCGTGCTCGGTGCCGTCTCGATCGACTCGCGTGACTGCGTGCTTTCGCTCATGTCTGCTCCTTCGACGTCGGAGTAAGGGCCATACCCACTTGACCGGGGGAGACCTAGAGTCGGCGCATGAGGCAGCATGTCGCTGGGAGTCGGGCGGTGGCGCTCGCCGTGCTGCTCGGCGTGGGTGCGGCCGCGGTCGCCGGGTGCACGAGCAGCGAATCGCAGGCCGCCGCGGAGACGGGCTGGTTCTCGCCGGGGCCTGCTCCGACACCGGAGGTGCCGCTGACGCCGATCGACCCCGGGCCACCGCCGGTCGTTACGGTCCCGGCGCCCGTGGCCGGTGAGGTGGCGCGCGTCGTCGTGACGAGGCAGGGCGCCGGCAAGGCCTTCCACAACGTGCCGGGGGTGCCGGTCGCCGCGGGCCGCACCTACACGGTCGAGGTGGCCTGCGCGGCCGGCCGCCCATCGACGGGCACGAGCTATGCCGTCTACGACGCGGCGCCCGGCACCTGGGGGCACGGCGAGCCGCTCTACTCCCAGCCCTTCCCGTGCGACGGTGCGGTCCAGCGGACGGTCCACCTCGGCCTGCCCCCAGGCAGGGTGCAGATCGACATCCGCGGCCTCCCCGGGGACGCCGTGACGGCATACGCCCTGATCCGGCCCGAGTGAGCGGGCGGCCGTCGGGCGCGGGGGTATCTCGGTCGTGGGGCGCGGCAGCGCGCCGATAGGCTGGCGCGCGTGATCGACATCAAGCTCGTGCGCGACGAACCCGACCGGGTCCGCGCCTCGCAACAGGCCCGTGGTGAGGACCCGGGGATCGTGGACGCGATCCTCGCTGCCGACGAGCGCCGTCGATCGTCCCTCGGCGAGTTCGAGAAGCTGCGCGCCGAGCAGAAGACCGTCAGCAAGTCGGTCGGCGCCGCGATGGGCGTCTTCCAGAAGGCCAAGAAGGCCGGAGCCCCCGACGCGGAGCACCTCGAGAAGGTGGCCCACGAGGCGCGTACGCACGCAGGCAGGCTGAGCGAGCAGGTCAAGTCGCTCGAGAGCGACGCCGACGAGGCCGGGGCCGAGCTCGAGCGCCTGCTGCGCCAGGTCGGCAACGTCATCATCGACGGCGTGCCCGTGGGTGGCGAGGACGACTACGTCGTGCTCGAGACCGTCGGCACGCCAAGGGATTTCGTGACGGAGGGCTTCGAGCCGCTCGACCACCTCGCGCTCGGCGAGAAGCTCGGCGCCATCGACATGGAGCGCGGCGCCAAGGTCGGCGGGGCCCGCTTCTACTACCTCACCGGTGTCGGCGCGCTGCTCGAGCTGGCCCTGCTCAACATGGCGATGGCCCAGGCCACCGCGGCCGGGTTCACGGCGATGATCACGCCGACGCTCGCGCGCCCGGAGATGATGGTCGGCGCCGGCTTCATGGACGCGCACGCCGAGGAGGTCTACCGCCTCGAGGCCGATGACCTCTACCTCACCGGCACCTCCGAGGTGGCGCTCGCCGGCTACCACGCCGACGAGATCATCGACCTGTCGGACGGTCCGAAGCGGTATGCCGGCTGGTCGGCCTGCTACCGCCGCGAGGCCGGGTCGCACGGCAAGGACACCCGCGGCATCATCCGCGTGCACCAGTTCCACAAGGTCGAGATGTTCAGCTACTGCCGTCCGGAGGACGCCGAGGCCGAGCACCAGCGCCTGCTCGCGTGGGAGCGCGAGATGCTCGCCAAGATCGAGGTGCCCTACCGCGTCATCGACACCGCGGCCGGTGACCTCGGCGGTCCAGCAGCGCGCAAGTTCGACTGCGAGGCCTGGGTGCCGACGCAGGGCAAGTACCGCGAGCTGAGCTCGACGTCGAACTGCACGACGTTCCAGGCGCGGCGACTCAACACGCGCGAGCGCGACCCGAACGGCTCGGGCACCCGCGCCGTCGCGACGCTCAACGGCACGCTGGGCACGACACGCTGGCTCGTCGCGATCCTCGAGAACCACCAGCAGCCCGACGGCTCGGTCGTGGTCCCGGCCGCGCTGCGCCCGTTCCTCGGTCTGGACGTCCTCAAGCCCCTCGCCTGACTGCGCCGACCGCCCCCCCGCCTGCCCCATCCCGATCGAAAGAGCAATCCGACCGGACGGATTGCTCTTTCGATCGGGTTTTCAGGGGGTGCGATCGGGTTTTCAGGGGGTGCGAGCGGGGGCGTAGGTGATGCCGAGCTGCCGGGCCACCTCGTCGAGCGCGCCCATGTTGGCCTCGACCGACTCGTGGTCGTGCAGGGGAGACGCGATCAGGCCGTCGCCGATGCAGCGGGCCGCCTCGAGCGCGGAGTGGTGGAGCGCGCCATGGCCGACCGGCTCGGGGTCGGTCCACGTGACCGACCGTGAGCCGTCGGCCGAGGTGACGACGACGTCCCCGGGCATGAAGAACGGTCCGGGCAGGGTCAACGTCGCCGCCGTGCCGGCGATGGTCGCCGACGTGGGCGTACGCGTGAGCAGCGTCGAGTGCAGCACGCTCGTCGCGTCGCCGGCATGGGTCAACAGCATGGCGGCCTGTCCGTTGACGCCCGTCGAGGCCATCTCGCCGGACGCCTGCACCCGCGTGGCCGGCCCGAGCACCCACGTGGCCAGCGTCGTCACGTAGGTGCCGAGGTCGAGGAGAGAGCCGCCCGCCATGGCCGGGTCGAGGATGCGGTGCGGCGGGTCGAAGCGCTCGCCGTGGTCGGCGAGGACGGTGCGCACGTCACCGAGCAGGCCCGCCCCCAGCACCTGGCGGACGACGTCGAAGCGCGGCAGGAAGAGCGTCCACATCGCCTCCATGCAGAAGACTCCGGCAGCCGCCGCCGCAGCCGAGACCTCCTGTGCCTCGGGGACATCGAGCCCGATGGGCTTCTCGACCAGGACGTGCTTGCCCGCCTGGATCGCGAGCAGGGCGCCCCGCCGGTGCAGGTGGTGCGGCGTCGCGACGTAGACGACGTCGACGCCTGGATCCTCGACGAGGTCGGAAGCCCGACGGAATGCTCTCTCGATCGAGAAGGTGGAGGCGAACGCATCGGCCGAGGCCTGGGTCCGCGACCCGACGGCCACGACCCGCTGGGTCGTCGAGGCCTGCAACGACGCGACGAAGCGCGAGGCGATCCACCCGGTCCCGAGCACGCCCCAGCGCAGGCTCGGCACGGACGAGGGCGACGGACGGCGCGGCGCGGGGAGGGCGTCGGGCAGCGAAAGGGTCGACACGGCATACCTTCTCGGTGGTCGGGCGCCGTGACGAAGCCGGCGCGGTCAGCGCTCGTCGAGCATGACCTCGATGGAGTAGTCCTGGGCGCGGTAGCAGTGGTCGCCGTACTCGACCGGACCACCGATGGCGTCGAATGCCGTGCGTGACATCGTCAGGACCGGCTGGGACGGGGTGATGGCGAGGTGCTTGCGCTCGACGGCCGACGGCTGGCGGGCGCCGATGCGCTGGTGCGCGACGACGGGTTTGCCCCCGCGGGCGCGGAGCAGAGCGTAGAGGCCGTCGCGCTCGAGGTCCTCCCGGCTGATGTCGGAGTAGGCCGGTGGCAGCCAGTTGCGCAGGATCGCGAGCGGCCGGTCACCGTCGAAGCGCAGCCGGACGAGCCTGAGCAGCGGGGTGTCGACGGGCAGGCCGAGTGCCGTCGCCGCGACCTCGTCGGTCGTCACCTCGTGGGTCAGCACCACGGTGCGAGGGTCCCCCGATCCCTCGCGCCGCAGGTCGTCGTAGAGGCTCGTCAGCTCGGCGCGCCGGTGGATCTGGCGCCCCGCGACCGTCGTGCCCAGACCGCGCCGCCGGAGCAGCAGACCCTGTCCGACGAGCTCCTGGATGGCCCGCCGCACCGTCGGCCGCGAGAGGCCCAGCCGGTCGGCCATGGCGACCTCGTTCTCGAAGGCGTCGCCCGGCTGGAGCTGCCCGCTCGCGATCGCCGCACTCAGCTGCTCGGCCAGCTGGTGGTAGAGCGGGACCGGCGTCTCGCGGTCGATGCGGACGTCAACGGGGTTGGACATGTCCGCACACTAGCGAGGGCGCACGAACCTGCACAGATGTGTTCATGTCAGCACACCTTCGTGTCATCACCTCGGGCTCTTGACGACGAGCACCGGCACGTCGACGTCGAGGAGGATGTGCTGCGTCACGCTGCCGAGGAGCGCCTTGCCGACGGGGGAGCGGCGGCGGGCGCCGATGACGAGGAGGTCGGGTGCGATCTCCGCGATCTTGCCGATGATGGCGGACGCGACGTCGCCCACCCCCGGTTTGCTCGCGACGAGGTGCAGGTCCCACGTGACCTCCTTGAGCGAGTCGTCATCGGCGAGCGCCTTCTCGATGGCGTCGGAGATGCCGGCCCGGTTGGCCTCGGCGATGTCCTGGTCCAGGGAGTCGACGACGTGGATGACGTCCAGCCGGACCCCGCGGAAGGCGGCCTCGCGGGCGCCCTCCCACAGCGCCCGCGCGGCGGACGCCGACACCTGATGTGCGACAGCGACGCTCATGACCGCTTCCCCCCGTTCACGACTTCTGCAGCTCGTGCGACAGTTCGGCGAGCTCGTCACCGCCGGCCATCTGCCGGGTGAGCTCGTCGAGGCTCACGTCGCCGCGCTTCTTGTCGAGCACGGCCTCGCCGAGCTTGAGGATGACGAAGTGGTTGCCGACGAGGTAGGCGTGGTGCGGGTTGTGCGTGATGAAGACGACGCCGAGGCCGGCGTCCCGAGCTGCCGCGGTGTACTTCAGCACCACACCGGACTGCTTGACGCCGAGGGCCGCGGTGGGCTCGTCGAGGATGAGCACCCGGGCGCCGAAGTAGACGGCGCGGGCGATCGCGACGCACTGGCGCTGGCCGCCGGAGAGCGTGCCGATGGGCTGGTTGATGTCCTTGACGACGATGCCCATCTTGCGCAGCTCCTCGTCGGCGATGCGCTTCATCTCGTTGATCTTCATCGGTGCCAAGGGGCCACGCCTGCTGACCATCTCGGACCCGAGGAAGAAGTTGCGCCACACCTCCATGAGCGAGACGACGGCGAGGTCCTGGTAGACGGTCGCGATGCCGTGCGCGAGGGAGTCGCGCGGCGAGGAGAACGAGACCTCCTTGCCGTCGACCTTCATCGTGCCCTCGTTGTGCGCGTGCAGGCCGGCGATGATCTTGATCAGGGTCGACTTGCCCGCGCCGTTGTCCCCGAGGACGCAGGTGACCTCCCCGGCGTTGACGGTCAGGTTGATGCCCTTGAGCGCCCGGATCGCCCCGTAGGTCTTGCCGATGTTGATCATCTCGACGAGCGGCTCGCCCTTGTACAGTCCCGGATCGGCGTGGTCGTGAAGGGTGTCGGTCATGTCAGCCCACCTTTCGGGCGGTCGAGAGCTTCTTGACGTAGAGGTTGACCATGACGGCGAGCAGGAGCATGACGCCGAGGAAGGCCTTGAACCAGTTCGGGTCCCAACCGGCATACACGATGCACAGGCTGGTCATGCCGAAGATGAAGGCGCCGATGGCCACGCCGATGGCGTTGCCGTAGCCGCCGGTGAGCATCGTGCCGCCGACGACCGCCGCGATGATGTAGAGGAACTCGTTGCCCACGCCGTTGCCGGCCTGGAGCGTGTTGTAGTTGTAGAGGTAGTGCATGCCGGCGAACCAGGCCAGGAAGGCCACGGTCATGAAGAGGCCGACCTTCACGCGGGTGACGGGGACACCGACCGCGCGTGCCGAGTCGGCGTTGCCGCCGACGGCGAAGATCCAGTTCCCGGTCTTCGTGCGCTGCAGGATGAAGGCGGAGAGCGCTACGAAGAGGAACCACCAGACGACGGTGATCGACAACGAGACCGATCCGATCTGCCACTCGTGGGCGAAGATCCAGGTGAGGGTGTCGTAGCCGGCCATCTGGTTGATGTTGGGGCTGGACACCGATCCGGTGACGAGCTTGGTCACGCCGAGGTTGGCGCCCTGCAGGACGAAGAAGGTGCCCAGGGTGATCAGGAAGCTCGGGATCCCGGTTCTCATGACCAGGTAGCCGTTGAGGAACCCGATCGCCAGGCACAGCACCAGCGACAGGATGGCGCCGACCCACAGGTTGATCCCGAGCTGGTAGCAGAACATCGCGTTGACGAGCCCGGCAGTGGTGACGAGCACGCCGGCGGACAGGTCGAACTCGCCGCCGATCATCAGCATGCCGACCCCGACGGCCACGATGCCGATGGTCGAGGACTGGTAGAGGACGGTGAAGAACGATGCCGGGGTGCGGAAGGCCGGCGCGACGATGAGGAAGAAGATGAAGATGACGATCGCCGCGACGAGGGCGCCGATCTCGGGTCGGGCCAGCAGTCGGTTCGACCAGCCCAGGGTGACTCGGTTGGATGCCTCGGCAGGGGCCGAGGGCGAGGGATCGGTTTTGACGGGGGTGCTACTCATGACAGCTCCAGTGCTGTTTCGGCGGGGGCCGGGCTGCCCAGACAGACGTGGACGGGCCCGACCCCCTGGAGGCGGTTAGCGAGTGTTCTGCTTGATGAACGGGAGGACCTGGGCGATGTTCGTCTTGTCGACGAAGGAGGGGCCGGTCAGCACGGCCTGGCCGCCACCGAGGACGTTGCCGTTCTTCTTGAAGAGGTAGAGCTGCGTGATGGCCATGTAGCCCTGCAGGTAGGGCTGCTGGTCGATGAACCACTGGATCTTGCCGTCCTGGACCGCTTGGGCCGCATCGGGGTTGGTGTCGAACGTGCCGACCTTCACGTCCGACCGCCCGGCTGTTTGGGCGGCCTTGACCGTGTCGAGGGCCTGCGGCGCACCGAGGGTGATGACCCAGTTGATCGTCTTGTCCTGGGTCAGCTTGGCCTGGATGGCGCTGGTGACGGCAGCGTCGTCGGCGCCGTTGACCTGCAGGTTCTCCGTGTTCGGGAAGGCCGCCTTGACGCCCGCGCAGCGGTCCTCGAGGGCGACCGACCCGCTCTGCTGGATGGTGCAGAGGATCTTGGTGGCGCCGGCGGCGGCGGCCCGCTTGCCTCCCTCCTGCCCGGCCAGCTTCTCGTTGGAGGCGAAGTGCGTCAGGGCCCCCGCCTGCTGGAAGAAGTCGATGCCCGAGTTGAAGGTGTCGACCGGGATGCCGGCCGCCTCGGCCTTCTTGATCGTGGGGATGAGCGCGTCCGGGGTGACCAGGGTCGTGGCGATGCCGTCGACCTTGGAGTCGATGGCGTTCTGGATCAGCACCGCCTGCTTGGCGGCGTCCGGGTCCGAGGAGTACTTCAAGGTGGAGCCGGTGTCCTTGGCGGCCTGCTGGGCCCCCGCCTTGATGCGATCCCAGAACGTGTCACCCGGCGTCTCGTGGGTGATCATGGCGAAGGTGTAGCCGCTGTTGCCGCCGCCACCTCCGCCCCCACCCGTCGAGGTGGTGCTGGGCGCACCGCCGCTGCTGCAGGCGGCGAGGGTGAAGCTGGCCGCGGTGACCACGGCGGCGGCGACGGTCAAACTCTTGCGAGTCCGAGTCGGAGTCATCGTTGATTCCTTTCGTTGCGTCGCGGTGGCCGGTCGCCGGATTGCGCGACGTGCTGTGACGGCAGATCCCGTCGGTCAAGGGGTGCGGCCCCGGGCCCGGCGCGCCGGTGGCGCGGTGGGCGGAGAGCCGTGGAGCGTCGGCCTGGCTCCTGCGTCGCGGCAGACCTCGCGGTGGAGGTCTGCTGGTCCCGGCGTCGATGCCAGCGATTCGAGGATCCCCCGCGCTCATCGTCGTGTCAAGAGATTGAGCAAACATCAGAATGTCCTAACATTTGCTTGACACGACGTGGCCCCTGGCACGACGATCGTTGTCGGAAGGCCGACGGCGCCCCCGCGCACGTCGACCGGACCCAACCGGACCCCGCGGCGACCAACCCACCCGATCGCCGCCCACCGCGATCACCCAAGGGAGTGTGCACATGCGCATCGGACTGGCCGGAGTCGGCCGCATCGGGGCATTTCACGCCGAAACCCTCCGCGACCTCTCGGACGTCGACGAGGTCGTCGTGGCCGACCTGGACACCGACGCGGCTCGCGCCGTCGCCGACAAGCTCGAGGTCGGGTATGCCGCGTCGCCCGCCGAGCTGCTCGCCTCCGGCGTCGACGGCTTCGTCATCACGACGGCGACGCCGGGCCACGCGCCCCTCATCCGCCTCGGCCTCGAGGCCGGCGTGCCGACCTTCTGCGAGAAGCCGGTCGCCGCGACGCTCGAGGAGACGCTCGACCTCGCCGAACTCGTGTCACGGACCTCCACGCCCGTCCACGTCGGTTTCCAGCGGCGTTTCGACCGCGGCTACCAGCGCGCCCGGCAGGCGGTGGCGGGTGGCGAGCTCGGCTTCCTGCACAGCATCCGCGCCCAGACGCACGACCAGGCGCCACCCCACGCCGCCTACATCCCGACGAGCGGCGGCCTCTTCCGCGACTGCTCGATCCACGACTTCGACATCATCCGCTTCGTCACCGGCCGCGAGGTCGCCTCGGTCTACGCCACCGGCGCCAACAAGGGCGCGGCGTTCTTCACCGAGGCCGGCGACGTCGACACCGCCGCCGCCGTCCTGACGCTCGACGACGGCACGCTCGTGTCGCTCTCCGCCACCCGCTACAACGGCGCCGGCCACGACGTGCGCATGGAGGTCCTCGGCAGCGAGGGCACGATCGGTGTCGGCTACGACGACTCGCTCGCCGTCACCTCCGTCGAGCCCGGAGCGACCTTCCCGTCCGGCCCGCGCCACTGGTCGTTCATGGAGCGCTTCCTGCCGGCCTACCGCGCCGAGCTGACAGCTTTCGCCGCCGTCGCCCGCGGCTCGCTCGCCTCGCCGTGCACGGTCCACGACGCCCTCCAGGCCTTCCGCGTCGCCGAGGCCTGCGAGCTGTCGCGCCGCGAGAACCGCCCCGTCGCCCTCACCGAGATCCCCGGCCTGTGAAGGAGGTTGCCGCGATGAGCGCCCCCACCACGACACCCGGCGACCCGGCATACGACACCGCGTACGACGTCGTTGCGATCGGACGCACCGGCGTCGACATCTACCCGCTCCAGCACGGCGTCGGGCTCGAGAAGGTCGAGACCTTCCAGAAGTTCCTCGGCGGCAGCGCGACCAACGTCAGCGTCGCTGCGGCCCGGCACGGGCACCGGGTCGCCCTCATCACCCGCACCGGGCAGGACGCCTTCGGTCGCTACATCCACGAGGCCCTCCAGGGCTTCGGGGTCGACGACGCCTTCGTCTCCGCCGTCGCGGGTCCGCCGACGCCGGTCACCTTCTGCGAGGTGTTCCCACCGGACGACTTCCCGCTCTACTTCTACCGCTACCCGATCGCGCCCGACCTCATCATCGAGGCCGACGAGCTGCCGCTCGGCGCCATCCGTGACGCAGGCGTCTTCTGGGCGACGGTCACGGGACTCTCGCAGGAGCCGAGCCGCTCGGCGCACTTCCGGGCCTGGGAGACCCGTGGCCGCCGCACCCACACGGTGCTCGACCTCGACTACCGCCCGATGTTCTGGACCGACCCGGCCGAGGCGAGCGAGCAGGTCGGGCGCGCGCTGGGGCACGTGACCGTGGCCGTCGGCAACCGCGAGGAGTGCGAGGTCGCCGTCGGTGAGACCGACCCCCAACGGGCCGCCGACGCGCTGCTCGAGCGCGGCGTCGAGCTCGCCGTCGTCAAGCAGGGCCCCAAGGGGGTGCTCGCCGCGACCCGCGACGAGCGCGTCGAGGTGCCGCCGTTCCCCGTCGACGTCGTCAACGGCCTCGGCGCCGGCGACGCGTTCGGCGGCGCCCTGTGCCACGGCCTGCTCGAGGGATGGGACCTGCGGCGCGTCCTCGAGTTCGCCAACGTCGCGGGTGCGATCGTCGCGAGCAAGCTCGAGTGCTCCACCGCGATGCCGACCTCTGCCGAGGTCGAGGAGCGCCTGGCCACCCGTGACCGGCCCGCTGCCCCGTTCGCCACCGTCGCCGAGGAGGCACGATGACCACCACGCCCGTCAGCCCGGCCGTCAGCTCGGCCGTCAGCCCGGCCGCCAGCCCGAAGGTCGCGGTCGCCGACCTGACCGAGATCCGCGTCCGCGAGCCCGGCCGCATCGCCGCCGCCTGGGCCGCCCGGCAGCGCCGCCCGCTCGTGCGCGAGGACGGCCGGATGCTGATCGTGGCCGCCGACCACCCGGCCCGCGGGGCCCTCGGGGTCCGTGGCGCCGGCACGGCGATGGCGAGCCGGAGCGACCTGCTCGACCGCCTCGTCACCGCTCTCGAGCGTCCCGGCGTCGACGGCGTGCTCGGCACGCCCGACATCCTCGACGACCTGCTCCTGCTCGGCGCCCTCGACGGCAAGGTGGCCATCGGCTCGATGAACCGCGGTGGCCTGCAGGGCGCCAGCTTCGAGCTCGACGACCGCTTCACCGCCTACACCGCCGCGGAGATCGCGGCGCGCGGCATCGACGGCGGCAAGATGCTGACGCGCATCTGCCTCGACGACCCGGGCACGGTGGCCACGCTCGAGGCGAGCGCACGGGCCGTCACCGAGCTCGCCGAGCACCAGGTCATGGCGATGGTCGAGCCGTTCCTCTCGACGCGCGAGGGCGGTCGGGTCGTCAACCAGCTCGACCCGGACTCGACGATCAAGTCGGTCCACATTGCCGCCGGGCTCGGCGCGTCGAGCGCCTACACGTGGCTCAAGCTGCCCGTCGTCGACGACCTCGACCGGGTCATGGACGCGACGACGCTGCCGACGCTGCTCCTCGGCGGTGACCCGCAGGGCGACCCGCAGGACACGTATGCGTCGTGGGGGCACGCGCTCGACCTTCCCGCCGTGCGCGGTCTCGTCGTCGGTCGCGCCCTGCTCTTCCCGCCCGGCGGCGACGTCGCCGCGGCCGTCGACATCGCCGCCGGCCTCGTCCACGGGTCCGTCAACGGGTCGGTCAACGGGAACGGGGTCGGCGCGTGAGTGACAACGAGCGCTGGGTGCGTCCGCTCGGGAGCGCCGGCACGGCCGAGTGGTCCGTCGCGATCGACGACACCGTCGACGGGTGGGCGCACACGCGGTTGTATGCCGTGGACCTCGCTCCCGGACAGAGCCGCACCGTCGTCGCGGGCGAGTGGGAGCACGTCGTCGTGCCGCTCGCCGGATCCGTGTCCGTCACGGCCGTCGACGCGGACGGCGAGAAGCACGAGGCGCACCTGGCCGGGCGGGAGTCCGTCTTCGCCGGCCCGACCGACGTCGCCTATGCCTCCCGGGACTGCGAGCTGACGGTGACCGCCGTGGGCGGCCCCGCCAGGGTCGCGATCTGCGGCGCCCGCGCGGCGGAGCGGCACACGCCGCCGTTCCGCCACGTGGGCGCTGCGGACGTGCCCGTCGAGCTGCGCGGTGCGGGGGTCGCGTCACGGGAGGTCCGCAACTTCGGCATCCCGGGCGTGCTCGACGCCGACTCGATCATCGCCTGCGAGGTGATCACGCCGGGTGGCAACTGGAGCTCCTACCCGCCGCACAAGCACGACGAGGAGCGCCCGGGCGTCGAGACCGAGCTCGAGGAGATCTACTACTTCGAGGTCGAATCAACCGAGCGAAGCGAGCTTGATTCGACCTTGGAGGGGCAGCCCGCCGAAGGCGGTCCTGGCTTGGGCTATGTGCGTGTCTACGGCACCGACGACCGTCCGATCGACGTGCTCGCCGAGGTCCGGTCCGGCGACGTCGTCCTCGTGCCGCACGGCTGGCACGGGCCGGCGATGGCGGCGCCCGGCTACGACCTCTACTACCTCAACGTCATGGCCGGCCCCGGAGCGGAGCGCGCCTGGCTCATCTGCGACGACCCCGCCCACGGGTGGGTCCGCGACACGTGGTCCGACCAGCCGGTCGACCCCCGACTTCCCCTTGGAGGTGCTCGATGACGAGCGACACCCAGGCGGCCACGACCGTGCGCCTCACGGTGGCCCAGGCCGTGGTCCGCTTCCTCGCCAACCAGTGGAGCGAGCGTGACGGGGAGCGGCAGAAGCTCTTCGCCGGTTGCTTCGGCATCTTCGGCCACGGCAACGTCGCCGGGATCGGTCAGGCGCTGCTCCAGAACGAGCTGGCCGACGGCCGGGAGCGCGTGCCCTACGTCCTGGCCCGCAACGAGCAGGCGATGGTCCACACCTCCGTCGCCTACGCCCGCCAGAAGGACCGCCTGCAGACGTGGGCGTGCACGGCCTCGGTCGGTCCCGGCTCGACGAACATGCTGACCGGCGCGGCGCTTGCGACGATCAACCGGATCCCCGTGCTGCTGCTGCCGTCCGGCACCTTCGCGACCCGCGTCAGCGCTCCGGTGCTCCAGGAGCTCGAGCTGCCGTATGCCGCCGACGTGACGGTCAACGACGCCTTCCGTCCGCTGTCGAAGTTCTTCGACCGGGTCAGCCGTCCCGAGCAGCTGCCGTCGGCTCTCCTCGGCGCCATGCGGGTGCTCACCGATCCGGTCGAGACCGGCGCCGTGACGATCGCCCTGCCGCAGGATGTCCAGGCGGAGGCCCACGACTGGCCGGTCGGGCTCTTCGCGCCGCGCACGTGGCGGGTCGCCCGCCCAGTGCCCGAGGCCGTCGACGTCGCGGACGCCGCGGCCGTCATCCGCTCGGCGAAGCGGCCGCTCGTCGTCGCCGGTGGTGGCGTGCACTACTCGGGGGCCGAGGAGGCGCTCCGCGCGTTCTGCGAGGCCACCGGCATCCCCGTCGGGGAGTCGCAGGCCGGCAAGGGCTCGCTGCCGCACGGTCACCCGCAGGAGATGGGTGCGATCGGCTCCACCGGCACGACCGCCGCCAACGCGCTCGCGGCCGAGGCCGACGTCGTCATCGGCATCGGCACGCGGTGGAGCGACTTCACCACGGCGTCGCGGACTGCTTTCCAGGACAACGGGGCCCGTTTCGTCAACATCAACGTCGCCCGCTTCGACGCGGGCAAGCACTCGGGCCTGTCGGTGGTCGCCGACGCGCGAGAGGCGCTGACGGCTCTCACGACGGCATTGCAGGGGTATGCCGTCGACGACGCCTACCGTGACCGTCAGGCGGCGCTGTGGGCCGAGTGGGACGCAGCCGTGGAGGGGGCCTTCCACCCGGCCGCCGAGGTGACCGACCGCCTCGCCGAGGGGCTGCTGACCCAGGGCCAGGTGCTCGGCGCCGTCAACGAGCTGAGCGACCCGCGCGACGTCGTGCTCTGCGCGGCCGGGTCGATGCCCGGCGACATCCACAAGCTGTGGCGGGTCCGGGACCGCAAGGCCTACCACGTGGAGTACGGCTACTCCTGCATGGGCTACGAGGTGCCGGCGTCGATCGGCATCCGCCTCGCCGACGAGTCACGCGACGTCTTCGCCATGGTCGGTGACGGCGGCTACCTCATGATGCCGACCGAGCTCGTCACCGCCGTGCAGGAGCGGGTCAAGGTGATCGTCGTGCTCGTGCAGAACCACGGCTTCCACTCGATCGGCTCGCTGTCGGAGTCGTTGGGGTCGCAGCGCTTCGGCACGAGCTACCGGTTCCGGGGGGAGTCGTCCGGCCGTCTCGACGGTGACGTGCTGCCCGTCGACCTCGCGGCGAACGCGCGCTCCCTCGGGGCGCACGTCATCGAGGTGCACTCGCTGGACGAGCTGCACCAGGCGATCAAGGAGGCCAAGGCCTGGCCGACCGACGGCGGACCCGTCGTCATCCACGTCGAGACCGACCCGCTCGTCCACGCGCCCGACAGCGCGTCGTGGTGGGACGTGCCGGTCTCGGCGGTCAGCGAGCTCGACACGACGCAGACGGCATACGGCGAGTACGTCCACCACAAGGCCACCCAGCGCCCGCTCCTCACCCCCGGCCGCCCGAACACCAGCCCGACAAGCCCGGAGTCCTCGTCATGAAGCTCGCCCTCGACCCGTACATGTTCCGTGAGACGCCACTGCTCGAGCTGCCCTCTCTCGTCGCTGATCTCGGCTACGAGTGGATCGAGCTGTCGCCGCGCGACGACTTCATCCCGTTCTTCAACCACCCACGCGTCGACGACGCCGGCGTCGCCGCCTTCCGCACGGCGTTGCGCTCGGCGGGTGTCGGGGTGTCGTCGGTACTGCCGCTCTTCAGGTGGAGCGGTCCCGACGAGGAGGACCGCAAGGCGGCGGTGCGCTACTGGACGCGCGCCATCCAGATCGCCTCGCTGCTCGGCGTCGACACGATGAACTCCGAGTTCAACGGCAACCCGCGCGAGGCGGCGACCTGCGAGCGGATGTTCTGGCAGTCGATGGAGGAGCTGCTGCCCGTCTTCGAGAAGGAGGGGATCCGGCTCGTGCTCGAGCCGCACCCCGACGACTGGGAGGAGGACGGCAAGCGCGCGGTCGACATCATCAAGGGGATCAACAGCCCCAACGTCAGCTTCCTCTACTGCGCTCCGCACACCTTCCACCAGGGCAACGACTGCGACGGGATCCTCGACAAGGCAGGCGATCTCGTGACGATGGTCCACGTCGCCGACGCCTACGACCACACCGCGTCGTCGGGGCTGCGCTACATCGTCAACCCGCCCGGCTCTCAGGTCACGGTGCACCAGCACCTCGACATCGGACAGGGCGAGGTCGACTTCGGCCAGTTCTTCGCCGGCCTCGAGCGCATCGGCTTCGACGGCATCGTCACCTCGTGCGTCTTCGCCTGGGAGGACCGGGCGCGTGAGTCGAGCACCTACATGCGCGACACCATCCGCTCCTACCTCGACAAGTGGGCCACCGCTCCCACGCTCGTCTCCCCGAACCGCCGCTGAGCCCACCCCGGCCAAGCACACGGCATACCCCTGAACCAGCTTGCAAGAGAAGGAAACCCTCATGAGCACGCCAACCCGCATCACCCACCTCATCGACGGCCGGCCGTGGACCGGCACCGCGGAACGCACGTCGCCCGTCTTCAACCCTGCGACGGGCGAGCAGACCGGCGTGCTCGACCTCGCCTCGGCCTCGCTCGTCGACGAGGTCGTCAAGAGCGCGGCCGGCGCCTGGGAGGGCTGGGCCGAGGCCTCGCTCGCCAAGCGGACTGCCGTCCTGTTCGCCTTCCGCGAGCTGCTCAACGACCGCAAGGAGGACATCGCCGCGCTCATCACGGCCGAGCACGGCAAGGTGCTGTCCGACGCGCTCGGTGAGGTCACTCGCGGCCTGGAGGTCGCCGAGTTCGCCTGCGGCATCCCGACGCTCATGCGTGGCGGCTTCTCCGAGAACGCCTCGACCAACGTCGACGTCTACTCGATCCGCCAGCCGCTCGGCGTCGTCGCCGTCATCTCCCCGTTCAACTTCCCGGCCATGGTGCCGATGTGGTTCATCCCCGTCGCCATCGCGTGCGGCAACGCCGTCGTGCTCAAGCCGTCGGAGAAGGACCCGTCCGCGGCTCTTGCGATCGCCGCCCTGTGGAAGGAAGCCGGCTTGCCGGACGGCGTCATGCAGGTCGTCAACGGCGACAAGGAGGCCGTCGACGCGTTGCTGACGCACCCCGACATCAAGTCGGTGTCCTTCGTCGGCTCGACCCCGATCGCGAAGTACGTCTACGAGACGGGCACCGCCCAGGGCAAGCGCGTCCAGGCGCTCGGCGGCGCGAAGAACCACATGCTCGTGCTGCCCGACGCCGACCTCGACCTCGCCGCGGACGCCGCCGTCAACGCCGGCTTCGGTTCGGCGGGGGAGCGGTGCATGGCGATCTCGGCCCTCGTCGCGGTCGAGCCGATCGCCGACGAGCTGATCGGCAAGATCAAGGACCGGATGGGCAAGCTCGTCACCGGCGACGGCACGCGGGGCTGCGACATGGGCCCGCTCGTCACGTCCCAGCACCGCGACAAGGTGACGTCCTACCTCGACGCCGGGGTGTCCGAGGGGGCGACGCTCGTCGTCGACGGGCGTCGGGACGACTACGACTCGGACGGCGAGGGCTACTTCCTCGCGCCGACGCTCTTCGACAACGTCAAGCCCGGCATGTCGCTCTACGACGACGAGATCTTCGGGCCGGTGCTGTCGGTCGTGCGGGTCCACTCCTACGACGAGGGGCTGAAGCTCATCAACAGCAACCCCTACGGCAACGGCACCGCGATCTTCACCAACGACGGCGGCGCGGCGCGCAAGTTCCAGCGCAACGTCGAGGTCGGCATGGTCGGCGTCAACGTGCCGATCCCCGTGCCTGTGTCGTACTACTCCTTCGGCGGGTGGAAGAACTCGCTCTTCGGCGACACCCACGCCCACGGCATGGAAGGCGTCCACTTCTTCACCCGGGGCAAGGTCGTCACGTCGCGCTGGCTCGACCCGAGCCACGGCGGACTCAACCTCGGCTTCCCCCAGAACGACTGACTCCCAAACCTTTCGAGAGGAACGACCAACGATGGCCGAGTCCAAGGCCCGCAACACCGACGAGCGCTACAGCAAGCTGACGATCGGCGTCTGTCCCGACCAGTGGGGCGTCTGGTTCCCCGAGGACGACAAGCAGATCCACTGGGAGACCGCCCTCGACGAGATGGCCGAGGCCGGCTTCTCGGTGATGGAGACGGGACCGTTCGGCTACTTCCCCAAGGACCCGAAGCGCCTGCAGGAGGAGATGGACCAGCGCGGCTTCAAGGTCGTTGCCGGCACCGGCTGGGGCATCCTCCACAAGCCGGAGGCGTGGGCCGACACCGAGAAGACCTTCCGCGAGATCGCCGAGACGCACGCTGCCGTCGGGGCGGAGTACATCGTGCACCTGCCCCCGATGTTCCGGGACGAGAAGACGTGGGACTACACCGACGACCGCGTGCTGTCGACCGAGGCCTGGAACGCCTACATCAGCAACGCCGACCGGCTCGGTCGCATCATGAAGGAGGACTACGGCCTCCAGATGGTGCTGCACCCGCACGGGGACAGCCACATCGAGACGCCCGAGGACATCGACCGGGTCTTCCAGGCCACTGACCCGGACTACGTCGGCTTCTGCCTCGACACGGGCCACATCGTCTACGGCGGCGGCGACCCGATGGAGCTGTGCCGCAAGTACCCCGAGCGCATCTCCTACGTCCACATCAAGGCGATGGACGAGGGCCTCGTCAAGCAGGCGCACGACGAGGACTGGCCCTTCGGCCTGGCCGTCGCCAAGGGCTGCTCGGTCGCGCCGCCGGCTGGCGCTCCCGACATGCCGGCCTTCGTCGAGGCCCTCGCCGACCTCGACAAGGAGCTCTACGTCGTGTGCGAGCAGGACATGTACCCCTGCGACCCGTCCTACCCGCTGCCCAACGCCATCCAGACCCGCGAGTACCTCGCATCCATCGGTCTCGGCCACCGCTGAGCCCCAGTGACGAAGGAGTCACAGCAATGACCGTTCGCATCGGCATGATCGGCCCCGGCGGGATGGGCCAGGCCCACATCGACCGCATCCACACCGTCATCGCGGGCGGCCGTGTCGTCGCCGTCGCCGATGTCGACGAGGTGCGCGCCAAGGAGGTCGCCGACCGGATCGGTGGGACCGCGTACGCGTCGTCGGGCGACCTCATCGCCGCCGACGAGGTCGACGCCGTGATGATCTGCAGCTACGGCCCCGCTCACGAGGTCGACGTCCTGGCCGCGATCGCGGCCGGCAAGCCGGTCTTCTGCGAGAAGCCGCTGACACCGACCGCCGAGGCGGCGCTGCGGATCATGGAGGCCGAGCAGGCGGGCGGGCGCCGCCTCGTGACAGTGGGATTCATGCGTCGCTTCGACCGCAGCTACCGGCAGATGAAGTCGCTGCTCGACTCCGGGGAGCTCGGCGAGACGCTCATGGTGCACTGCGCGCACCGCAACCCGACCGTGCCCGAGCACTACACGTGGGACATGGCGATCAACGACACCGCGATCCACGAGATCGACACGATGCGGTGGCTGCTCGGGGAGGAGTTCGTCTCGGCGCGTGTCGACAAGCCGAAGAAGACGTCTCTGCGCTTCGAGCACCTGCAGGACCCCTTGGTGCTGGTGCTCGAGACCGAGTCCGGCGTGCGCGTCGACGACGAGATCTTCGTCAACTGCCAGTTCGGCTACGACATCCGCTGCGAGGCGGTTGCCGAGAAGGGGACGGTCTCGTTGGGGGACCAGAACGCGATCGTCGTGCGCGACGGAGTCGGGGTGCGCAACTCGATCGCGCGCGACCACAACGACCGCTTCTGGGGCGCGTTCGTCACCGAGGTGCAGGAGTGGATCAGTGCCGTCGCGCGCGGGGAGCACACGGGCTCGACGTCGTGGGACGGGTATGCCGCGGCCTGCGTCTGTGACGCCGGCGTGCGTGCGCTCACCGACGACGGCGTCGTCAAGGTCGAGATGATCGCCAAGCCCGCCTTCTACGCCTGATCCGTCCGGCGGCCAAGGGCTGGCCCGTTCTGCGGGGTCAGCCCTTGGCGGCGAGGTACCAGACGGCGGATGTCAGCACGACGGCAACGAGGAGCGCGAAGAGCAGGCCGCCCGCCACGGGCAGGAACCAGCCGGGCGCGCGCCTCGACCGAACCGCGGTCACCTTGACGACCAGTGCACCGATGACGGCGCAGCCGAGGAGGCCGTGCACCACCGTCCGGGTCGGCACGGGCTCGCCGTCGGCCAACGTCCCGGACTCCAGGCCCAGCGCCCAGAGGCAGTGGTAGGCGACGACGACGATGAGCACGACCGTGACCGCGCCGGAGACCCGGTGTGCCGTTCCCAGCCAGGACGGCGGTTCGACGCCGAGCCGGCCGTAGATCCAGAGTGCCCCGACGAGCTGGACCACGGCGAGGATCCCGATCACGACGGTGAGCACGACCTTCATGTCGATGACCGTGTGGAACCCGAGGGTCGTCGTGCCGGCGAGGGTCGGGTCGTGCACCTTGCCGAACACCCCGACGAGCAGCGCGACGACCGCTCCTGCGGCAAAAGCCGTCAAGGGGACGGCCATGTTCCTCGACGGCGCACTTGCTGCCATGGGGTCAGGATGCTCCCGCACGGCGATCGAGGGAAGGGGTCAGTCCGACGTCGCCGCGTCGAGCGCGTTCCTCGCGCTGTCGGCGGCGCGGGCGAGCGCCTCGCCGACCGGTCGGGCGCGGTGCTCGTCGGAGAGGATCTCCACACCCCAGGGCCCGTTCCAGCCAGCCGTGCGCAGGGCTGTGATCATGCCCGTCAGGTCGAAGGTGCCCTCGCCGCAGTACTGGCGGCGGTGGACCGTGTCCTCGAACAGGGTCCCGACGACGTCGGCGTCGGCGTCGTTCAGCTCGACCCCGATGATCCGGTCCAGCGGCACGACTGCGAGGTCGGACACCGGCGTGTGCGCACGGGCGACGTGCCACGTGTCGATGATGACGCCGCCCGCCTCGTGACCGGCGTCGGCGACGAGCTGCAGTCCGTCGTGCAGGGTCTTGATGTTCGACCACGGGAAGAACTCGATGCCCAGGCGCGCCCCCACGCCCGCGGCCTGGTCGGCGAGCCCCGCGAACCTCGACGCCCAGACCGTCCGGTCCCACGGCCCGTCTTCGCCGTCGGGGGTCACCTTGAGGTGGCGCGGCTCGAGCACCTCGGCCGCCTCGAGGAGGAGGTGCCGGACCCGGTCCGACTCCGCACGGTGGGGCCCTTCGTCCCACCACCAGGGGATCCCCTCGAGCTCGAGGTGGACGATCCCGTTGTCGGCCAGCAGGTCACGGATCCCGCTGAGGCCGTAGGTGGTCACGGCGCCCGGAAGGTCGTCCGAGAGCAGGCCGAAGCCCCGGAAGCCGGCGTCCGAGGCGGCCTCGACGCGTTCGCGCAGGGTCAGCGGGCTGCGCAGGTCCGGGCGGTCGGAGGCGGCATCGCCCGCGCTCGTCCAACAGGTGGCCATCAGCTCGTCGGTGGGCATCGTCATCGGTGGTCGCTCCCGGAGTGGGCGTCGGAGGGTGTGGCGGTGTCGGAGTGGGACGGGCGCGGTGGCAGGCCGATCGCCTCGTAGCACTCGTCGATCAGACGCATCGTCCGGACGGCATCGGCCGCGTCCGTGCGGGCCGGCGCACCGGTGCGCACCGCCGTGGTGAGGGCCTCGAGCTGGTAGGTGTAGGAGGACCGGCGGCCGAGGTGTTCGGTGCGGCTGCCCTCGCTGGTGGTCACGATGAGCCGGTCGTCGTTGTGCGGGTTGACGAAGTCGGTGATCACCGCCTGACCGGCGGTGCCGACCAGGCGGTGGCTCATCTGGTGGCGGTCACTCGCCATGTTGCAGCCGGCGGTCCCGGTGACACCGTTCGGGAACGCCAGCTCGGCGGTCAGCCACTCGTCGACCCCAGGCTGCCCCGGTCGTTCCCCGCCCGTCGCGCTGACGAGCGCAGGCTCCCCGCCGGCGAACGGGGCCAGGATGCGCATCGAGTGCAGGCTGTAGCAGCCGAGGTCCATGAGGGCGCCCCCGCTGAGCTCCAGCGACCAGCGCGGGTCGCCGGCGTCAGGCGCGGGCATGTCCATGACGGTCTCGACGTGTCGCAGCTCGCCGAGCTCCCCGCTGGCGAGGATCGCGTGGAGGCGAGCGACCAGCGGATGCCAGAGGTAGTGGAACCCCTCGAAGAACATTCGGTCGGTGGTGCTCGCCAGGGCGGCGACGTCCTCCGCCTCGACCGCGTTGCTCGCGGATGGCTTCTCCGTGAAGACGTGCTTCCCGGCGGCGAGGGCGGCCTTGTTCCAAGGTGCGTGGAGGCTGTTGGCCAGCGGGTTGTAGACCGCCTCCACGTCGGGGTCGTTGATGACGTCGAGGTAGGACTGGTGCACCTTCTCGACGCCATGGGCCTCGGCGAACGCCGCCGCGCGGGCGGGATCCCTCGCCGCCACGGCGACCAGTCGGGTGCCGGTGACGCGCGCCGGCTTGATGACGGCCAGGTCAGTGATGCGGGCGGCCCCGAGGAGGCCGAGCCGCAGGGGCTCCGCTGCAGCGTCACCGTGGGGCATCGTCATCCGCGCCGCACCTCATCGACCCGCACCGGGCGGTGCTCCCGGAGTGACAGGGTGGCAGCCTCGGCGATGAAGGCAACGGCCAGGGCGTCGTCGACCGTGCAGGGCGATTTCCGCTGTCCGGCAACGACATCCGTGAACGCCTGCAGCTCTGCACGGAAGGCGGCCGTGAGTCGGTCCATGAAGAAGGTGGCGGGTGGCCCAGTGGGCCAGGTGGCGCCGGGCTCGAGGTTGCGCAGTGGCGTTGCATCGGTCCACCCCGCGGCGACGCTGTCACTGGTGCCGTGCAGCTCCAGCCGGACGTCGTAGCCGCGAGGGTTGTAGCGGGTGTTCGACACGACCGCGGTGGCGCCATCGTCGAACGTCAGCACCGTGGCCGCGGTGGCGACGTCACCCAGCTCTGCGAAGACGTCGTCCCCCCGGGCGCTCCCGGTGGCGTAGACCTCGACGACCTCGCGGCCCGTGACCCACCGGACGGTGTCGAAGTCATGGACGCTGCAGTCCCGGAAGATGCCTCCGGACGCCTCGAGGTAGGGACGTGGCGCGGGCGCGGGATCCAGAGTGGTGGACCGCACCGTGTGCACCCACCCGAGCTCACCGGACTCCACTGCCGAACGGGCTGCGCTGAAGGCGGGGTCGAAACGACGCGGGTAGCCGACCTGCACGGGCGTCCCGCTGGCGCTCGCATAGCGAGCGATCTCTACGGCCTCGTCGAGATCACCGGACAGAGGCTTCTCGCAGAACACGGGGACGCCCGCATCCACCCCCGCACGGATGAGTTCGGTGTGGGCCGTGGTGGCCGCCGCGATGACGATGGCGTCGACGCCGCTGCGCAGCAGAGCCTGCGGCGAGTCCGCTGGGTCGGCTCCCACCCGCTCCGCCACACTCTTCGTGGCAGCGGGGACGACGTCGGTCACCACGAGGGACTCGACGGCGGGGAGCTGGGACAGGGTATCGGCATGGAAGGAGCCGATTCGGCCGAGTCCGATCAGGCCAAGGCGCATGGTTCTCCTCGAGCGGGCGAAGGGGCGAAGGGGCGACGCCGACCCGCCGAGGCGACCGATGACGTCGTGGTCCCGGTTGATGACCCCATCGTGCAGTGGCGACGGCTGCCATGGCAGCACCTCGACCCCTCAGAAAGACCTCAGCGTCAGTGCACGCGGGTGCGGGGAGGGATGTTGTATGCCGTGACGACCTCGACGTTGGCCGCCACCGAGGTGGGTGCGCCACGCAACAGGCGGTGCGCTCGCATCAACTGGCGCACGCCGTTGCGCATGTCCGCGTGGAGGTCGTGGTGCAGGACCGCCGTGAGCACACCCGAGCGCAGCAGCTCGACGTTGTCCTCGTCGAGGTCGTGCGCGATGAACACGGTCGGTCGGCGGTCCGCCGCCGCGCACGCCTCGGCGATGGCCCGGTTGCCGCCGCCGACGGAGTAGACGGCGCGCACCTTCGGTTGCGCCGCAAGCAGATCGGACACGAGGGCGCTCATCGTGGCGTCGAGCCCGTCGCTGTCGGTGATGGTGTGCACGCGCCGTGCAGGGGAGAGACGTGCGAGGGCCGCCCCGAAGGCGGCGGCCCTCTCCCGTTCCCCGAAGAACGACGACCGGCTCAAGGTCAGCAGGACGTCACCGGGACGGTCCCCGAGCACCTGGGTCACGAGGTAGGCCGCCGTGGCGCCGGCCGCGGCGTTGTCGAGCCCGACGTAGGCCACCCTCGCGCTGTGGCGGACGTCCGTGACGAGCGTGACGACGGGGATGCGGCGTTCCGCGAGCCGCCCGATGGCAGCGGCCACCCCGGGGTCGTCCGGTGCCTTGAGGATCACCCCGTGACAGACGCGGCCTCGACGACCGAGACCGTCGAGGACCTCGACGGCGGCGTCGACGTCAGCGTTCTCGCGCAGGTGAAAGCGGGCCCGCACGGCGGCCGGACGCGCCGCCGGCAGCTCGTCCTCGAGCGCAGACCGGACGGCGGAGCTGAAGCGGGACGGCGCCTGCACCACGACGTCGAGCAGGATCGTGCGGGCGGCCAGGCGCAGCTGCGTCTGCTGCCGGTCGAGGTCGAGCACGGCCCGCTCGACGGCCTGGACCGCCCTGGGGCTCGCGCCCGGACGGCCGTGGAGCACCCGGTCGATCGTCGCCTCCGAGAGGCCCGACTGCTCGGCGATGTCGCGGACCCGGTGCGACGTGGATCGCTGTGGAGCCATGAGCCGGAGCCTAACGCCGGGCCACTGTGCCTGAGGTCTTTCTGAGGTCTTCGGCGGCCTGACCGGGGGCGGTCACGACCGCATCCTTGAGAGATCACCCCACCACCCTCGCCACCGTCCGCGCCGTCAGCCGGTGAGCACCGTTCAGCCCGAGGAGGGCACCATGACCGTCACGGCCACCAGCTCAGCGACGCACTGGATCCGTCCCGAGGATGCCCACCTGTCCGACCTGCTCGAGGTGCTCACCGAGCAGACCCACCTCGCCGACTACCCCCATGCGACCCGCGTCGAGCGGCAGGTGCTCGTCTACGACTGGGCCACGCTGCGGCATACGGCAGCAGACGACGCCTCCCGTCGCGACGTGCAGGCGGAGCTGGCCCGGGCGCTCTCGGACGGCCCCGGGATCGTCGTGCTGGCAGGCGCTTTCGACGCCGAACCCCTGGACCGCGCCACCGCGGCCTTCGAGCGGATGATCGCCGACCAACGCGCCAGCGGTGCCGCGGCCGGCGACCACTTCGCCAAGCCCGGCGCCAACGACCGCATCTGGAACGCCCTCGAGAAGCTCGCCGTCGCCGACCCCGAGGCGTTCGTCGACTACTACGCCAACGACGCCGTCGCACTCGCAGCCCAGGCCTGGCTCGGCCCCGGCTACCAGGTCACCTCGCAGCTCAACGTCGTCAACCCCGGAGGCGCCGGCCAGACGGTCCACCGCGACTACCACCTCGGCTTCCAGTCCGCCGAGACGTGCGCGGCCTACCCGGCCCACGTCCACGCCCTCTCGCAGGTGCTGACCCTGCAGGGCGCGGTGGCCCACGTCGACATGCCGGTGGAGTCCGGCCCGACGCTCTACCTGCCGCACAGCCAGAAGTACGCCCATGGCTACGTCGCCTACCAGCAGCCCGAGTTCCAGGACTACTTCGTCGCCCACCACGTCCAGCTGCCCCTGTCGGCCGGCGACGCCGTCTTCTTCAACCCGGCGCTCTTCCACGCTGCCGGCACCAACCACACGACCGACGTGCGACGCATGGCGAACCTCCTGCAGGTCAGCTCGGCCTTCGGCCGTGCCATGGAGACCGTCGACCGCGCCCGGGTCGTGCAGGCGGTCTACCCGGCCCTGCGAGCAGCCCGTGACTCGGGTATGCCGCGTCGCGAAGTCGAGAACGTCATCGCCGCCAGCGCCGAGGGCTACGCCTTCCCGACGAACCTCGACCGGGACCAGCCCGTCGACGGCATGTCTCCGCCGACGCAGGCCGCCATCGTCTCGGACGCGGTCGCCGCCGACCTGCCCACTCGCGAGCTGGTCAGCAAACTGCGACAGCAGCTCTCGGGGCGCGAGAGCCACTGACCCTCCGCGCCGACTGAGGAACCGGAGCCGCCGCGCCGCCCAGCGCCGTCGTCGGAACGACAACACCCCTCCGAGGGCTTCATTCCTCGGAGGGGTGTCGACCAACCGGTGTCGCTTACCGCGTCAGGAGCCAGGCTCCCGAGGCTGCGTCACATCCCGACTCACCGGGTCGGGGAGGCATCGGATCAGTCCGCGATCTGGAGGGCCTTGACCTCGTCGCGAGCCGCCACGATGGCGGCGTGCTGGCGGGCGACGACTGCACGGAAGCCTGCGCTGAGGTCCGCCTTCTCGGCCTTCTCGTACTCCGAGACCGCGTGGTCCTCGCCCGTGACCGCGGCACCGAGGACGCTGCTCGCGTCGTCACCGGTCAGGGCGTCCTTGAGCGAGATCCACCCGCGGTGCAGGGCCGCGGCGGCCGAGCCGCTCTCGTCGACGTCGTCGCCGTACTCGTGGCCCATGGCGACGATCTCGTTCCGGAAGCCCGCGCGCTGCTCAGCGAGGCGCTGCAGGGTGGTGGCCCACTCGGCGCGGTCGCTGTCCCGCAGCTTCTCGGCGGCGGAGGCGAAGCCTCGCTCGCCGTCCTTCAGGGTCTCCACGAGTTCCTTGGCGACGTTTGCGTCGTCCGACATGTGCGCTCCTTCGATCGGTGTGCTGGACCCACGAGTCCTACCCGCCTGAGCAGTAGACCAACCTCCCACGTCGGGTCCCACCCGGAGCCACGGGCCGGTCAGATCGGCGCTAGACGATCAAGCCGACCACCCCGGTGAAGGCGGTCCAGCCGCCGAGGACGCACGCGACGGCCAGTGCGATGGTGCCCAGGGTCGAGGGATCCGTGCGGCGGGACCGGAAGCCCACGATGACCGCGGGGGTCGCGACGGCGAGGACGGCGACAGGGACGAGTACGTGCAGCCACAGGGGCGCCGACTGCGAACCCCCGTTCGTGACCGCGTCGGACACGTAGTAGAGCAGCAGGCCGGCGGCAGCGACCCCGAACCCGAGGGCGACAGCGGTCCAACCGATCGGGGAGTGCGGCGCGAACGCCTTGACCGCGTTTCTCATGGGGGCGCCCCTTTCGATGGCCGGCGAGTCTGCTCCTCTCTCTGACATCGTTGCCGATGAGCCGCGCGCAGGGACGCGAATGAGCCGGTCAAGCGCGACGTACAGCAGTCCGGAGGCTGGCCCTCCAGAGGTGGGTTGCTAGAGGACGACGAGCAGGCCCGCCCCGACGCCCAACAGAGCGGCCATGCGCCGCAGCGAACGCGACGACGAAGAAGGCCGGGACGAGGGCGATGGAGATCCACGCCCGGGCCAACGGGCTCCGGGTCCGCGGGCCCTGCTCGTCCGCAGTGTTGCTGGACGAGCTGGTCGTATGCGTCGTGCTGGCCATGATGAGCGCCTCCTCCAGTGCAAGCGTCGCTCGCCGTGCAGGGCGTGAGAAGAGGCGAAGGTCCTTGCACTGTCGCTCTGCAGCGACCCGGGTGGGGCCGGTGACGGCGCTAGACTCACGACGTGCCGAGCCGGGTCCGCGTCGCGGGAGTCGTGGCTGCGCTCTCGGTGACGAGTGACCTGACTCGAGGCCGTCCGCCGGGAGAGGCCATGCGGGCGTGCTTGGTGGCCGGCGAGCTGGCTCGCCGTGACGGTCTCCCTCCGGTCCGTCTGGGCGAGGTCTACTACTCGACCTTGATGCGCTATGCCGGGTGCGCGGCCACCTCGCACGAGGCGGCGGCGGCCTTCGGGGGCGACGACATCGCGGTGCGTGCCCGCGGCGACCTCGTCGACACGGCCCGTCCGGCGGAGGCCGTGCGGTTCCTCGCGAGCCTCGGGACCGGGGTCGAGCGGCTTCGCGTGCTGGCCCGGATGCCGAGGGTCCCCGGCCTGGTGGCAGCGGGCGCGCGTGCCGACTGCGAGGTGGGCGCCGAGCTCACCACGCTGCTCGGCCTGCCCTCGGCGGTCACGGCATCCGTGCTGTGCGCCTTCGAGCGGTACGACGGGAAGGGCGCGCCGGTCGGTCGGTCGGGGGACGAGCTGCCGGAGCCGGCCCGTTACGCCGCTGTCGGCCACGCCGCCGTCATGTTCGACGCCGTCGGTGGGCCGGGTCTCGCCGTAGAGAACCTCACCCGGTGGTCCGGACGTGCCCTGGACCCGCGGATCACCGGCAGCTTCCTCGACGCGTCGCGCGAGCTGCTCGAGCTTGCGGATCCCGAGGACCTGTGGGCGACGGTCGTTGCCGCAGAGCCGGATCCGCACCGCTTCTTCCGGGACGACGACCACCTGGACGAGGTGCTGGCGGGGTTCGGCGATGCGGCCGACCTCAAGGCCCCGTTCTTCCAGGGCCACTCGCGTGGTGTGGCACTGCTGGCGCGGGCAGCGGCCCATGAGCTCGACGGCATCGAGCCGAGGCTGGTGTACCGCGCCGGGCTCGTCCATGACCTCGGCCGGGTGGCCGTCCCGACGGGTGTCTGGGAGCAGCCCCGGGCGCTGCGACCAGAGGAATGGGAGCTGGTGCGCCTGCATCCCTACCACTCGGGCCGGATCCTGTCGCGGTCGCCGGAGCTGGCGCCGCTCGCGCCGATCGCGAGCCGACATCACGAGCGGCTGGATGGCTCCGGCTACCCCATGGGCGTCCAGGCCGGCGAGCTCGACGCCGCCACAAGGCTGCTCGCCGCCGCGGACGTGTGGCACACGCTGGGGGAGCCACGGCCCCATCGGCCCGCACATCCACCTGCGGACGCCGCCCGGCTGATCTCGGCCCTGCCGCTGGACCGGGACGCCGTCCGCGCCGTCCTGGCTGCCGCCCACGGCCCGCGGCCGACGTTCCCGCCGCTGCCCGTCGACCTCACCGGGCGGGAGCTGGAGGTGCTGCGCCTCCTGGCCGACGGGCTCACCAAGAAGCAGATCGCCGCACAACTGTTCATCTCGCCGGCCACGGTGCACACCCACACGGTGCACGTGTACGCCAAGTGCCAGGTCACGACCCGCGCCGGTCTGGCGATGTTCGCCATGCGCCACGGCCTCGTCACGGCACCCGTCCGGGCCGGACGGGATATCGACTGAACGGTCGATGTGCCGGTCATCCGCCCCCTCCTAGCGTGGGCCGGACCAACCAAGCACCGACCTCAGGAGGACCCGATGACCACCATGACCCACTCCACCGCCGAGACGGACGTCCAGGCGGTGCGGTCCGGTTTCGAGGCTGTCGGCACCGGCGACCTCGCGGCCTTCGCGGACGGCTTCCACGCCGATGCGACCTGGAACCACCGCAACCCCGACCGGCTCGGCGGGATCAAGCAGGGCATCGACGAGATCCTCGCGTTCCTCGGAGCCTCGATGGAACTGACCGCCGGCACCCTCCGGCCGGTGCCCGAGCTGTTCATGCCCGACGGCGCCGGACACGTGGCGGTCCTCACCCGGATCACGGGGGCGCGCCCCGACGGCCGCACGTTCGACGACACCCAGGTCCTCTACTTCCAGCTCGAGGACGGCAAGGTGCGTTCGGTCGACCAGTTCGTCGGCGACCCGCCCGCAGTGACCGCGTTCTGGGCCTGAGCGGGCGCCCGGGCGCCGTCTCGTCAGCTGGTCGCTCGGCTCTGCGGTCTCGGCGCTGCCGCCTAGCCTTGTGGGATGGATCTCGGCCTGGACTTCGGCACCACGCACACCGTCGTGGCCCACGGCGACCGCGGCAACTACCCGGTCGTGTCCTTCCTCGACGAGGACGGCGACGCCCGTGACCACTTCCCCTCCGTCGTCGCAGACGACGCGGGCACGCTGGTCTACGGCTTCGCGGCGCTGGAGGCGGCCCGACGCGGTATGCCGTGCGCCCGCTCGTTCAAGCGAGTGCTCGCCGAGCCGCGGGTCACACCGGACACGCTCATGCGTCTCGGTGACCGCGAGGTGCCGCTCTTCGACGTGCTGACCGGGCTCTTCTCGGCCGTGCTCGACGCGCTCCGGACCGCGTCGAGCATCGAGAGCCGGCTGGAGGGGGCGGTCCCGCCCCGCGCCATGCTCGGGGTGCCGGCCCAGGCCAACAGTGCCCAGCGCTTCCTCACGCTGGAGGCGTGCCGACGTGCCGGTTTCGACGTGGCCGGCCTGGTCAACGAGCCGTCGGCAGCCAGCTTCGAGTTCGCGCACCGGCAGGCCCGGTCGATCACCTCCCGGCGCGACCTCGTCATCGTCTACGACCTCGGCGGCGGCACCTTCGACGCCTCGCTGCTGCGGCTGTCGGGCACCCAGCACGAGGTGCTCGACTCCTTCGGCGTCAACCGGCTCGGCGGTGACGACTTCGACCACGCCCTCGCCGAGGCCGCCCTGCAAGGAGCCGGCCGCACGAGGACCGAGCTGTCCGGGGCGTCGTGGGCGAGCCTGCTCGAGGAGTGCCGCGAGGCCAAGGAGCGCATCGGTCCGCAGTCACGCCGGGTCGCCGTCGAGGTGCCCGCGGCCGATGGCGAGGCCGGCACCGCCGTGACCGTCCCCGTCGACGACTTCTACGCCGCGGTGACTCCACTGGTCACGGCGACGACCGAGGCGATGGAACCGCTGGTGCAGTCCCTGAGCTCGCCCGACGGGGACGGTGACGAGCTCCAAGGGGTGGCCGGCATCTACATCGTCGGCGGCGCGAGCGGACTGCCGCTGGTCCCACGGCTGCTGCGGTCTCGGTTCGGCCGCCGCGTGCACCGCTCCCCGATGCCGAGCGCCTCCACCGCCATCGGCCTGGCCATCGCGGCCGACCCCGACGCGGGGTTCTCGCTGCGCGACCGGCTGTCGCGCGGCTTCGGCGTCTTCCGGGAGCGCGAGGGTGGGGCCGCGGTGTCCTTCGACCCGGTGCTGGACCGGTCGCTCCGGACCACCGACGCACTCGGCGACCCGGCATCCGCCGAGCCGGTGGTGGTGACGCGCCGCTACCGGGCCGCCCACAACATCGGCTGGTTCCGCTTCGTGGAGTACTCCTCCGTCGACGACCAGGGCGAGCCCCGCGGGGACCTCACCCCGGTGGCCCAGATCGTCTTCCCCTTCGACCCGGAGGTCCAGCGAACGGTGAGCCCGACCGGAAGCGAATCCCCCGCCGAGGCCTCGGCCCTGCGCGAGCTGCCCATCGTGCGCCTCGAGGCCGGCCCGCTGCTCGAGGAGCGCTACACCGTCGACCCGGCCGGCATCATCGAGCTGTCCCTCACCGATCTCACGACCGGCTACCGCCAGGAGCACGTGCTCCACGTCTGATCCGGATCGGACCGGGTGCGGCCCCTTGGCAGACTGGTCGTATGACGGGACCTGATCGTGACCGGGACGCCGTAGGCCGCGCGCGCCAGGGGAGGCCTCGCGACGCTCTGGGCCGGCCCTTGCCCTACGGCGCCGAGGGCGTCGAGCCGGTGTCGGAGGAACCACTGCCACCCGAAGAGACACTTGCAGCAGCGCGAGAGCTCGTGGGAGCAGGCCGGCCGTTCTCCGCGCACGAGGTGCTGGAGGCACGCTGGAAGGCGGGGCCGGTCGAGGAACGCGACCTGTGGCAGGGGCTCGCGCAGGTCTGCGTCGCGATGACACATGCCGCCCGCGGAAACCAGGTCGGAGCCGATCGACTCTTCGACCGCGCCGCGGAGCGGTTGACCGCCTTCGAGGCGACCGGCCGCTGGGCCTACGGCCTCGACGTCAACGCCGTCATCGAGCAGGCGCGGAGTCACGTCGGGAAGCTGTAGGCGCAAGCCCGGAGCGCCGTGAGGTGATGCCCGTCGTTGAACGATGCAATGATCACGTCGCCTCGCAACCACTGTCACGGAGGCCCGACGCAAAGGAGCGCGATGACTCACACCGTCACCGAGGGCCTGGCCGTCGCAGCCTGCGGACTGCTGCTGCTCGCCGCCGCGTTCCAGCTGGGGCTCAGCGCCGGGGCCCCATGGGCAGCAGCCGCCTACGGCGGCCGCGTGGCGCTTTCCGACGGCCGACTGCCGAGCAGGTACCGCGCCGCCAGCCTGGTCACGGCCGTGGTGCTGATCGCGATCGGCTGGCTGCTGCTGCTTCGCGGCGGAGTGGTCGGCTCCACGTCGCAGAGCTCGGCGCTGACCCTGGCGTGCTGGGTGTTCGCCTTGCTCTTCGCGGTGAACACCGTGGGGAACCTCGCCGGCCGGCACCCCCTGGAACGATGGGGCATGGGAGCGCTGACGGCGTGCCTCGCTGTGCTGTGCGTTCTCCTCGGTCTCGGCTGATCACCGACTCCCGGCACGCGGCGGGATGACTGTGAGGATCGCCAAGGCAGCCTGACGGCGCTGGGTCGCGCCCTGCCGGAGGGACGGGCCCGGGGAAGCCATGCCCCGCGCGTTGGCGCATGATGATGGAGACGTGCGCGGGGTGCTGCTCGATCTCGATGGTGTCGTCTACGTGGGTGACCGGCCGGTGCCGGGCGCCGCCGAAGCCATCGGCTGGCTGGAGCGTGAGGGCATTGGACACCTCTTCCTGACCAACACCACCTCGCGTCCGCGGCTGTCGGTGGTCGCCAAGCTGGCTGGTCTGGGGATCTCGGCAGGAGCGGACCAGGTCCTGACACCGGCAGTGGCTGCAGTGACCTGGCTGCGAAGCCAGGGCATCACTCGGCCCGCGGTGTTCGTCCCGGAGGCCACCGCCGCGGAGTTCGCCGAGCTGGATCCCCTGCCGGACGGGCTCGAACACGGCGCTGGTGCGGTGGTCATCGGCGACCTGGGCGAGGGCTGGAGCTACTCCGCGCTCAACCGCGCTCTTCGTCTGCTGATGAGCGACCCTGCAATCCCTCTGGTTGCCTTGGGGATGACCCGGTACTGGCGAGCCGAGGACGGCCTTCGCCTCGACGCGGGCGCCTTCGTGCGGGCGTTGGAGTATGCCGCGGGCCGGACCGCGGTCGTCGTCGGGAAGCCCGATCGGACCTTCTACGACGCCGCGGTCGAGGCCCTGCACCTTCCGGCGGACCAGGTCGTCATGATCGGCGACGACATCCACACCGACATCGAGGGTGCCCAGCTGGCGGGACTGGCAGGCGTGCTCGTGCGCACGGGCAAGTTCCACGCGTCCGATCTCCACGGCGGGGTGAGCCCCGACGCGGTGCTCGACTCCGTGGCTGACCTGCCACGACGGTGGGCCGAACTCTGACCGAAGCCGATCGCTTGGGTGGGCGAGCTGGAAAACCGCCTCAGCCCCTTCGGTCCCGATGCAGAATGCCCAGCATGATGATCCGCTGGGGTGACGAGGATGCCGATGACGTCACGGCATACGACCTTCCCCGTGGCACGTGCCCAGCGTGCGGGGGCGGCCAGGTCCGGCATCTCGTGATCGGCCTGCCCGCTGACCCGGAACCCCTGACGAGTACGCCGCCGTGGGTCGAGTGGGTGGGCTGCCTTCACCCCGGGTACGACCGCGAGTGTGACCGTTGCGGTGCCCAGTGGGAGTCGGAGGATTCAGCGTCCTGACGCTGCGCGACCGCCTTGCTCCCGGCCGAGACTGGCCGCCACGGCGAGCCGGTCGACGAGGTCGTTCATCTCGTGGCCGGAGTGACCCTTGACCCATTGGAAGGCGACGTCGCCGCGCTCCTTGACGGCCAGTACGAGCGGTTCCCACAGGTCACGGTTCGCCACCGGCTTCTTCGCCGACGTGGTCCAGCCGCGCTTGAGCCACCCGTCCCACCACGTGTCGCGGAAGCAGTTCACGACGTAGGTCGAGTCGCTCACCACGACGAGCGGGCCAGAGAGCGCGGTGACGGCCTCCAGGGCTGCGCGGATCTCCATCCGCTGGTTGGTGCTCGGTCGTTCCGAGCCCGACGCGAAGTGGTCGCGGTCGATCGCCCAGGCCCACCCACCCGGGCCCGGGTTCCCCGAGCACGCGCCGTCGGTGTAGACGAAGGTCGCACCCTCGGGAGCGACCATCGCTGGCTTCGACGCCCGGGCCTTGCCCGCGGTCCGGCCATGCGGCGAACTGGACGTGTTCGACTGTGGCATGGTCAGGCCCGGGAGCGCGAGGTCGTCCCGGCAGTCGGTGTGCACCCAGCCCGTGGCGTCGCTGCCGGCGCCGACGATCTCGTCGCCTGCTCGGATGGGTGCCTGACAGCGCGTACAGCGTCCCGGAAACTTGGCCAGCACGGTTCTCCTCAAGCTCAGTGCGCCGCGGGGACGGTCGCCTGCACGGCCCGCCCACACGATCCGCGGATCCGAGCGTAGTGACACGGCCAAGACCACCTGAACGCACCCGCACCGCGCGACGGCAGGCGTAGCGTCCGAGGATGCGCAGCTTCCCGGTGACCGACGAGATTCGCTCCTACGCCGTGGCTCATGGGACCTGGCGCCCGGACGGTGTGGTGCGTGAGCTGCAAGCGCAGACAGCCGAGCTGGGGGACCCGGCAGGGATGCAGATCGGCGACGACCAAGGCCAGCTGCTCACGATGCTCGCTCGGCTGATCGACGCGCGCCGAGCGGTCGAGGTGGGAACGTTCACCGGCTACTCGAGCCTGTGCATCGCTCGGGGCCTGGCCGAGGGAGGCTCACTGCTGTGTTGCGACGTCAGCGCCGAGTGGACGGAGATCGGTCAACGCGCATGGGCCACGGCCGGGCTGGCCGACCGGATCGAGCTGCGCATCGCACCGGCGATCGACACCCTGCGCGCCCTACCCCTGGCGGCAGACATCGACCTGGTCTTCATCGACGCGGACAAGCCCTCCTATGCCGCCTACTGGGATGAGTTGGTGCCGCGCGTCCGCCCCGGCGGTCTGTTGCTTGCGGACAACGTCCTGTGGAGTGGCCGGATCACCGACCCGGAGGCGACAGACGCCAACACCACCGCCCTGCGCGCCTTCAACGACGTGGTCGCCTCCGACGATCGCGTCGAGGCCGTGGTTCTCACCGCATTCGATGGTCTGACCATCGCCCGACGGCGGTGACGGAGGCTGCGAGAGCAAGCAATCCTGGCGATGAAGCGCATGCGTGACAACGCTGACCGGCCGTGGGTGTAGCCGCCGGCCGCAGGCTGGGTGGGCCGAGCAGCGACTTGAGCTCTGAAGCGGCGTCCGGCTGCGCCCCTTCGAGGGTCGACTGCGGCGGTTAGACGCAACTCCGTGGGGAGGCGGACCGGTGCCGGAGACCCTCAACCCTGCAAACGGCGGGCCACGATCAGTCAGCGGACGGCTGTAACCGCTCCTTCAGGCTTGAGAACGTTCGCACGGTCGGCGTGTGATCGGCGACTTGAAGCCATTGTGTCCTCCGGGCCATAGAAGTTTCCGTGGGCAACACCAGGCAGGCCCAGTACGGAGTCCACTTCGTCTCTCGACAGGTAGCCGGCGTGACCGGCCACGCGGGTGATCACGTCAACGAGAAGCTCGATCTCCTCGAGCAGCTGATCGTCGACGAGGTCGCGCCGCGGCGGCGGTGCGGGATCACCCGTCCCCTGAACGGGAGGGGTGCCTTCTGGCATGGGGTTGTCTCCTCTTCAGGCGCTCTGTATGGCCGTCCTGTCGCGCATAGGAGCGGCCCCGTCCCACTTGTGGCGAGGAGCTGCTCCCTGCGACGGAGCCGCGATCTCCGACCGACCGGACGGTCACGAACCGATCTACCGGTCACCTCGCATCGCCAAGCGCGCCTACCTGGCCTGTGACGCCATTCCTGCCCGAAGGGCAGACTTCCATGAGGTGATGTCGGGCCGCTTCCGGAGCAGCGCTCGGCGCTCCCGCTCGGTCATGCCTCCCCACACCCCAGCCTCTGTCCTGCTGTCCAAGGCCTCGGCCAGGCACTGCGCGAGGACCGGACACGTCTTGCAGACGGCCTTTGCGGCATGCTGGGCCTTGCCCCGGACGAACAACGACTCAGGGTCTTGGCCGGCACAGTTGGCCTCCCTGGCCCACTCGTCCACCCACAGATCCAACGCGACAGCACTCATGTCAACCACCCCTCCCCGGCCCGGCGCCTCCCATGACTACCGAGCCGACCCGGGCCGTCACACCGGCCCCGATCATGCGGACCCCCCACAGGCCCAAGGACAGACACTACGAGCTCAAACCCTGTCCTGATATAGCCCATTTAGACCGTTTTGCGTAAGACGTGACTAGTCACTTTCGCCGAATCCTTGCTGGTCACTCCAGCCAGCTGGAGAGAGAGCTGCAGCAGCTGCGAGCCGACGTGGAGCGGACGCGGAGCTGGGGCTCTGCCCTTCGTCGTCCTCGCCCGAATTACGGCGAAGTGTCGCGCCGTGCAGCTGGGGCGGTCGACGGGGTGCCAGCGTCGATCCGGTCGGAAGTAGGCTCCTGCGATGACTGTGGACGTGGAGACCTCTATCGAGATCGACGTTGCCCGCGATCAGGTTGCCGCCTTCGCCTCCGATCCCGAGAACGCCCCTCGCTGGTACGTGAACATCCGCTCCGTCGTCATGGAGACTCCGCCACCTGTCGCTGTCGGGTCGCGTATGGCGTTCGTTGCACATTTCATGGGCCGGCGGATCGCGTACACCTACGAGGTTCGCGAAATGGTGGTCGGCGAGCGGTTCGTGATGAGCACCGCTGAAGGCCCGTTCCCGATGGAGACGACCTACACCTGGTCCGATACAGCGACCGGTGGAACCCGAATGACCCTGCGCAACCAGGGAGAACCGACAGGCTTCGGCCAGCTCGCAGCGCCTGTGATGGCACGCGCCATGCGCCGCGCCAACCTCAAAGACCTTCGGACCCTCAGGAGCCTCCTCGAGAACGCGGCCACCTAGCCCCCATCAGTAGGAACGCAGGCAGGATGATCGGCAAGCGGCGGTAGGACGCTGCCTCGAGCCATCGCTCGCCGACCGTCGCCCCGTGCGCGGCTACGCTGTGGGCGTGAGTCGGCCCTTCTTCGACGCCTCGGAGAGGGCGGCGCTGTGCGACCTCCTCGACCAGTTGGGGCCAGACGCCGCAACTGTTCTCGCGCCGTGGACCACCCGCGACATCGCCGTGCATTTGGTCCTGCGTGAGCGCGACCCGGTGGCTGGCCCCGGGCTGGTGGTGCCGGGCCCGTGGGCGCGTCTCGCCCAGCGTCACCATGCGCGTGCGGCGACGAGGGACTACTCGCAGCTCGTCGCGTCGGTCCGGTCCGGGCCCACCGGAGTGTTCCGGCTCAGCTGGCTCAGACACGTGCCGAATCTCAATGAGCTGTTCGTCCACCACGAGGACGTCCGCCGTGCGAACGGCGGCGCCCCTCGGGACCTCGACCCGGCTATGAGCCGGGCGCTCTGGGGGAATGTTCGCAGCGGAAGCTGGCTCCTGGCTCGCCGACTGCGCGGTTGTGGACTTGAACTGCACAACGCCTTGACCGGAGAGACAGTCCGCGCCCGGCGCGGCCCGGACATGGTCCGACTCGCCGGAGAACCAGGCGAACTCTTGCTGTATCTCTTCGGGCGTCAAGATGTTGCTGACGTCCAGATCGAGGGCCCACCGCGAGCCGTCGAAGAGGTGAGGTCCACCCGGTTCGGTCTCTGAAGAATCATCGACGCGCGGCTATGAGGATGACCGACTGGCGGCGGAGAGACGCACGCTGCTGGGGGCCGTCGCTCGAAACGGCCAAGCTCTGGGAGATGAGACGTTGAGCGTCACCTGCTCAGCGCCTCGTGGTTGCGGGATAGCTCGTTGTCGATCGTTGACAGGGTTTGCTGCGCCGTCGGCCGGTCCGTGCCGCGACGCTGAAGGAGAGCCAGCACGGCAATCGTCACGCGTTCGGGAGTGCCGGCCGTGTCCATGACCTGGCGGTACTCGTCGGCGATCTGTGCGTGGTTCAGCTGTTGTGCTTCGCCTTTGCCTGCTGAGGCCATCTGGTTGCGGTGGCCGGCGATGAGGTCGAGTGACCATCCGAGCACCTGCGCCAAGGTGATGCCCAAGGCGTAGCAGTCTTTGCTCTGCCATCCTGTGCCGACCGTCATCCAGTTGCCGGGCAGGTAGTGACGGGTGCCGAAGCCGGACGCTGTCTTGTCCTGGTCCTCGCAGGCCCCTTCGAAGTCGAGCGCCCACCCGGTGTCGGGGTCGGCCAGGATGATGTTGCCGGGCTTGCAGTCTCGCCAGGCCAGGCCCGAGCGGTGGATGTCGGTGACGAGGCCGGCGACGGTGCGGCAGATCTGCAGCCGTTCGTGCAGCGACGGGGGCGGCTCGTGCAGGATCCGCTGTTGCAGGTCGACGCCGTCCACCTCCTGCATCGCGAGGTAGAAGTGGTCGGACAACTCGACGGTGCCATAGGGCTGCGGCACCGGCACGCCAAGGGCGTGTAGGCGCTGCAGGGCCTCCGCCTCCCGCTGCATCCGGTGGAACCCGTCGACTCCGTGCCAGTCCGTCTCGCCGTGACGCCGTCCTTCCTTCAGGATGCAGGGGCGTCCTTGGACCTGGCTCACGTCCATCGCGCGGTACGTGCCGCCCTTGCCCCGCTGGCGCAGCGCTGCGTAGCCGAGATACGGGTGCGTGGTCTTAGCGTCCTCGCTGCCACGGGCCGGGTTCGGGAACGGATTGTCGACCCAGTCCGGGGTGGCGTGGTCGAGGTCCCTGAGATCAGGGACCAGCCGCCCGTCCGGAGTGCGTAGCTGCCGGTCGGACCCCTCTGTTTCGTCGGGCTCGGGCCGGAAGACGCCGTACCGGTAGGAGACTCGACTTCCGGGGCGGAGCGCAGGTTCGCTCGGGACCGCCGGCCCTGGCAGACCGTCGGTCGCTGCGTCGAGCTCAAAGGCGAGTGCGACGGGGTCACAGACGGGGTAGGCCGTGATGAACTTGCCGACCTGGGTGTACGCAGCGAAGAGGCCGCAGTTCAGCTCGGCTAGGTCGGCCAGCGTTCGGGGGGCCTTGAAGTGGACGCCCCAGCGTTCCAGGATCGGAGCGACGCGAGTCAGGGTCTCGGTGGCCGTGAGCACGGTCGCGGACACGTGCAGTTTCCAACCCTGCCGCGGCAAGGAAGTCTGGGTGAGGTTGGTGCACCAGATCCCATGCGAGTCAACGGGAAGGGTGTGGGACCGTACCCGGCCCCACACCGCTTCGAGCAGCTCGCGCTCCACGAGGCCGTCGACCGCATCGACACCGGTGAAGGCGCGCATCACATCACCAGTCGGTCGTGGTCGTGGTCGTCGTCGTCGACAGGCACTCGATGCTCGTCACGGTCGTCACCGTGGTCGAGGTGGTGCCGTTCATCTGCTCGGGCCCCACGGCGGGGTCGCTGAGCTGGGCGAGCTGGGCAGGACTGCTGAGCAACGTGATTCCAGTCATGGTGTGTCTCCCTTCACGTCGGGCGGCCCCTGCGGCAACCCGTCAGCCAGTGAGAGATCGCGACGGCGAGACTGATACCCAGCAGGACGAGGATGCGGGGTGATCAGGGCCCAACTTGAGTAGCCATGCTCAGGCACGCAAGGTGCGAGAGGCGGAGGCGCAACCGAGCCGCCGACAAGCCGGGTGCCGCTGGTGTGCCCCGGTGCGGTTTATCGCCGCCGTGAGAACACCAGCAACGATCAGCCCAAGCGGCGGCGCCCGGAACGCGGCGGAAGGACGCGGATATCGTTGCGGATTTGCTGTTCGGGCCGCTCAGCCTAGGCGTGTTGGTCCGCGGCCGAGTCTGGTTGTACCGACCAGTCTGCGGGTTCGTCGTCGGTGTCGGTGTCGGCGATCGCCTTGGTCTGGTGGACCTTGCCTGGTGTGTGGTGTTGCGGCGCGTAGACGGTGTAGACCTGCATCGGCTCGTCGCCGACGTTGGTCACGTTGTGCCAGCTGCCGGCCGGAACGATGACGCACCAGCCGTCGGTGACCTCTTGGTCGAAGGTCAGTTCGTCCTTGCTGGGTCCCATCTGCGCCCGGCCGCGGCCGCGGTCGAGTCGGATGAACTGGTCGGTGTCGGGGTGCTTCTCCAGTCCGATGTCGCCGTTCACTGGGATCGACATGAGCGTGACCTGCAGGTACTTGCCGCTCCAGGCCACGGTGCGGTAGTTCGCGTTGTCGAGCGTCTCGCCCTCGAGGTCGAAGGCCTGAGGATTGGGGCCGATGTCGGTGATGCTCATGGTTTCGACCCTAGCCTCGCTCGGACGTGACCGGACTGCTTCCTTGATCAAGGCAGTCCCGACGCGCTGAAGGCCGTGTTCGTGAAACGAGAACTCCCTTCTCATGAGGTGGTTTCATCCTCCAGGACGGCAAGCGGGCCGGAGGACCTGCCGCTTCGCGGCGGAGTGGAATACGCCCAATCGTTCGGTCGCCCGGGGGCGCCGCGCCCGATCTCAGCCTCTGGTGCGCGCCTACGATGCGGTATGACCGATCGGGCTACACCGAACCTGCCAGCGCGTGATTTCGTGAGTACGAGCGCGTTCTACGCGCGGCTGGGGTTCACCGAGGACTACCGCGACGACGGCTGGATGATCTTGCGACGCGGCGGGGTGCACCTGGAGTTCTTCCCCTTTCCCGACCTGGACCCATCCACGAGCTCGTTCAGCTGCTGCCTGAGGCTCGACGATGTCGACGACTTCTATGCGGTATGCCGCGCCGATGGATTGCCCGAGACCACACACGGATGGCCTCGGATCCATCCACCCCGCCGCGAGTCGTCCGGGCTGCGAATTGGTGCCCTGGTCAATCCGGACGGCAATCTGCTGCGACTCGTGCAGAACGGCTGAGCGACCTCGAGGATGCCTTGGAGTCGCGACGGGTTGGTAGGGGGAGTGCACTTCTGCACATTTCAGGAGGTGGCCGGCTCGCGGGCGGAAGGACGCATGTCGACCACCCGCGCGAATCGTGGCTGACCCGTCGATTACGCCCGAGGAGCGCCAAGGCGTGCCGTCCGCAACGGTCAGTCTGCCGAACGTGACTGACTCAGCCCAGGGATGCAGCGTTTCGCCACATCGTGAACACCTCGGGCCCGCCTACGGGCAGCTTGAACGAACCACGCACTTCGAACCCGTGCCGTTCGTACAGTGCGACGTTTGCGGGGTTGCTGGCCTCCAAGTACGCCGGCATCCCGGCGTCGTCGATCCGGCGCAGATTCTCCGCCAACAGGCCGAGTCCATACCCTCGCCCACGGTGCTCGACTCTCGTGCCCAGCAGACTCAGGTAGAAGTGCGGCACGTCTCGGGGGTGGGCGCGGTCAAACAGCTCGAAGGCGTGAACCACCGGGCCAGCATCTGCGCCTAGCATCTCGACGACGGCCGGCTCCAATGCTGCTTCCTGCTCTTCCGATAGCTCTGTTCCGTTCGGGGGGATCCACACGGACGTAGCGGTGTTACGCGAGGTCAGCCACACCCACGGATAGCGCATGGCCCCCTCGACGAAGAGCCCCCACAGCCGCCTGTGCTGTCCAGCCCTCCGGGACGGATCCGGGAACGCCCAGCTCCACGTCGGATCGTCGTGGAACGCGCTAACAAGGATCGCGACAACAACGTCCCGGTCCCGCGGGGACGCAACACGCGGGCTGAGGTCTTCTGCGGCCATGGATTCCACTCCAACAGTTGCGGGTCAGTCCAGCAGGGCCGACCGAGCCATGGCCGCCAGCGTAGAACGGCTCTTCACAATCGGGGGTGTAGTCGGGGGGACTGCTGACGGCCCGGCGTCGCACCGGAAGGTGGGGCTCGCCCGGCACCGGGCATACGCCCCCTAGCGACCAGCGCCGAGAGGCGGCGAAGTGACGCAGGTGTGGTGATCGCCGTGCGGCGGCGGCCTGGCGATGTGCGCTGCGAGGGTCCGCCGACCTGTCTGTCGTCATAGGCCCAGGTCCGGGTGTAGCGCAGCCTGCCCGACATGGCTTCTCCGCCAAACGTTCCGGCGATGGCCGCCCTGTGTCGACACCCTGAGAAACGCGGAGCCGGTGGTGCCGGAGACGAGTGCCTCGACGTCCTCTTCGGACAGCTCGGTGATGACGGAGAGGCCCGGGCGGTAGGCGGAAGTGTTCGCAGTTCACGGATTGTGATGAGGGTGGCCGGATCGTTGGGATGGGTCGATGCGCCCAGGCCCTTGGTTGCATATGCGCGCAGGGCTTCGGCGCCGGTGTTAGTGCGCCGAGCCTGTTCGAGCCAAGGTGGACGCGGCCGGGTCCGGACGGTCGACGCGGTGGGAGGCGGCGGTCGAGGTCACCCCACGGCGGCGGTGGCCAGGCAGGCTGTCGTTGGGGCCATCGGGTACTCGCCGGCGACTGCTACTCGACCGAGAACCTCCGCGATGTGGGACACGTAGTGGTCCAGCACGTCGGTCGCGACGGGGGTGTCGGGATGGCGGATGGCCAGGTGCAGTCCGTCGTCGAGCCGCGAGGCCCAGACGTGGCTGTCGTCTGCCACGGAGACTTGGCCGATGGTGCGGGGGGTGGACTCGGCGTAGCGGTCCGCGCCGGGCATCTTGCGGTAGTCCGTGTAGGAGACCATGGAGAACAGGTCTCGCCGGGTGACGCGGAAGTCGTCCCCGAGCAGCTGGATCATGCGCGCGGCGGGGTAGCGCGAGAGCCGGAGCGCGGCACGTACGCTTGCCTGGGCGCGCGGCAGGACGTCGGCGAAGCCTCGAGCATCCTCGATGGAGAAGTCGACGGGGGCGCAGGTGATGAACCAGCCCATCGCCGTTCGCCAGCTCTTCTGGTGACGGGTGTGGAGCGGGATGATGGTGCGGAACTGCTGCTGCCCGGTCATCTCCCCGACCGCGATCGCCATCGCGGACAGCAGTCCGGCGAAGATGCTTCCGCCCGCCTCCTGGCAGGCTGTCTCGACGGCCTCGACCGTTTCCTTGGTGAGCAGTCTGTGGGTGTGCATCCGTTGCGGCCACGTCTGGCCGACCTCGACTCCCAGTGGCAGGGGGAAGGCGGGGGTCGTCCCCCCGCAGGCGCGGACGAAGTCGCGCCACTGCGCAAGCGCCGGGTCATCAGGGCGGATGGCGTCGCCGAAGGCCCGTTCCTGGACGCAGGCGTCCGCGAAGCTGCCGGTCTCCGGCAGATCGAGCAGCCCACCGTCACGGACCGATTCGTAGGAGGCCTGCAGCTCCCAGACCGCAAGGGCAAGCGAGAAGCCATCACCGGCGACGTGGTCCATCCCGAGGAAGACAGTCGAACGATCCGGACGCACGATCACGCCCAGCACGAGCCCCGGCCACGCCAACGGGTTCACGCCGTGGACGAAGCGCTGGTCGAGGTGGGTGTGCAACGCCTGGGCATCGCCGAAGTCCTGCACGCCGCCCCGATCGAGGACGACGGCCTCCGCGGGCACGGTAAACCGCTCGATGAGCTCCCCGCGCTCACGGAACCCGCTCCGCAGGGCCTCGTGACGGCGCATCCATGATGTGAAGGCCGACCCCAGGGCGTCCAGGTCCGCGGCCCCCGCGATGTCGAACGTCGCCCCGATCCACGGGTTGCCCGGCAGGCCGGCGCGTGCGGCCGCTTGCGCGGACTTCAGGTGCAGCTCCTGGTTGTACGACAAGGGAAGCGGGTCGGCCGGCCCGGACCGGGCCGCAGCCACGGCGGCAGGGTCGACCGTCCACTCGGTCACCTCGCCTGGCTCGGGGCGGAAATCATGGAAAGAGATCGGTTGCATGGGGAAACCACCCTCGTTTGGAGAAGGCCACCGCGCCGGAGTAGCAGACAGTGACCGAAGACAAGCAAGACATAAGGGTCGAAAACGACAAGCCAGTTGATGGGGGCTGCACGTGATGTGAACGCATCGCACGCGCCCGCCACGAGAGGGTCACCGAGCTGCTGCTTGACTTCGGGCAGATCAGGCAGCGCCCGGCGCCCGCCGCCACGGGTCTGGACGTCGTCGCCAGCGCGAACGCGGGCCCGCCTCTGCCCGCGACACTTGATCTCACGGCATACCGGATCGTGCAGGAGTCGCTCACCAACGCGCTCAGATATGCGCACCCGCCTGCAGCCCGTGTCGAGATCAGCAGGCTCGACGGCTCGTTGCGGCTTCGGGGAGCAAGCCCATCGGGTCAGCCCAGCCCGCTCGGACCCGACGGAGCAGCCGGCGCCCGTGGGGGGGCAAGGGCTGGTCGGGCTCCGCGAGCGTTCGGGCTGTCCGGCGGCAGTTGCGAGGCAGGCAGCGCAGGGGACGGCTCATTCGTCGTGGAGGTATGCCTGCCCGTGCCCGAGCCTGAGGCGACCTCGTGATCACCGTGCTCCTGGCCGACGACCAAGCCCTCATCCGCAGCGGCTTGGCAGCGGTGCTAAGCCGCGAGCCGGACATCGAGGTCGTCGGGGAGGCAGCCACGGGAGGGAGGCCGTGACCGGCTCGACCCGACTTCGGCCGGACGTCGTGCTCATGGAGATCCGCATGCCAGATCTCGACGAGCTTGCCGCGACCCGCGAGCTGACGATGCTGCCCGCGGGTCCGCGGGTGCTCATCCTCACCACCTACGACCTGGACGAGTACGTTTAGGCCGGGTCAAGGCGGGCGCGAGCGGCTTCCTGCTCAAGGACGCCCAGCAGGAACGGATTGGCGAGGCCGTCCGCACCATGGCGGCCGGGGAGGCACTCCTTGCCCCGACCGTCACTCTGCGGCTCGTCGAGGCGTTCGTCACCTCGCCCAGCCCGGCGACCGAACTGGGCTTAACGCTGACCCGGCGGGAGGACGACGTGCTGCGGGAGGTGGCCAGAGGCCGGTCCAACGCGGAGGCGGCCAGCGCGCTCTTCCTCAGTGAGGCCACCGTGAAGACCCACGTCGCTGCGATCCTGGCCAGGACAGGCGCCCGGGACCGTCTCCAGACGGTCGTGCTGGCCTACGAGGCCGGGATAATCCAACCCGGCCGCTAACTGGAACCGGGGGGACTGTCAATGTGCAGGCATGGCGTGCATCGACCGTTCAGAGGACCGCGGCCGGACGTACCTGTCCCTCGACGCCTCCCATGCCTGCCAGATCTTCGGGATTTTGTGATACCTGCCGCCGGATCTGGACGGACATACGCTGAGCGGCATTATCTGCAAACGCGTGCGCCCGACAGGCGGCGGAAGGACGCACGGCCGGCCATCGCTTCGGCTCGTGGCGCCACACCAGGACGCGACGGCTATCGCAGTTCGAGCCATCAATCTATCGCGCCTAACAGGAGTTGAGGATCAACGGGCTGTTCATTGACCGCGCATTCCGCAAATCACGAGAGATGTCCTGCCGAAGGATCTGACGAAACCCTCGGGACTCGAAGGCGTTGCGAGCTCGAGTCGTTCGGGAGACGACGACGTAGTACTCCGCAAGATGGTCGGCGTCCGGGCCGGGACTGAAGAATAGCTGGTCGCACCAAGAGCGCTACTAGATCGTCACGGTTTCAACGATGACTCGGTCACCGTCTCGAGCCACCACGGCGTCTCGAGGAAACCGCGCTTGACCGTGAGCAGTTCGACGCTCGCGGTCCAGCCGCGGACCCCGTCGATGCGACCGAGGCCCTCGGTCATGAACTCGAAGACATCCTTGCTCGAGGGCATGATCAGCTCACACATGAGGGTTCCATTCAACGTGGCGGCGAGGTAGCGCACGCCCACGTAGGAGGACAGCTCGTGGGCGATGTCATCGATGCTGTTCGGCTGCACCGAGATGTTGAGAACGATCTCCGACTCGAAGCCGAGCACCGATGCCGCGACGAGGGTCAGGACCCAGGCGCAGCCGCGGTCGCGCATCGCCTCGAACCGGCGCCTCACGGTGCTCTCGTTGACCCCGATCGAGTCGGCGACCGACCGGAAGCTCGCCCGCCCGTCGGTCCGCAGCTCACGGAGGATGGACAGGTCCGTCTCGTCGAAGTGCGTTGGGTCGCAGATGTGCGGCGGCTTGATCTCGTCACCCGAGGACTCCCGGGAGGAGGTCGCACCCTCGGCCCAGTGCTGGGAGACCTTATAGGCGTGCAGCACCAAATCGCTCTCGCAGCCCTCGACCCCATCGATCGCGAGGATCTCGTTGATCTGGCGAACGTGCAGCGAGTCGGCCCGGCGACACACAAGCTCGGCGAGCAGGTCGCTGCCGCCCGTCACGAGGCAGAGGAAGCGCAGGTCCGTGCGGCGGGCCAGGGCCTTGGCCACCGTGACCTGTGAGCCCGCGCGGCAGGCGATCCGCAGCATGAAGAGGTCGGTCTCTCCCGGGGAGTTGATGTTGCTGCTGACACCGACCCGCAGCGCCCGCGACGCGAGCAGGCTCTGGCCCCGCCGCGTGACCGTGGGCAGCGGCGCGCCGCACTCCTCGGCGATCTCGGTCCAGCTGGCCCGACCGTCCTTCTGGAGCGCGGCGACGATCTGTCGGTCAAGGGCGTCGAGCGGGCGTGGGGGAGTCGACACCTAGAGCACCGTTCCTCGTGCCATGGAGCTCGCGAGGAAGTCGCGCACCACGGCCTGGAATAGCTCGGCCTCCTCGACCTGGGGCGAGTGGCCCGACTTCTCGAAGATCTCGAGCCGCGCGTTGGGGATCAGCGACGCGATCGTCTCGCTGCACGCGACCGGCGTGATCCAGTCGTCCCGCCCGACGACGACGAGGGTGGGGCAGGTGACGTTGGGCAGCTGGTCCTTGATGTCGTATGCGGGCATGTTCTCTGTGAAAGCCCAGTTGTGCGTCTCGTAGCGGTACGCCGTCGCCTCCACCTTGCGGGCGACGTTGGCCGGGTCGTAGACGTGGTCGTAGAGCGGCAGGATCTCGGCCCAGCAGTCGCGCAGATCGGCGTCGTCCCGCGTCGTGCCGTCCATGATCCGCTCGAACTTGCCGAGGTCGATCTCGACCCGGGCGCTGGCCAGGGCGTTGGCGCGGGCCAGCTCCTCGTTCGCGTGGTCGGGCGAGGTGTCGCGCAGCACCATTGCGACCAGGCGCTCGGGGTGCCGGATGGCGTACTCCATCGAGATGAACCCACCGTAGGAGCCGCCGGCGATGACGAACCGCTCGGCGCCTGCCCACTCGCGCAGCGCCTCGACGTCGGCCGCCCACTGCTCGTGCGTCAACGGCCCGCGCCCCTCGCTCTGCCCGGAGCCACGGGCGTCGAAGACGATGACCCGGAAGTCGTCGGCGAGCGGACCGAACGTGGCGCGCGGCTCCGTGAGCGAGCCGAGCCCTGGCGCGCCGTGGAGGGCGATGAGCAGTGGCGCGTCGTCGCGGCCCATCACCTCGACATTGAGCCGGTTGCCGTTGATGTCGAGAAACACATGACCTCCCTGGGTGGGTGACCGCCTCAGGCGGCCACGACGATGTCGTCGAGCGAACGGGGGAACGCCGTGAGCGGTTCGGCGCCCTCGGCGGTGATCTGCATGGAGTCGGAGATCCGGTATCCGGCGTGCCCAGGGATGTAGATGCCAGGCTCGTTGGACACGACGAAGCCCGCCTGCAGCACGGTGCGGTCCCCGTCCTCGAGCCATGGCGACTCGTGCATCCCGACCCCGATGCCGTGCCCCATCCGGTGCTGCAGGTGCTGGCTGAGACCGCTGTCGCGGATGACCTGGAGGCAGGCGTCGTTGGCCTCGGCGCACGTGCGTCCCGGTCGCAGGGCCGCCGCGCCCGCGGCCTGGGCGGCCCGGACGGCCTCGTAGTACCGCTGCTGGTCGGCCGACGGCTCGCCCAGGATGAAGGTGCGCTCGCCTTCGATGTAGCGGCCGCCGACCGCGCAGCCGAGCGACAGCATGAAGGTCTCTCCCGGTCGCAGCCGATGGGTTGAGGGCAGGCCGTGCGGCCGGGCGCTGTTGGGCCCGGAGTAGACGAGGCCACCGGCGCGGAAGCCGATGACGACCACGTCCTCGTGCTCGGCGTCCATGATGCCGGACCCTACCGACCCGACGAACGCCGCGAGCTCCGCCTCGGTGGGCAGCGAGCCCCCGCTGACCAGGGCCGTGGACACGAGCTCGACGCCACGGCGCAGCATGACGTCGGTGATCCGTCCGGCCTCTCGATGCAGGGCGAGCTCCTCGGGCTCCTTGACCCACCGCGCCCACGTGACGGCATACGACGGCGTGACTTGCGCAGCCGGGAAGCAGGACTCGATGAGCGCCAGCCGCTCAATCGAGGTGGAGGGCGTGATCCCGAGCCGGACAGGCGCCGCGGCGGTGCGGGCGAGGTGACTGATCGGCTCGACCGTGCCCGGGAACTCGGGATAGTCCACGACGGTCGCCTGGACCCGTTGCCACTCGGCGTGGTCGCGCTCGAGGCGGGGGACGAGCAGCAGCACGTCGCCGTCCAGGGGCAGGTAGGCGATGACGGGGCGCTCGCACGGGTGGTGGAAGAAGCCGGTGAGGTAGGCGACGTCCTCCGGGTCGTCGGTGAGCAGGGCGTCGAGCCCGTCGGCTGCGAGCGAACGGCGGACGCGCTCCTGGATGCGGACGAGGACGTCTGCGGGGAGGCGCTGGCGGAAGGTCATCTCAAGCCTCCCGGCCGCGCAGGTTGCGCGCGTCGTTGTAGGCGATGGCGATGAGCGTGGCCGCGACGACGAGCAGCAGGATGGCGACGGACGGGAAGAACGTCGTCCACCATGCCGAGGTCATCGACCCCGACTGCTGCGACTCGTAGAGGATGCGCCCCCACGACCAGCTGCTCGGGTCGCCGAGCCCGAGGAAGGACAGGCCGGCCTCGGACAGCACGGCCCGGGACGCGGTCAGCACGACCGTGACGGTGATGACCGGCGCGACGGCGGGCAGCAGGTGACGCCGCACGATCCAACCGTGCCGCCCGCCGAGGACGCGGGCGGCGTCCATGTAGGGGAGGTTGACGACGGAAAGGGCCTGGGAGCGAACCACCCGGGCCACCTCGGGCCAGGAGAAAAAGGAGATGATGAGGATGATCGTGCCGAGCGAGGGGCCGGCCAGCGCGGCGACGAGGATCATGAGCGGGAGTACCGGCAGCGACAGTGAGAGGTCGACGATCATGCGCAGCACGGTGTCCACCCGCGGCACGTAGGCCCCGATCAGGCCGACCGCGACCCCGATTGCGATGGCGAGGAATGACGCGCAGAACCCGACGGTGAGCGACACCCGCGTGCCCCACACCACTTCAGCGAAGAGGTCCCGTCCTAGGTTGTCCGTACCGAACCAGTGGTCGCCAGAGGGAGGTGCCAAGACGTCGCTGCTGAACCCGTCCGGGTACGACGCGATGAGCGGGGCACAGACCGCGACGAGCACCAGGAACGCCATAATGGCGGCGGCAGCCAGACCCATGGGGTTGTGGCGGAAGGCCCGCCATGTCGCCGCCGCAGCCCGCTCGTCCTCACCGACCGGCTCGTTGACGGTGTCCGAGTCTAGGCCCGGGATGATGACAGTGGTCATGAGGTACGCACCCGTGGGTCGAGGAGGCTGTAGGCCAGGTCGGTGAGGAGGTTGGCCAGGACCACCGTCGCAGCTAGGAGGACGAAGGCCCCCTGCAGGACAGGGAAGTCCAGCCGGATGACCGACTCGTAGATGGCCCGGCCAACGCCGGGATAGGCGAAGATCGTCTCGGTCAGGACCGCCCCGCCCACCATGAAGCCGAGCTGCAAACCGAGCAGCGTCGTAGTGGGCAGCAGGGCGTTCCGCAAACCGTGCTTCCAGACGACCTGCCGTTCTGGAGTGCCCTTGGCCCGGGCCAGCTCGCAGTAGTCTTCGCCCAGCGCGTCGATGAGGGTCGAGCGCAGGGTCAGGACGTAGGAGCCCAACGAGACCAGGACGAGACTCAGACACGGCAGCGCCAGGTGCTGCAGGACGCTGACGTACCAGGCGGCCCCGTATGCGTTCTCGTCGTAGGCGCCCCCGATGGGGAGCCACTCCAGCTTGAGACCGAAGACGAAGAGCAGGAAGATGCCGACGCTCGGGACGAAGAGCGACTGTCCCGTGACGCCGAGCACCTGCACTGCCCGGTCGGTGAATCGTCCCGCGTGGGTGGCGGCCAGGACGCCGAGGGGCACCCCGACCGCCACCGTGAGGACCAGGGCAGAACCGGTCAGCAGCAGCGTCCACGGCAGCCGGGCCATCAGGACGTCACCCACGGGCTCGGACTGGCTGAACGACGTGCCCAGGTTGCCGTGCAGCAGCTCTCCGAGGTACTTGAGGTACTGCAGCGGAAGTGGCTCGGTCAGCCCGTACTTCTCCAGCAGCTCCTGCCGCATCTGCGCGTCCATGTTCGTGCTGGCGATCGCCGAGGCAGGGTCGCCCGGCAGCAGACGCAACAGCAGGAACGTGATGGTGATGGCGAACAACACCGTGACGACGCCGTGGAAGATCCGGCGGGCCACGAACCAGGCCAGTGGTGGCATCCTGATCCTCTCCGATCTCGGGTTCGGTCCTACTTGCGCGTGACCTTCGCCAGTGACTGCGGGTCGATGATCGACAGCAGCTCGCTCGGCTTGGTCTCGAACCCGGTCCACTGGGCGCTGTGCGCGACCTTGAGGTTCTGCACGTACATGATGTTGTCGATCATGTTGTCGTGGACGTAGCGGGCTGCCTGCTGCACGAGGGTCTTCTGCTGCGCGACGTCAACGGTGCCCTGGGCCTGCTCGATGATCGAGGTGAGCTTCGGGTCGTTGACCTGCGAGTAGTTGATCGCGCCCTCGGGCAGGTACTGGAGGGCCATGTTGGAGATGGGCTCGTCCATGATGGCGAAGGATCCGGCGTAGATGTCGTAGTCACCCTCGACGGTCTTGGCGAGATACGTGTTGCGGTCCAGGCCGCGGAGGTCGATCGTGATGCCGGCCTTGGCTGCGCTCTCCTTGACCATGGTCGCCCAGGCTGAGACGACGGGGTCCTGGAGGGAATAGATCATCGACAGCTTGAGGTTGGTGACCCCGGCCTCGGCGAGCAGCGACTTCGACTTCTCGGGGTCGAACGCATACTCCTTGAGTGCAGGGTCGGCCCACTCCTTGAGTGAGTCGGTGATCGGGCTGCTGTTGGCGGTGACCGCCTGCCCCTGGACCGCGACCTGACGGATCGCCTCGTAGTCCACGGCGTGGGCCAGGGCCTGTCGGACGCGGACGTCGTTCATGGGCGTCCGCTTCATGTTGTAGGTCATGTGCGTAAACCCGAGGCCGGGGACGGCGGCGACGTCGAGGCCCTCGGTGTTCGACATTCCTTTGACCTGCGCCGGCGGGAGCGCGTTGGCGATGACGTCGACGTCTCCCTTCTGCAGGGCGAGGATCTCGGTGTTGACGTCGGGGTAGACCTTGAACACCACCTTCGAGAGGGTGGGCTTGCCGCCAGGCGCCATCGGGTAGGAGGCCACCCGCTCGAGCGTGTAGCTCTGGCCCTTGGCCACGCTCGAGAGACGGTACGGCCCGGCGCTGACCCAGTCGGAGTTGTTGGCAAAGTCGTCGACCTTGGCCCGCTTGCTAAAGACGTGCTCCGGCACGACTGTCATCCAGAAGCCGATCTCGGGTATCACGACACTGTCGGGCTGGGACATCTGGATTTCGACCCGGGTGTCGGACACCGCGGTGGCCTTCACGAGGTTGGTCATGAAGCCGGAGACGACGTTGCCCTTGGGCTTCTGGGTCTTGATCGTGTTGATCGAGTAGGCGACGTCAGCGGCGGTGAGTTTCTTACCGTCGCTCCAGGTGAAGTCGTCGCGCAGCTCGTAGAAGCCGGTCTTGCCGTCGGCGCTGTACCCCCACTTCGTCGCGAGGTAGGGCTGCTTGGAGCCGTCCGCGTTGATGGTGAGCAGTCGTGGATACATCAGGTCGGTGACCCAGCTGTCCGTGCGCGAGTTGCCGAGCATCGGGTTGAGGTTCACCACGTCGGTGGTTGTGGCGATGTTTAGGACGTCCGCCCCGGAGCCACCATCCGAGCCGCCCGAGGCGCTGCTCCCGGTGGGTGCGCTGGGGGCGCAGGCGGCTAGTGCCACGGTCGTGGCGCCGACGGCCAGCGCGACCATTCCACGCTTCACAAGGTGTGCACGACGCATCAGAACCAGACCTCCTCGAGGACGCGGATGATGTTGCCGCTGATGACCGCGGCGATCTCGTCATCGGAGTATCCGTGGGACACAAGCCATCCGATGATGTTGTAGAAGCATTCGGCCGGGTTCTCCAGGCCGTCGACGTAGGGCTGCTTCTCGTACTCGACGTGGCCGTGCGCCTGGCCGATGGACAGATTCTTGCTGAACGTGTCGTGCAGGCCGACGTGGTCGCCGAAGAGCGTGTCCGGGCCGAAGGCCACGTGCTCGATGCCGACGACGTCCACGAGGTGGGTGAAGTGGTCCATCACCGACTCGAGCGAGTGCTTGGGATGCTCTGGCGACAGCGTCGTGTGCGGCGCGGCCTCGAGGCCGATCACGCCGCCCCGCTCTGCCATCGCCTTGATGACGGCGTCCGGCTTCATCCGGTTGGTGGGCCAGACCTCGCGCGAGCCGCAGTGGGTCATGAAGACGGGTTTCTTCGAGTGCTTGATGACGTCGAGGGAGGTCTGGTCGCCGGAGTGCGAGAGGTCGATCGCGAAGCCCAGCTTGTTCATCCGAGTCACAGCGCGCTCGCCGAAGTAAGTCAGGCCGCCGTCGCCACGCTCCTTGAGGCCGCTGCCGAGGTAGTTGGCCTCGGAGTAGGCGATGCCGATCTGGCGGACGCCGAATCCATAGAGAATGTCGAGCCGGTCCACCTCGTTCTCGATCATGGTGGCGGCCTCGAGGGCGAAGACCAGCGCCATGGTGCCGTCCGCGTGGGCGTTGCGGATGTCGTCGAGCGACTCGCCCTTGACGAGGTAGTCCTGGTGGGCCAGGTCCGACATGCGCATTCCGAGGTCGTGCAGAACGTCGTTCCACTTCCAGCCGCCGTCGCTGCTGATGCAGCACGTGCCGTCCATGACGTTGTCGAAGACCGCGGTCATGCCGGAGCGGGCGAGGCCCTCGTAGCCGGTCAGCTCGCGGCCGCTGCGGATGTACTCGCGGAGGTCGCCCTCAAGGTTCTCGGGGAACACCGACGGGTGGTCGTGCAGGGAGATGACGACGTTGTCGGTGAGCAGGCGCTCGGTGCGGGCGCGCTGCTCGTCGCTGAGGTCGAGTCCGGCATACGCGGGGACGCGGCCGATCTCCTTGGCCATGGGGATGTCGGGGTAGTCAACACCCGCTTCGAGATAGCTGTAGGAGCGGTACTGCTTGTACTGCTCGGACGGTTCGAGCACGGTGGGCCTCCTGGGCGCTTTGTCGGTGGGGCGTCCCTGCGTTGCTGCTCCGGACCCTCGGAAGTGTCACTACTTTGCGGCACCAAAGTCAATGCTTTCGACGAAATTCGGCAGCCTCTAGCCACCGGTGAAATTTTCCGGCACACTCGACGCATCCCGTCTGGAGGTCCCATGTCTGTCGCACCCGCTGTCTCGGCCCGCGCCCGGGACGCCTCGTCCACGGCCGCCCTGCGCCTTCGTGGGCTCGATGTCAACTTCCGCACCCGCCAGGGACTGGTCCCTGCGGTGCGTGACGTCAGCCTCGACGTGCGACGCGGCGAGTTTCTCGCCCTGCTCGGGGAGTCGGGCTCAGGCAAGTCGGTGACGGCCCGCGCCATCATGGGCCTGACCTCCGGCGGCGGGGCGGACGTCACGGCCGACGAGCTCGTGGTCGCGGGCACCGACGTGCTCCGCTGCTCGCCGGAGGAGCTGCGCCGCCTGCGCGGTAGCACGGTCAGCCTCGTGTTCCAGGACGCCCTCTCCGCGCTAAACCCCGTCCTGACGATCGGTGAGCAGATCGGCGACATGTACCGCCAGCACCGCGGCGCCTCGCGCAAGGAGGCCCGCAAGCAGGCCGGCGAAATGCTGTCGCTCGTCGGCATCCCAGGCGCCAGCTCTCGGATCGACGACTACCCCCACCAGTTCTCCGGCGGGATGCGCCAGCGCCTGCTCATCGCGATGGCCATCGCCCTCCAACCGGAGCTGCTCATCGCCGACGAGCCCACGACCGCCCTCGACGTCACGGTCCAGGCGCAGATCCTCGAGCTGCTCGACCGACTCCGCACCGAACTCGACATGGGCGTCCTGCTCATCACGCACGACCTCGGGGTCGTCTGCCAAGTGGCCGACAGCGTCGCGGTCATGTATGCCGGCCGCATCGTCGAGCATGCCAGCGCGGACGCGCTCTTCGACCGCCCGGCACATCCCTACACCGAGGCCCTGCTCAACTCGGTGCCCCAGGCCAGACGAATCGGCAGCAGCCTGCCGGTCATCCCAGGCAGTCCGCCCCGGCCGGCGGCTAAGCCGTCCGGCTGTCCGTTCCACCCGCGGTGCACCTGGGCGGTCGACACCTGCCGCTCCATACGACCACCGCTCGAGGCCATCGCCCCGGCGCGAGAGTCGGCCTGCTTCCGATCCCTGGAGGTGCTCGATGCCAACGCCTGAGCCGGTCCTGCGCGCGACGGGGGTCAGCAAGACGTTCACGACAGGGTCCGCCGGGCGCGGCCGCCACCAGGTCAAGGCCGTCCGGGACATCAGCCTCGTCGTCCACCGCGGCGAGTCGCTCGGCATCGTCGGTGAGTCCGGGTGCGGCAAGACCACCTTGGCGCGGATGCTCGTCGGGCTGGAGCAGCCGGACAGCGGGACCATCGAGATCGCCGGGCAGGACGTCACCCACGCAACCGGCAGCCGGCGCCGCGCCCTCACACGTGACATCCAGATGGTCTTCCAAGACCCTTACACCTCCCTAAACCCACGGATGAGCGTCCTCGACCTCGTTGCCGAGCCGCTTCGCGTGCACCGCACCCATCCGAGCGGTGATGAGAGACGCGAGCGGGTCGCGGAGCTGCTGCAGATGGTCAACCTGTCGCCCGACATGATGAGCCGCTACCCCCACCAGTTCTCCGGCGGGCAGCGCCAGCGCATCGGCATCGCCCGAGCCATCGCGCTCGAGCCGAAGGTGCTGGTCTGCGACGAACCCGTCTCCGCGCTGGACGTCTCGGTGCAGGCCCAGGTGGTGAACCTCCTGCGGGATCTGCAAGGCAGACTCGGCATCGCGGTGGTCTTCATCGCGCACGACCTCGGCGTCGTCCGACACATCAGCGACCGCACAGCCGTCATGTATCTCGGCAGCAACGTCGAGACCGCCAGCACCGCGGACCTCTTCGCCACCCCTGCGCACCCGTACAGCCAGGCTCTGCTCTCGGCCTCGCCCACGATCGACCGCGAGCGGTCGGCCCGTCGGGCGAAACGAATCGTCCTGCAAGGCGATCCGCCGTCGCCTATCGACCCTCCATCCGGATGCAGCTTCCACACTCGCTGCAGGTTCGCCACGTCGGTCTGCAAGGTCGATGCGCCGCCCAGCGTCACCGTCTCGCCGGCTCACGAGGCGGTGTGCCACCACACGAGCGAGACGTTGGCGCTCAGCGCTTCGGTGACGGGCGGCTGAGCCGACTGTCGCGTGACGACTAAATGGACGACGCCTGCGGCGCGATGAACCGGACCACCCGTCGGAGTATGCCGGGATTGCCTGAGACGTCGATGCCCGCGCGTTGAGTCAGGTCGGGGCAGGAGACCACGCTGGAGTGGCCTGGCAGGCAGCAGAGAAAGCAGTCTCGGGCGAGTAGTGCGAACGCGGCGCATAGACGCGCCTTCAGCAACACCCGCATGCCACCAGTTCCAGGCATTGCAGTGGGCAGTCGGGCAGGATCGCGCGCCGACGAATTCCTCAGTCCACCGGTCCTCGCCCGCGTGCAGCCGTCGATCGTGAAGCACTCTGGTTCGTCTCTGAATCCGAGCCGGAGCCGGGCCCGAGCGACGGAACGGCCTGGGCGGCCGGGTTCATCGGGGTGGGCACCAATGATCTTCAGACGATCAAAGTCCTCATCGAAGCCAGTGTCCCATCGGGGTCGCCGTTGTCCGTTGGCGAGCCATCCGCGTGGCGAGCATGTCGCAAATGCCACATGAGGAACACGTCCGTGAGCGGACTGTAGCGTCGCCTGCTGTTGCTGTCCGAGGCTATGGCTTCGCCACGACCGGGGGCTCTTCCCACCATACGTTGAGCCAGCCATAGATCGGGAATGGTTGGGTGTCGTCCTCGGACAAGCCTGCGCCCGCGGGTAGCTCGTCGATCTGGACGGGCTGGGCGATGTTCTCGTTGTCGAGGGGGCTGGTGGCGCTGGGCGCGTCATAGATGTCGGTGAGGATGCCTCGGTTTAGGACGACGGCCGAGGCGATGTCTAAGGTGAGGATATCCGCTATCTGCAAGGCGTCGATCACGTAGGAATACGTGTCTCCGAGTTCACTCCACTGAATCGTGCGGTCGTGCTTCGGTGGGAGCGTCGCGGGATTCAGGTCCCCAAGCACGATAGCTATTCCTACGGTGTCGTTTCCGGCATTGAAGACCTGGACTGCGACTCGAGCTCGGTGCGTGAAGTGGAAGTTCACCTTTAGTAGCGCCGGTTGGGCGAGGGGTCCGGGGTGGTGCGTCCGGGGTGGGGTTTGGACGAGTAGTTTGATGAAGGGGCGACCGTCATAGGGGGTGGTGAAGATGGTCGGGTGCGCCTCAACACGCCAGGAGAAGGGGACGCCGAAGAATGTGGTCTCGACCTTCGCTACCTCGGCTAGCAGGTGGTCGATGAAGTTGCCCTCTGGCCATTTCTGGCTCACGGTGTAGGGCCGCGAGATGATCTGAACCGAGGTCATCTGGGAGACGGCTTTGACTCCGGCCGGGGCGGGCCCCGGTGTCGCGACCGCCATGAGCAGTGGCGCGTGTATCTCGGTATGGAAGTCGTCGTGACCGCAATCAACGATCCATCTCCCAAACGCCGCAATTCGGGAACCCGTCTTCACGATGTTCCGGAAGGACTCCGGCAAGAGGCGCTGGTCGGTCTCGACTCCCAGGACGCCGGTGGGCACCTCGAGACCGATGGCGTGTGCTTGGCTATTGGCGTTGTGAAAGTCGGCGTCGATATTGCCGGTGCTAGGGTTGACGCCAGTGTTTGATGCTGAAAGCAGGCTTTGGAATTGAGGGTCGGGCGCGATGTAGAACTCGAAGTCGTTGTCGAAGGGGTGCACGAACCAGACGTCCGCGCCGGAGATCTGGGGGTTGACAACCCAGCCTGTTAGGCCAACGACGGGGTTGTTCAGCGAACCCTCCTTCTCGAAAGTTTGGTCATATACCGACACCCATTCCCAAGGAGGTGGCGACGTGATGCCTATGGTCGATCCTCCGCTGATCTTTTGGGCCCAGTCGGGATCGTTCTCCGCGGGAGGGTACTGAACATTCTCGAACGTGGTCTCCATGATCGAAGCCGGTGGGCCGCCCGTCGGGGCGGGCGCTGGAGGTGGCGGTGTCGCGGGAGCAAGCACGCGACTTGGTGTCGTCGCCAAAACTGAGGCGATCTGGTCAGCCGGGACGCCAGAGAAGAGCAGATGCTTCTGTGCGGGCGATGCTTGCGTCAGGGCCGCCTTCAGCTCGTCTGGTGACGCTTCGTTCAGATACTGCAGCACGATCTCGTGATCGGACGTCGAATCCGCCTTGGCTCTCAACGCCTCCAAGAACGCGGTGTCGTTGGCGTCAATCGCCCGATTCTTCCCTGGTATCTGAGGGTCGGGAACGCCCTTCATTAAAGTCAATGTCCTTCTCCTTGCGCTTGCAGGCGTCGTGAGGAGCGGTCCCGTGCGTTCAGGCCGCGGACCTCGCGAGCCTGCTTGGGCGGTGCCATTCCACCCGTGCCACGGCCGACACTGCGAGGCACAGGATCAGAAGCCCTGCCACGATCATCCACTCGACCGAGCCGCCGTGCTGGTCGGGATCGAAACCGGTGGTTGCCTCGATCCAATCTCGCCAGAAGACTGTGAGAAGACTTAGGAAGCCGAACAGGCCAGCGAGGCAAGCCTCAAGCCAAAAGCGTGTCCGAATCGTCTGAGACTTCATGCCAACTCCACCCGTCGCTGAGTCCGGATTGGCTCTGATGATCAGATCAGTCTGTACCTATCGCCTTAGGGCGTCAACGGGCCGGTTGACCTGTGGTCCTCGGAATCTCGACGGGATCTCCCCTCGGTTGAGGGACGCAGGGTGGGCTCACCTTCAGCTGCCACGCAGTGCTCCGAGAGACCCCTACCAACGGAAACGCCTGCGCTTGGAGGGGCGCTGGCGCGAGCCCAAGCCGACGTTCTCGACGCCGCCCCCTCTAGAGCAGCTGACGGTCGATCACGCAAGTGCATCGGGGCCGGTCGTCAATGCGGCGACACGCTTCGGCGCAGCGGTCGACTGGCGGCGGAATGGGCTACGCCAAATCGTTCGATAGCCGGGGGCGCCGCGACCGATCTCAGACTCTGGTGCGCCTACTGTGCGGTATGACCGACCGGGCGACACCGAACCTGCCAGCGCGTGATTTCGTGAGTACGAGCGCGTTCTACGCGCAGCTGGGGTTCATCGAGGACTACCGCGACGACGGCTGGATGATCTTGCGACGCGGCGGGGTGTACCTAGAGTTCTTTCCCTTTCCGGATCTGGACCCCTCCACGAGCTCGTTCAGCTGCTGCCTGAGGCTCGACGATGTCGATGACTTCTATGCGGTATGCCGTGCCGCTGGGCTGCCCGAGACGACGCACGGATGGCCTCGGATTCATCCACCTCGCCGCGAGTCCTCCGGGCTGCGAATTGGTGCTCTGGTCGATCCGGACGGCAGTCTGCTGCGACTCGTGCAGAACGGCTGAGCGACCTCGAGGGTGCCCTTGGACTCGCGACGGGTTGGTGGGAGAGTTCACTTCTGCACATTTCAGGAGGTGGCCCGCACGCGGCGGGATGGGCGCACCGCGTGGCCGCGGAGCGTCCCAACTGTGAAGGGCAACGTCGGCTCAAGCGCGGTTCCGTTGTGTCAGCGCCGGCGGCATGCGGCGTGACCGATGGCGCCCCCATCGCTCCGAGAAGGCGCGGCCGCCTCAGCGCAGGTTGTAGTACTCGCGGTGGACGTTGGCCGGCTTGACGCCGGCACGGACGAGCTCGCGTTGGAGCGTGCTCACCATCTGCTCGGGCCCGCAGAGGAAGGCGGAGAGCTCGCGAGGTTCCGTCCCCGCGGTCTCGAGGATGTGCTCAGCCGTCAGCCGGGGCGATGCCGCGGTGTCGATGAGGTGGAGGCGGAGCTCGTCGTGATGATCGGCGAGGTGGGCGACCTCGTCGGCGAGGGGAGCGGGCCCGCGGGCCGTGTAGAAGAAGTCGACCCGGTGCGGCAGCCCGTCGGGCGCGGCGGAGCGGAGCCAGCTCAGCATGGGTGAGACGCCGATGCCCCCGGCGACCCAGACCTGGCGCTCGGTGCCGCGGGTGTAGTCGAAGTGTCCTTGCGGGCTGCTGATGACGGCCGGCATACCGGGTTCGACGAGCTCGCCGATGCTCGAGGTGAAGTCGCCGAGGGCGCGCACGGTGATGCGGACCTCCTTCTCCTGCGACCCGCTCGCGATGGTGAAGGGGTGGCGGTGCCAGCCGTCACGGGCCTCGAGGTTGACCAGTGCGAACTGTCCCGGGCGGAAGGCGAAGCGCTCCCCGAGGGGGCGCAGCCAGATCTCGAAGGACGCGTCGTCGATGGGCTCGACCGATGACACCTCGTAGTCGTGGGTGTGGGCGAAGTGCCGGGCCAGCAGCTCGCGATACAGGTAGAAGGCGATCCCGACACCGCCGGCCACGAGATAGGACCAGCGCAGCAGCTGCGAGCCGAAGACCGTGGAGTCCATGACCCCGTGCACGAAGCCGAAGGCGAGGAAGATGCCGGTGAGCCGGTGAAACCCCCGCCACAGGCCGTAGCCGCCGACCCACCGCCCGACGAGCTGGACCGCTGGCGTCTCCATGAGGCGCTCCACCGGTTGGCGCAGCCGGCGAGGGGTGAGGGAGCGCCAGCGCGGAGCGATGGCCCACACGGTCAGCGTTGCGAGGCCCACGATGCCGATCGTGCCGAGCGTCGGGCCGAGGTGGGTGGGGTGGCGGTTCCCGGTCGTGGCGATGTGGACGCCGATGAGGATCGTGCCGGCGATGGCGACGCGACGGTGCCACACGGCGGCTTTGTCGATCCCGTCGAAGAACTGCTCCACCCAGCGCAGGGTGCTGATGAGGACGAGTCCCATGGACATGAGCAGGACGCCCTCGGCCCCGATCAGCTGGCCGACGAACGGCCCCCCGTCCCCGCGTGGCCGGGCGAGCAGCCAGAGCACCGCGAATGCCGTGACGAGTGCGGCGATCGAGGCGGGACCGACGACGCGCGTGACCGTGTGTGAGCCGCGGTAGGGCCTGCGGTGAAAGACCTGGGTCTCGACGGCCATGCTCAGTCATCGCTCTCGATCGGGTGCACGGCGCCGTGCAGCGGGTCAGCCCGACGTCCTGCGCCCCGCCGGTCGGCCATCGGGGCCACACCGGCGGCGCCGTGGACAGGCCGTCGGCCATGACGTACCCATCCGTCGCTGCCCGTCTGTGCTGCCGCATGGTCCTCCTCATTCGCCGGCGAGCTCCAACCAGCGCGGCCTCAACCCCGGTCCGCTGCAGCCGCTGTCATGAACGGCCACGGCGGGAGAAGCGGTCCGATGTACGCCCCGGCTGCGTGGTAGACGTCGGGTCGCCCTGGCCACACCGTGCCACCCTCGCGCATGTCGTCGTCTAGCTCGTTGATCCACCCTCCGGACGAGTCGAGGAAGTACGTGGCCGCGTGGTCCCAGAGCCGGCGGTACCACTGCTCCCACACCTCGTTGCCGGTGGCTCGCCGGAGCATCGCGGTGGTCTGGATCCCTTCGCACACGGGCCAGTGCAGCCTGAGGTTCGACACCGGGCGCGCATCCCAGTCGACGGCGTAGACCAGCCCTTCCCGACCGTCGACGCCCCACGCCCCCAACGCTCTTCGGCTCAGTGCCTCGGCGCTCTCCAGGAGCCAGCCGTCGCCGGACACGCGTGGGGAGGCGTGCAGGCTGCACAGGAACCGAGCCCATTCGAGGGAGTGTCCGTACGTCGCACCGTACGGTCGGAACGGGTGGTGGGGGCTCTCGATGTTGTAGTCCGGCAGCTCGTTCCAGTCCGCGTCGAAGTGCTCCGGGATCAGCCAGTCCCGGGCTCGGGCGTCGCGGTTGATGATCCGCTCGCAGATGCGCAGGGCCCGCGCGTGCCAGAGATCATCGTCGATGGCGTCGCCGAGCGCGAGGAACGCCTCGGTGGCGTGCATGTTCGCGTTGGCGCCTCGGTACGGCTCGGGGTCGCGCCAGTCCGGTGACCAGGACTCGCTGAGCGCCCCCTCCTCCTCGTTCCAGAAGCGCCGCTCGACGACGTCGACGACCTCGTCGAGCAGGGCGCGGGCGCCAGGTGCGCCGGCGACCGCCGCGGAGGCGCCGGCGAGGATGACGTGGACGTGCTCGTACGCGAGCTTCCTCCCGTCCCTCTCGAGGTTGCCGAACCACCCGCCGTCGACCTCGTCGCGGAACGGACCGGTGAGCGAGTCGAGCCCGTGCGTGAGCAGCCGCTCGGACCCGGGAATGCCGAGCACGGACCCGATCGCGGCGACGTGCGTCATACGGGCAGTGAGCAGCAGTGTCGGCTCGCGGCCCGGCATGGCGTGGCCCTCGCCATCGAGGTAGGCGAAGCCGCCTTGCGGCAGGACGCTCGGGAGGGCGAACTCGATGAGCCGGGCGAACCGCTGCTCGGCCCACCGCTGGTGGGTCGGCAGCTGTGTCCAGGGAGTCATCGGGTGATGGCGAAGCCGCCGCCGGTCACGCGCACCATCGGGGAGTGCGCTGCGCCGCCGCGCTTCCCGTCGGCGCTCCACGTCCAGCCGCGGCCAGGTGCCACGGCAGGAGTCGTGGAGGGCCTAGTGTCCGCGTTGACGTAGAGGACGGCCGCGCGCCCCTCGCTCCTCGCATAGCGGACCGTCGAGACCGCGGGCTGGACGAGGAGGCAGTCGAGCTGCAGGTCGCCGTCGGACTCGACGACGACGGCCACGGTCCCCGGGGGGAGCGGGCGGCTCAGCGGGAATGGCCGCAGCAGTCCTTCGGCCTCGACGACGCCGGTCTCGCGCAGTCCGCCGTTGTCCAGGCTGCCGAGCAGGGTGCGACGTCCGTGCTTCGAGACCGCGACGTAGCGACTGGTCCCGAGCTGGCCCTTCCGGCGGTTGACGACGGGATGGACGAACGCGCCGTCGTCGCCGACGACGTCGAGCCGCACGGAGCCGCCGCGAGGCACCGAGACGTACGCCCCGCCCGACCAGTTCGCTGACCCCGTCCAGGTCGACGGCGGTGTGACCACGGCCGCGCCGCCCTCGAGCACACCCGACTCGGCCTCGACGTGGTGCAGGCCCACCCAGCGGTAGCTGGTGACCGACGCCGCGAGCGAGGCTGCCTGCGGGTGCCCGTCGAGCGCGATCATGGCGAGCAGCCCGTGGATCGTCGACTCGGCACCGGAGTTGCGGTTGACCCGTCCGTCGAACTCCACCCCGTCGAAGGTGGCTCCCGTGGCGCGGTCGTAGGTCGGCGCTCCGCTGGGGTTCGCGCCGAAGAACCATCCCCCGGCCAGCCCGGCCAGCTGCAGGAAGCCGTCGGACCCCGTCAGGTCCGCCGCGGCCAGGAGCGCGGCGACGCGGCCCTCCGCGCCGTAGGCGATCTGGGCTTCGCCCGGCAGGGGCGCCCACGCGTTGTAGGGACCGCCGGAGGCGAGCAGTGTCGGGGTGAACGACCCGGCATCAGAGAGCCCGGTCGAACGCAGCGACGAGCTCCCCAGCACCGCTGCCGTCCGGCAGAGCGCCTGACCGGTCTCGCCGCCCCAGGCGTGCCACAGGCTCTGCGAACCGGTCCACGGGAGGATGGCACCGAACGGCCACACCCCGACCTGTCCGCTGCGCATCGCCGCAACGCCCTCGGCGTAGCGCGCCAGCGCGGTCCGTGCCCGCGTGTCGGTACCAGCCACGCGGACGTATGCCGCGAGCCCGAGACACGCTTCGGCCGTCGCGTCCGCGCCGCCCGTGATCAACCACCCGGGCACCCGGACGTCGTCCGCCACGAGCCAGGTGCCGTAGCGCCCCAGCGACGCCCGCTCCAGCGCCCCGATGGCCAGCTGGAGTCGGTCGCGCAGGAAGCCGGCGAAGCCCGGGTCGACGGCGGCGAACGCGGAATACCCCTCGCCGAGCGCCCAGACGGTGCGCGCGAGCCAGTAGGACTCGTCACTGTCGGAGGGGTCGGGCAGCTCGCGAGGCTCGGCGCTCGGGGTGAGCGTCCCGTCGGCCTGCATCCACAGCACGACGTTGCCGGCATACGGGCCCGTCGCGTCCTGGAGGAAGGTCAGCGTCCGGAGCAGCTCGACCGCGTGGTCACGGCTCGAGGCGTCCCCGGTGGACACCCAGTGCCGGATGAAGACGACAGCGGCTCGGGCGATGTCGTCGGCGTTGTAGGCCCCCTGGGACCAGTGCCCGGTGGCCGGGTCGAGGGACCCACCTCCGACCCGTCGCCAGCCACCGGCGGACTGGGCGTCTGCGTAGGTCCAGGGCGCCTGGGCGCTGGGCCGTGCCGCGATCTCGTAGGTCGTGTGCGTCGAGCTCGCCTGCAGGGGAACGGAGTCCAGGAGCCATTGCAGGTGTGCGAGGTTCGTCAGCGGGCGAGTCGGTGCCGAGCCCTGCGCCCGCGGGACTCCCGCGGCGTGTGCGCCGGTCGCGCTCATGACGAGCCCGGCCGCCGCGGTGGATCCGGCGATGAAGCTGCGACGAGTGATCATGACTGCTCCTTCTCACTGGTGATCATGACGGCGCCGACAGGTCGGAGTGCCGCGCCCCGGGCACGAAGGTCGCCACCCCGAGGGTGGAGTCGGACTGGCCGTAGTAGGCCAGCCAGCGGTCCCTGAGCCACACGAGACCCTCGACGAAGGTCACGTTCGACACGAGGCCGTGGCGTTCCTCGCGGGTCACGGGCTCGAGCCACGGACGGGTCAGCTCGGCCAGGATCTCGTTCGGTCGGTCGGGGTGGATCAGCAGCTGTCCAGCGGTGTAGCAGACGGAGCCGTCGGCGTTCTTCACGGCGGCGTTGTGCAGCAGGAGGATCAGGCCGTCGTCGGTGATGAGCGGCTGAGGACCGACCTCGACGAGGAAGTCGCTGAACGTTCCCGGGCGCGGTGCCATCACCGGCGGCTCGGTGTCCGCGACGGTCGGCGTCCACGTGAGCAGGTCGTCCGACGTCGCCGTCCAGATGGATCCCTCGCCGAAGTACATGAGCCAGCGGCCGTTCACCATGACCGGCACGATGCCGCCTGCCTTCGACCAGGGGCCCGTCTCTCCCCGACCCTGCGGCTGGAAGGTGTCGAAGTCCGGGAAGAGAGGACCGTGCTTGGTCCAGGTGTGCAGGTCGGTCGAGGTGGCCAGGCACAGCAGCGCCCGCTTCCGGTCCCACCCGCTGTAGGTGAGGTAGAACGTCCCGTCGATCATCGTCACCCGGGCGTCCTCGCAGCCGAACTCGTCGTAGTCCTCGCTGGGGGAGAGCACCGGCTCAGGCTCGCGCTCGAACCGGTAGCCGTCGTCGCTCCAGGCCAGGCCGACGTGCGAGACGATGTCGTCCGCATGGGCCCGGTAGAGCAGGGCGACCCGATCGTCCACGACGACCGCGGCCGGGTTGTAGACGCTCCCGGACTCCCACCCGGCGCCCTGCGGCGTCAGGATCGGGTTGTGCTCGTGCGGGGTGAACGGGCCGAGGGGAAAGTGGACGGGGCCGTGGGACATCAGGAGGCTTCCTTCGCGGGTGAGTGGTCAGCGGGGGGAACAGCGACGGTGCGCCCGAGCGACGCCGCTCGGGTCGCGCAGTCGGCCAGGACCACGGCCGCCTCGGCCGTGCGCGGGCCCGACAGGGGTTGGCGGCCTGGCTCGGTGCGGCAGTCGTGCAGGTCACGCAGGGCGGCCGCGACGCACGCGGCATACACCGTCTGTTTGGCGGCCTCGCCGCCGAGGGAGAGGGTGACGGTCACGCGACGCGAGGCGCCGAACCGCGTCCCGCGACCCACCGCGTCGCCGTCGCCGGTGACGTCGCGTGCCTGCACGTCGACGTGCCACCCGGTGCGCCCGGGGTCGAGGCCGACGAACGCAGGGCTGGCCACGAGCGCACGCACGGCGCTCTCGCCCGCGAGGTCCGTGTGCAGGTCGAGCACGCCCTCGACGGGTATCCACCCCGCGATCCGCGCCTCCGCGCTGCCGAAGTCGATCCGCATCAGCTGGCGCTCGCAGCGATGGGCGTGCGTGAACGAGTGCGTATGCGTCGCGAGGCAGTCCCCGTGCATCACCGTCGCCGTGACGAGGTCGGGTGCCGGCCAGCCGGCCCGCGAGGTGGTCATGGCGCTCACCGAGGTCGCGGGGTCGGACACGAACATCGTCGCGGCGTCGAAGAAGTGCACCCCGTGCTCGACGAAGATCCCACCAGAGGCCGACTCGTCCCAGAACCAGTGGTCGCGCGGAAGGCTCTCGTCTGCGGCGTCGTTCTCGAAGAGGAAGCGAATCGGCTTGAGGCCACAGTGGTTCTGCACGGTCTGGATGGCCCGGAGCAGCGGGTTGTAGCGCATGACGTGGTCGATGACCATGACGCGGCCGAGGGACTCCGCCAGCGCGCGGGTCTGCGCCGCATCGCCGGGGGTCGCGGCCAGGGGCTTCTCACAGAAGACGTCCTTGCCGGCCCGCAGTGCCGCCTGCGCGAGCTCGGCGTGCGTGCGGGGCGGGGTGGCGATGACCACAGCATCGACGTCGGTGGCTGCGAGGGCCTCCTCGACGGTGGCGACCCGACATCCCGCGTCGGCGGCGAGCTGAGCGGCGTGGACGGCATCAGTGTCCGCCACGACGACAGGCCGGACCTCCGGCACGGCCGAGGCCGAGTCGAGGATGAACCGCCCGAACCGGCCCGCTCCGATCAGGGCGAGTCGCGTAGGACGGGGCACCTGCTCGCGACGCTGAAGGGCCGACGGAGCCGGGATCGCTGGGTGGCTCATCGCACAGTCACCCCTTCACCGCACCGCCGACGACGCTGGCGACGAGGTAGCGCTGCAGGAAGAGGTAGGCCGCGACGAGCGGGGCAGCCACGATCATCGTGGCGGCCGACAGGAGGCTCCACTGGCTGACATACGTGCCCTTGAACGCGAACAGCCCCAGCGTCACCGGCGACTTGGACGCATCAGGCAGCAGGATCGTGGCGAGGATGATGTCGTTCCAGACGCCGATGGCCTGGAGGATGAAGACCGTGGCAAGGACGGGCTTGATGAGGGTGGGCAGGAACCCGAAGACGTAGCGGACGTACCCGACCCCGTCCAAGGCGGCGGCTTCGTCGATCTCCCTGGGCACCGACTTGAGGTAGCCGGTCACGAGCAGCGGGCCCACGCCCACCCCCGACGCCATGATGAGGATGTAGCCGAGACGGGTGTCGTAGAGGTTGAGGCGCAGCGCGAGCTGGAAGACGGTGATCAGGGTGTTGGGTAGGAAGAGCATCGCGGCGAACGTTGCGTTCCACAGCCGGGTGTGTTTGACATAACCACGAGCCACCGGGAACCCGACGAGCAACGACACCACCATGCCGACGCCTGCAGCGACGAAGGTGTAGAGGACGCTGTTGAGCAGGTACGCGGCGAAGTTGCCCTTGTCGGCCGCGGTCGCGAAGTTCGAGAACTGCGGTGCGGTGACCAGGCCGGTGGGGTCGGCGATGAAGTCCGCCTCGGACTTCAACGCGGTGTTGACGAGAAAGAGCAACGGGTAGAGGTACAGGACGACGACGAGGACCATGAGCGCGTAGAGGACGAACTTGCCCCGCTTCGGCGCCGTGCCGCCGCGGATCGGCTCGTTCTCCGGGACCGCCAGGACGCCGCCGCCGACTGCGGTCGGTGCATTGATGGCGCTCACAGCGCCGTCTCCTTCCGTCGCAGGTACACCAGGGTTGCCAACGAGACGATCATGACGATGACGAACTGGACCATCGAGATGGCGGCCGCATAGCCCTGTGACAGGGCCGTGCCGCCCTGGGCCCCACCGAAGCCCTGGGTGAAGATCGCCAGCGACAGCACCTGCGTCGCCGGGTTGATGGGGCCGGTCAGCACGTAGATGAGCTGGTAGCTCTGGAGGGCGCCGATGAGTGACAGCAGCGTGTTGGCGGTGATCGAGGGCGCCAGCAGGGGAGTGGTCACGTAGCGCAGCCGCTGCCAGCTCGACGCGCCGTCGATCGAGGCGACCTCGTACAGCTCCGGCGGGATCGCCTGCAGACCCGCCAGATAGATGACGACCGCCACCCCGAGCCCCGACCAGACCGAGATCCCGATGACGAGCGGCATGGCCAGGGCCGGGTCGCCGAAGAACGCCGAGGACGCGCCGAACCAGCCCCACACGCTCGCCGCCGGCCCACCCGAGGGGTTGAAGATCAGGCTGAAGACCAGTCCGATGATCGTCACGCCGAGGATCGTCGGCAGGAAGACGACCGCTCGGGCGAAGTTCCTGCCACGCAACCGCTGGTTGAGCAGCACGGCGATGAACAAGGCGAGGACGTTCTGCAACAGGGTCACGGAGACCGCGAAGACGAGCGTGTTCCTCAGCGCATTGAGGTTGTAGCCGAGCTGCGCCGAGGAGAAGAACGTCGCGTAGTTCTCCAGGCCGACGAAGCTCACCGGCAGGAAGGGCAACGAGCGGATGTCGGTGAACGAGACCGCGAGGATGCCGACCGCCGGCACGAGGGAGAACACGACGATGAGGCTCATGCCCAGCGCGAAGAGCAGCTGGGCTGTCGATCGTCGTCCGAAGATGATGGTGCGTGACTGGCTCACCGAACTACCTCCTGGTCCGAGTCCGTACTGGTGGTCTGACGCTGCGGGGCATCCACGGCGAACCCGATCGGTGCCTTCGCGCCGGGTTCGGGTCGCGGACGGTCCCGGCGTCCGTCCGCGACCACCGGCGGCCTACTTGAGCCCCGCCTGCCAGTCCTTCTCCGCCGCCGCAGCGGCACCAGCCGCGTCCATGGTGCCCATCGGCTTCACACCGGCCCAGTTGAACGGCACGGATGCAGCGGGGCCGGCCTTGGTGTTGGCGATCCAGATCGTGTCCCACGCGGGCTGGAACGTGCTGGTGTAGTCCGCGATCCCGTCGTAGAAGGCGTTGCCCTTGACGCCGGTGACGGCGGGGGCGAAGCCGGCCTGGTCGTTGAACAGCTGGTAGTTCGTGGCGAGGGTGTCCAGCCAGGCGATGGCGGCCGACGGATTCTTGGCGTTGGCCGGGATGGCGAGCGAAAGCTCGACCTTGCCGCCGAGGAACTTGTTGTCCTGCGCGTTGTCGCTCGACGGCAGCGGGAAGTAGCCGAAGTCGAGCTTGGAGCCGCCGGCCGTCTGGATCGAGGTCGTGTTCCACGTGCCGTCACCCATCATGGCGAACTTGCCGTTGACGAAGTCCGAGGTCATGGTCTGGTAGGTGATGCCGGCGAAGTTGGGTTCGGCGTAGCCGTAGAGGGTCTGCAGCCGCTGCAGCACCTCCAGCTGCTTGCCGTCGTCGAGCTTCACCGAGCCGCCGTAGAGACCCTTGGCCAGGTCGTTCTTGGCCGCGGCGTCGGGGTAGAGACCTTCCACCACCCCCAGGGTCGTCACGCCCGCTGAGTCCTTGCCCGCAATTCCCAGGGGCACGATGCCCTTGCCCTTGAGCTTCTCGCAGGCTGCCACGAGCTCCTGCCAGGTGGTCGGGATCTTGACCCCGTTGTCGGCGAAGATCTTCTTGTTGTAGAACATGCCGGTGTAGTAGCTGAGGCCCGTGGGCACCGTGTAGTTCTTGCCCTTGTACTTCGTCCCGTCGAGCACCGACTGGTTGAACGCCTTGAGGAAGGGCTGACCCGTCAGGTCGAGGAAGCCGCCGGCGTCCGCGAGACGGGCGTCGTCTCCGGCGTTCGTGGCCGAAACATAGCTCGGCACCTCACGCGGAAAGGCGACGACGACGTCCACGCTGCCGGCGGTCAGCCGGGATGAGCGGGTCTGGTTGTAGTTCTCGTTGGGCACGGCCGAGAAGTTCACCTTGACGTTCGGGTATTTCGTGTTGAACGCCTTCGTCACTGCTTTGAATCCGGCGTCGGACCCGGTTGCGCTGGATACGAGGATGTTCAGGTCACCGCTGACGGCGCCGCCGACCGACGGGGCCGCCCCTCCCGAGGTGCCGCCGCCACCGCCGCACGCGCCCAGCGCGAGGCCGGCGGCGACCACTGCAGCGATCGTCATGTGGCGCATCCCACGGAACTTCATTGTTGCCATGATGCCTCCGGATCAACCGAAACGTTTTGGTTGGCGGAAACGTAGCACTCGGGAACAGCCAGATGGGGGTTTGCAACACTGCACTTCGGTAACGTGCACGGGACGTTGCTGTGGGTGATCCGGGTCCGGGGTCGGTCAGGTTCGCGGCGCGTCCACGAGCGAGTCGCGCAGCAGGAGCCTGGTCGCAGGCACCGTGACGTCCGACGGAGTCTCGCCGTGGATGACGGCCAGCAACATCGAGGCGGCGGCCTCGCCGAGCGACCGGGGGGCCGTGGCCACCGACGTCAACGCCGGCCGCACGTAGGCGCCGAGCTGGATGCCGTCGAAGCCGGTCACCGACATCTCCAACGGCACGTCGATGCCCAGCGCGCTCACCCGCGCGATGAAGCCGATCGCCATGAGGTCGTTGCCGCACACGACAGCCGTCGGGGTCTCGCCACCGGCCGCCAGCAAGGAGTCCGCGGCCCGGCTGCCGCTCTCGATCGTGAAGTCGCCGTAGACGAGCGGGCCGGGCTCCAACCCGGCCTTCGCCAGCGCCGACCGCCAGACGTCGACGCGCTGACGAGTGTGGATGAGCCCTCGGCGGCCCGCCACGTGCGCGACCCGCCGGTGGCCGAGCGCGATGACTTCCTCCATGAGCTCGACCAGTCCCGGCCGGTGGTCCTGGCGCACCGAAGGCAGGGCACATCTCGGGGCGGAGTTGACCGCCACGGCTGGCAGCCCCAGGTCGGTCACCAGTCGCACCCGCGCGTCGTCCTGCGACATGTCGGTGAGGAACACCCCGTCGACGCGGTGGTCGAGAGCCAGCTGCCGGTAGCGCTGGACGGCGGACCCCCGGCTGGACGCGACCTGGAGGACGAGAGCGAACCCCTGCCGCTCCAGAACGGACTCCACGCCTGCGATGAACCCGGCGAAGAAGGGGTCGGACTCGATCACCTCCGACGAGCGCTCCAACATCAGCCCGACGGCATACGCCTTCCGCCCCGACAGGCTCCGGCCACGGAGAGAGGGCACCCATCCCAGCTGCTGGGCGACGTCGACGATCCGCCCTCGGGTGTCCTCCGACACCCCGGGGCGCCCGTTCAGGGCCGCCGAGACCGATGAGATGGACACGCCCGCCTGGGCAGCAACGTCGAGGATCGTGACCCTGGACTTCACTGCGCCTCCGCCCGATGACAGGTCACGCGCCGAAAGTACCGCACCTGCTCGCGGCCGGGGCGCCGGACCAAGCCCTGACCACGACTTCGCGCTCCGGTCACCTGCAGTCCCTGCCACGTTCGCCCGGCGGGAGGAGGTTGGGGCCGCTCCCACTCGCCTTCAGCCCAGGAGAACCCATGGTCAACCTCGACCGGCGCCGTTTCCTCCAGATCGCCGGCGGTGCAGCGGCCGCAACGATGCTCGACCAGAGCATCGCCCGCGCCGCCGCCATCCCCGCCAACCGGGCCACCGGCACCCTCAAGGACGTCGAGCACATCGTCGTCCTCATGCAGGAGAACCGCTCCTTCGAGCACTACCTCGGCAGCCTCCGCGGCGTCCGCGGCTTCGGCGACCCGCACCCCGTGCAGCTGCCCAGCGGGCGGAACGTCTGGCACCAGTCGGACGGCGCGCGCGAGATCCTGCCGTTCCACCCGACCGCCGACGACCTCGGCGCGGCCTTCCTCGAGGGCCTGCCCCACAGCTGGACCGACGGGCAGGCTGCGGTCAACAAGGGTCACTACAACGGGTGGGTGCCGGCCAAGGGGACGACGACGATGGCATACCTCCAGCGTGAGGACGCCGCGTTCCACTACGCGCTCGCCGACGCGTTCACGGTGTGCGACGCGTACTACTGCTCGTTCATCGGCAACACCGACCCCAACCGCTACTACCTGTGGAGCGGCTGGACCGGCAACGACGGCAAGGGCGGCGGCCCCGTGCTCTACAACGACGAGCTCGGCTACGACTGGCGCACCTACCCCGAGCGGCTCGAGCGGGCCGGCGTCTCGTGGAAGGTCTACCAGGACGAGGGGACCGGTCTCGACGCGGCCGGCTCGTGGGGCTGGACGTCCGACCCGTACATCGGCAACTACGGCGACAACTCCCTCCTCTACTTCAACAGCTACCGAAATGCTGCCCCGGGATCACCGCTGCACGACAAGGCGCGCACCGGGACGAGGGCACGCCACGGCCAGGACTACTTCGAGCTGCTGCGCAAGGACGTCGAGGCCGGCACGCTGCCGTCGGTCAGCTACATCGCGGCCCCGGAGGCCTTCAGCGAGCACTCGAACTGGCCGACGAACTACGGCGCCTGGTACATCTCCAAGGTCCTGGACACCCTCACGTCGAACCCCGAGATGTGGGCCAAGACGATCCTGCTCATCACCTACGACGAGAACGACGGCTTCTTCGACCACCTCGTGCCGCCTCACCCCAATTCGCCTGTCATTCCGGGCGCTTCGACGGTCCCGACCGACCACGAGTTCTACGACGGCGAGCACGGACCCGGCCCCTACGGCATGGGCCCTCGCGTGCCGATGTTCGTCGTCTCGCCGTGGAGCACCGGCGGCTGGGTGTCGTCGGAGACGTTCGACCACACGTCGGTCATCCGGCTGATGGAGGCACGCTTCGGCGTCAAGGAGCCCAACATCACCCCGTGGCGTCGCGCCGTCGCCGGCGACCTCACGTCGGCGTTCGACTTCTCCAAGACGGTGCAGGCTGTCCCGTCGCTGCCCAGCACGACGGCGTGGAAGCCCTTCGACGACAAACGCCATCCCTCCTACCAGCCGACGCCGCCGGCGCAGGGCACGATGCCGAGCCAGGAGCCGGGCACCCGCCCCGCCCGCCCGACCGGCTACGACCTCGAAGTCCGCGAGCGCCAGACCGCCGGGGCGATCACCGTGGACCTCGACAACCACGGCCGGCGCGGAGTCCACGTGCAGGCCAGGCCCATCGAGCCCGCCGGCCAGCCGCACAGCTACACGGTCGGCGCCGGCGACGAGCTGCGCGCCACGTGGCCCGTCACGGGGGACTACGACATCCAACTGCACGGGCCCAACGGCTTCTTCCGCCGTTTCGCGGGAGACGCGGGCGCTCGGGGCACCCAGGGCGTACGCGTGGAGCTGCGTCGCGAGGGACGCAGCCAGCGCGTCACCGTCCTCGTGGACGCCCCCCGCGGCGTCGAGGTGACGGTGGACGACGCCTACGGCGGGCGAAAGCGCGTCGGTCGCCGACCCGTCACCATCGACACGGCGAGCACGGGCGGCTGGTACGACCTCACCGTCGTCGCCGCGGGGACGACCTTCCTGCGTGCCTTCGCGGGTCACCTCGAGAACGGCCGTCCGTCGGTGAGCGAGCCGGCACTGGGGCGTCCTCGTACCTGATGCAGGACGCGATCCACGACTTCACCGAGAAGTCCCGGAGAACTCTCCGGCAGTTCACCGAAGTCGCAGGGTGCTCCCGAAATGCTCTGAGGCGTCTGACAACTCACCCTCGGACACCTGAGTCCGTATGCACGAGAGGTTCTCCGTGAACACTCCCACCATCATCAAGGCCGGGCTCGTCGGCACGCTCGCCGCGGCCGCCGCCTTCGCCCTCGGCGGCTCCTCCGCCGATGCGCACGGCGGCCTGCCGGTCGTCAACGTCCCCCACGCCAACCCGAAGTTCGGCGTCCAGAACAACGTCCTGACGCCGTCGGCCACCCAGACGTCGGTCGCCTGGGGCACCCTGCCCCTGACGAACCCCGACACCGCCAACGGGGTCACGCACTACGGCTACAACACGCTCGACGGCGCGCCGCTCACCCAGACGGCGAACGAGGCCCACAAGACCGAGCCCGACAAGAACGTCTACCTCGTCCTCGGCGGCAAGCACTACCTCTACCAGGGCCACGAGATCGGTCCGCGCGGCTACGTCACGCGCATCAACCTCGACGAGACGGACCCGCTCAAGCGGGTCACGCTCGTCTCCGACACCGACACGGCCGGCAACGCCTACCCGACGATCGACGGCATCACGTGGGACCCGTTCACCCGGCAGCTGCTCCTCACGGCGGAGTCGGGCTCACCCAAGGGGGGCGTCTTCGGCGTGGGCCTCGACGCGAAGGGCGACCCGGTCGACGGCGCCAAGGCGACGCGCCTGCCCGCCCTCGGGTCGGGTGGCTTCGAGGGCATCCAGAACGACGCCGACGGCAACGTCTGGCTCGTCGAGGACATCGGCGGCGCGGCCGCCGGCGGCGGCAAGGTGCCCAACAGCTTCGTCTACCGCTTCGTCCCCACCGACAAGAGCGACCTCACCAAGGGCGGTGAGCTCCAGGCCCTGCAGATCCAGCGCCGCGACGGATCCGCGGCCACGAGCTCCCAGCTCCAGTCGAACCCGTCGGACCCCTTCATCGGCGAGCTCCACACGTACGGCTCGTCCTTCGGGACGAAGTGGGTGACCATCCACACCGGCACGACCGAGGCGTTCGACGCCACGGCCGCCGCCAAGGCTGCGAACGCGACGCCGCTCAAGCGCCCCGAGAACGGCGTCTTCCGTCCCGGCACCGGCTTCAAGGAGTTCTACTTCACCGAGACCGGCGACACGAGCACGTCGAGCACGCTCCCCGGTGCGTACGGCGGCGTCTTCCGCGTCTCGCAGTCCAGCCCGAGTGCCGACACGGGTCGCATCTCGATCGCTGCGGTCGGCGACAAGGAGCACACCGGCTTCGACAACATCGCCTTCGCGACGGCCGACGACCTCCTCGTCGTCGAGGACGCCGGCGACAGCCTCCACACCCAGCGCAACGCGCTGGACTCCGGTTACGTCTTCGACCTCCGTCACGGTCGTGAGGATGAGGGGTCGTATGCCGCGGGCCGCGGTCGCGCTCCCCGGCCCGTGCGGTTCCTCGCCGAGGGTCGTGACGCGTCGGCGACGTTCGACGCGATGGGTGGACCGGCATACAACGACGGCGACAACGAGATCACCGGCATCCACGTGTCCGACGGCGACCCGACGGTGGCCGGTCTCCTCGGCGCCAAGCTGCCCCGGCCCACGACGTCGCCGGCCTGGCGTACCTTCTGGACCCAGCAGCACGGCGACAACACGACGTGGGAGATCAGCTGGAACGGCGACCGTCAGGACTGACGCTCGTGGCAGGGCCGCAGACCCCGCGAGCGCTGTGCGTTGAGTCATCACATGACGCAGTGGCCCCGCCGCTGTGCGTTGAGTCAGTGGATGACCCAATGCACAGCGGCGCCCGTCCTCAACCCATGGGTCGCCGGCGTCCGGAGTTATAGCTGCCCCGATCGTCGGCGGAGCGGACTACGGTCGGGCCATGGCCGACAAGCTCACGCGCCAGACGGCGTCCGACGCCCTGCCCCTGTGGCGGTTCCTGCTCCAGCGCATGCACCTTTCGGTGCGCGCCACCGATGCGGCGACCGCCTTCGCCTTCGTCGCGCGCGTTGGCGAGGTGACGGCCGCGCTCGGTCGCGGGCCCGACATCGACGTCCGCGGCGAGGTCGTGCACCTTGCCGTGTCCACCGAGCCGGCCGTGGGCGTCACCGAGGACGACATCGCCGTGGGGCGGTCCGTGGACGCCGTCGTCGCCGAGATGGGGCTCGAGTCCGAGCCGAGCACGCTGACCGTGGTCGAGATCGCCATCGACGCCCTCGACATCGACTCCGTCCGGCCCTTCTGGGACGCCGTCCTCGGCTGGGACGTCATCGCCCGCAACGACGTCCAGGACCCTCTCCGGATGGGTCCGGCGGTCTGGTTCCAGCAGATGGACGAGCCCAGGCCCCAGCGCAACCGGATCCACCTCGACGTCACCGTCGCGCACGACGAGGCTGCCGGGCGCATCGAGCGTGCCCTGGCTGCCGGCGGGCACCTCGTGTCCGACGCCGAGGCGCCGGCCTTCTGGATCCTCGCCGACCCCGAAGGCAACGAGGCGTGCGTCTGCACGTGGCAGGGTCGCGACCCCGTGCCCGGCGACTGAGGCGTCGTCGGCTGGTCGGCTAGTAGGCGAGGGCCTCGACGACCAGCCGCGCGAAGAGTGCCGGGTCGTCGACCCAGGGGAAGTGGCCGGCGGCGGGCTGCACGACGCAGCGCCCGTCCGGGAAGAACGCTGCGAGCTGCTCGCCGAGCTCGGGTCCCGGCATGAGGTCGAGTTCTCCGACGATGACCCGCACCGGGGCGGACACGGCGCCCAGGGCTCGACGCGTCTGCTCCGGGTCGGGTCGCTCAGCCCAGAAGGCGCGCGTGCCCTCGCGGTTGCGCTGCTCGTCGTCCGAGGCGGCATGCTGCCTCGCCGTGTCGGTCCACGCGCCGTAGAGGAACGGAGACATCGCCTGTCGTGTCGCCGGGGTGCCGTCGTCGGCGTCCAGGGCCTCCTTCGCGTCCGCGAACCACGGCTCCGCCTGACGCAGTGCCACTCGGGCATCCCACTCGTCGTCGCTCACGTCGAGCCCCGTGGCGGCGGTGCCCGGGGTGACGAGCACGAGGCGGCGGATCCGTGCCGGGTGCCGGGCGGCGTAGACCAGGCTGACCGAGCCGCCGGCCGAGTGGCCGAGGAGGTCGATGGCCTCGAGCCCCAGGTGGATGCGGAGGGCTTCGAGGTCGTCGACGAGCCGCACGGCTGCGTATGCCGTCGGGTCGGCCGGTGCTGGCGACGCCCCGGTGCCGCGTGGGTCGGGGATGACGAGCGACCGGTCGGCAGCCCGTGCGAGGCCGCCGAGGTCACCGAGGTAGGCCGCGTCGCGGGCCGGTCCTCCCGGCCAGACCACGAGGGGATCGCCCGATCCCTCGACGCGATAAGCGAGCTCGGTCCCGTCGTACGACGTGTAGGTCGGCATGGGTCCAACGTGCCAGAGGCATGCCTGTCGGCGCGCCGGGGTTTTCGGTGTTCACCAGCCTCGAGTGGCGTCCTCGGCGGCGAGGAGGACGAGGTCGGCGACTTCGTCGGGATGGGTGAAGAGGTTGTTGTGCGATCCGCCGAGCCGCGACGTCCGCACGGTCGGCGCTGTGTTTGCCGACAGGGCGAGCCGGTCGAGCCAGTGCGTCGGCACGAAGGCGTCGTGCACGCCGGCGGTCACCGTCACGGTTGCCGGGAGGTGGGCGATCCGCTCCTCCGGCGCATCGCGCAGACCGGAGTGGAGCATCGCCACGATCCCGGTGCGGCCCCGGTAGACCTCCATCGGGTCGAGCTGGTCGAGGCGGTCGTGGCGGTAGGCGAACGGGGTGGCCAGAGCCAGCCGATGCACCCGACGCTGCTCGGGGGCGAAGGTCGTCCCGGCGAGCACGAGGGAGAAGTCTCGGCGGCGCGCGCTCAGGGCCAGGGCCGCGGTCAGGGCCGCCTGCCCACCCGTCGAGTGACCGAGCACGACCACCGGGCGTCCGACCGCTTGGGTCTCGACCCAGCGCGCCGCGGTCATTCCCATGGCATGGATCGTCGGACGGGTCGCCCGGGGCAGGTTCGAGCCGAACCCCGGCAGGTCTAGCACGGTGGCGTCCAGCCCGCGCGCCACGAGCGCCCGCGCCGTCGGCACCGTGTAGAACGGCAGGCCCAGGCCGGGGAGGATGACGACGAGCGGCGTTGCGCGAGAGCGGTCCCCGCCGAGGGCCAGCGACCGCACGACCCGGCCCGGCAGGCTCGTGAACTGGAGACGGACGTCCGACCCGACGTCGCGCCCCGTCACGAGGCTCCCGCCGAGCTGGCGGATCGTGCCGGCTCCGCCGACCCCACCGGCGGAGCCGTGCTCCCGCGCACGACGAGCTCGGGCTCGATGACGGTGCGCCCGGGGGCGACGGTGGTCGGGACCGCTCCGTCGAGGCGGTCCGCGAGGGAGCGCACGGCCTCTGCCCCGAGGCGGTCTGCATCCTGGCGCACCGTCGTCAGCGCCACATGCGGGTAGGCGGCCTCGGTGATGTCGTCGAAACCGACGATCGACACGTCCTCGGGCACGCGGACCCCGGCCTGCCGGACGACATCGGTGAAGCCGATCGCGCACCGGTCGTTGAAGGCGGCGACGGCGGTGGGCCGCTCGCTGCGGCCACCGAGGGCGAGGAACGCCCGCGCGGCCTCGGCACCCTCGAGCTCGGTGAGGCCCGCCGGCAGGACGACCTCTGCGAGCGCCGGCGCGCGACGCATCGCCGTGCGGTAGCCGCGGCGCCGCTCGGCACCACCCGCCGTGCGGCCGCCGTCGAGCAGGGCGATGCGGGTGTGGCCCAGGCTCCGCAGGTGCTCGACGGCGAGGCGCAGGCCGGCGGCGTCGTCCGTGCGCACGACGCCCACCTCTTCGCCCGGGACCGGGCGCAGGACGCTCACCACCGGCACCCGCGTCGCGAGCCGCGCGAGCTGGGTGGCGGACTGGGTGCTGCCGAGCAAGACGATGCCCTCGCACCGCTCGGCGAGCAGCGTCTCGACGGCGGCCTCCTCCGACCGTGAGGGCGTGACACCGCTCAGCACGAGCTCGTAGGCCATCGCGTCCGCGTGCACGTAGAGGCTCTCCAGCAGGTCGCCGTGGAAGGCGTGACCGACCTGGAAGGTGACGCCGAGCGTCCGGGTCCGGCTGCTGCCGAGTCGGCTCGCCCGGGTGTCGGGGCGGTAGTCGAGCTCGCGCGCCGCGGTCAGGACGCGCTCGCGGGTGGCCTCGGAGGCGCCCGGGACGCCGCGGAAGACGATCGACACGAGGGCGCGGGAGACACCGGCACGTGCGGCGACGTGCTCCATCGTGACCTTCTCGCGTCCCACGCCGCGACTCTAGAGCGCTCCACAAGATTCGGCCAACCCCTTGACGCCCGTGGCGACGAGCGGCTTCACTGGATCCGACACTAGAGCGCTCTAGTCCAGATTTGCGAAGGAGCAGTCATGACGCGCACCGACCCCGTCCGGTTCGGGCTCATCGGAGCCGGACGCATCGGCACCCACCACGCCACCACCCTGGCGCGACGCCTCGGTGAGGCCGAGCTCGTCGCCGTCGCCGACGTCCAGGCCGCCGCTGCCCAACGCCTCGGCGACCAGCTCGGCGTCCAGTGGCTCACCGACCCGCAGGCCCTCATCGACGACCCACGCATCGAGGCCGTGGCGATCACCTGCGCGAGCACGGCCCATGCCGACCTCGTCGTCGCGGCGGCCCAGGCGGGCAAGGCCGTCTTCGTCGAGAAACCGATGGCGATGACCCTCGCCGACGCGGACCGCGCCATCGCCGCGAGCCGGGCTGCCGGCATACCCCTGCAGGTGGGCTTCAACCGGCGCTTCGCGCGCGACTTCGCGACGGCCCACGAGGCGGTGGCCACAGGGGGCATCGGCACGCCCCAGCTGCTGCGCTCGCTGACCCGCGACCCGGGACTGGCCAACCCGGCCGGCGTGCCGCCGTGGACGATCTTCACCCAGACGCTGATCCACGACTTCGACACCCTCAACTGGTTCAACGCCGGTGCGACGGCCGTCGAGGTCTCCGTCATGGCCGACGCCCTCGTTGCGCCCGACTTCAAGGACGCCGGCCTGCTCGACACCGCCGTCGTCACCATCCGCTACGACAATGGAGCGATCGCCGTCGCCGAGGCGAGCTTCTCGGCCGCCTACGGCTACGACGTGCGGGGCGAAGTCTTCGGCTCGGCCGGCATGGTCACCGCCGGCAGCCCCGCCCACCTCAGCACCGCGCACTGGAGCGCCGCTGGCGTCTCCAGCCCGACCGCCTGCGCCGACACCGACCTGTTCACCGACGCGTATGCCGGCGAGCTCGCGGCCTTCTGCGCCGCCGTTCGCGGCGGCACCCCGACGAAGGTCGGGGGCGAGGACGCCCGCGCCGCGCTCCGGATCGCGCTCGCCTGCATCGAAGCCGTCGAGACCGGCGGCACCGTGGCCGTGCGCGACACGGACCGGGCTGGTGTCTGATGGCGACTGGCCCCTTCACGCTCGCTGTCAGTGCCGAGATGGTCTTCGTCGACCTGCCCTTCGCCGAACGCGTGCGCCGGATCCACGAGCTCGGTTTCCAGGTCGAGATCTGGGACTGGACGCGCCACGACATCGACGAGCTGGAGGCCCTGCGCGACGAGGGCGTCGTCTACTCGTCGATGACCGGCTACGTGCGGGGGCGCCTCTCCGACGCCGAGGGCGCCGACGAGCTGCTCTCGACCGCGGCCGAGTCGGTGCCCGTGGCGAAGCGGCTCGGCATCCCGCGCCTCAACCTGCACGGAACCGGCCTCGACGACCGGGGCCTGCCCGTCCGGCCCGAGCCGGTCGCGACCGGACCCATGTGGCTGACTGCGCAGCGCACGCTGGGCCGCATCGCCGAGCTGGGCGAGCGCGAGGGTGTCGTGTTCGTCCTCGAGAACCTCAACACGGCCGTCGACCACCCCGGCGTGCCCTTCGCGACCGCCGCCGACTGCCTCGCCCTCGTCGCGGCGGTGGACAGCCCCCACCTGAGGCTGATGCTGGACCTCTACCACGCCCAGATCGGCGAGGGGAACCTCATCGAGCTGTGCCGACGGGCCCTCCCGCACATCGGCGAGATCCAGGTCGCCGACGTGCCCGGGCGCTGTGAGCCGGGCACCGGCGAGATCGCCTATCCCGCGCTCGCCCGGGCGCTCGTGGAGATGGGGTATGCCGGCCCGGTCGGTCTCGAGGGATGGGCGTCGGTCGACGACGAGCTCGCCCTCACCCGCTTCCGCGACGCCTTCACCCCCTGACACTCCGTCGACCTGAGCGCGGGAGGGTGCGGGACGTCAGCCGCGGGTGCCGATCCAGTCGGGGAGGATGCCGCTCGCGAGCGCGGCGGACCGCAGCGGGGCGGCGAGCTCGGCGATGCGGCGGGTGTCGTCGAGCCCGAGGTGGGCCCATCCCTCCAGCGCCATCCGGTCCGTCTCGCGCTCGAGGTCCATGCGGAAGGCGAGGCCGTCCTCGGTGAGGGTGTCGCCGTCGAGGAGGCCGCGCTCGGTCAGCCGCTGGACCCCGGCAGCCCACTCCTCGTCAGACCAGCCGCGGCTCGACCGCATGAAGCCGGTGGTGCCCGAGAAGAGGCCGCCGATGACGATCGACTCCACCGGGTCGAGCCCGGCGCGGAGCAGTGCTGCGACGTGCCCGTCCCCGCGGTGCTCGCGGATGAGCGTCGCGGCGTGCCACAGCGCCAGGCGGGGCTCGTCGGGCCACGCGAGCCCGGCGTGGGCGGCATACAACGGGCGGCCCGGCGCGGTCAGCCCTGCACACACGGTCCGCGTGAGGTCGAGCAGCTCGCTGACGTCGGCGTCACCGACGACCCGCTCGATCACGACCGACATCGCGTCGCGGCGGGCCTGCTGCACCCGCTCCGGGCTGGCGACCGCCCACGACGCCGGCAGCGCCTTCCGGAGCAGCCACGGAGCAAAGACGTAGAAGGTCGCGGTCGGCACCTCCGGACCGACGGCGCCGAAGGCGGCCGAGCGGGCCGCGAAGTAGCTGAGCCGAGGGTGCAGCCCGAGGGCCACGAAGGCGTCGCGCACGTCGTCGGCGAAGTAGCCGAGCACGTGGAACGTCTCGAGGCGTCCCCAGGCCTGCCGTGAGGCGCGGATCAGCTCGACGTCGTCTGCGCGGGTGCTCATGCGCAGCACCCTAGGCGCACTCGCCCCGCGCTCAGCGGACGACGAGGGCCAGCGCCGAGACGACAGTCGCGGCGAGCACCGCCTGGTCGAAGCGGGTCTGGCTGAGGCGGCGTGCGGTGTGCAGCCCGATCCAGGACCCGACGAGCACGAGCGGAGCGAGCAGCGCGGTGCGCCAGAACGTATCGACGCTGAAGAGGCCGAGCCCGATGCTGAACGGCACCTTGCACAGGTTGACGCCGAAGAAGAAGATCGCACTCGTGCCGAGGAAGCGGCGCTTCTCGACGCCTTGCGCGACGAGGTAGAGCGTCATGACGGGCCCGGCGGCGTTGGCCGTCATCGTCGCGAAGCCGGCGGCCGCACCCGTGCCGATCGCGGCCGCCTTCGACGCGCCCACCCGCGCTGTGTCGGGGGAGCGCCAGGTCAGGACGAGCTGCAGCGCCGCGAGGACGAGCAGCAGGCCGCCGATGGCCCGCCGCAGCGTCGTGTCGTCGACCCAGGCCAGGAAGAGGGCGCCGAGTGCGAGGCCGGGCAGCACGGCGGGGATGAGGCGCTTGAGCAGTCCGAGATCGGCGTCGCGGCGGTAGTGCCACACCGCGACGACGTCACCGACGAGCAGCAGCAGGAGGATCGCGGCCGTCGACTCCTTGGTCGGCAGGACGAGCGCGAAGATCGCGACGGCGATGCTCCCGACGCCCCCGATGGCGGTCTTGGCGAAGCCGACGAGCAGGGCGGCGACGCCGAGCAGCACCAGCGTCGTGACGGTCATGGAAGCGCAGCGTAGGCCGATGCGGCTGCTGACGTCCGGCTGTCCAGCGGCGACAGCCGCCGCCTCAGACCCCCAGGGACGCCCCGAGCTTGCCGAGCAGGCGGGCGAGCGTGGCGCGCTCGCCGGAGGTGAGCGGCTCGAGCAGCCGCGCCTCGTTGGCGAAGTGCTCGGGGGCCGCTTGGTCGATGAGCTCGCGTCCCTTGTCGGTCAGGGCGACGATGCGGCTGCGGCGGTCACCGCTGGAGACGCGCCGCTCCACGAGGCCGGCTCCCTCGAGCCGGTCGAGCCGCTTGCTCACCGCGCCGGACGTCACCATGGTCTGGGCCATGAGCTCCGTCGGCGTCAGCTCGTAGGGCTCGCCGGTGCGTCGCAGCGTCGCGAGCACGTCGAAGTCACCCTCGCCGAGGCCGTGCGCGTTGTAGACCTTCACGAGCTCAGTCGTCAGGGCCAGTGCCACCCGGTGCAGCCGGCCGATGACGAGGACCGGACTCACGTCGAGCTCGGGGCGCGCCTCCGCCCACTGGTCGACGACGTGCTGGGCGTGGTCCTCGGGTTGGGGCATGTCTGGAATATATCTTCTCCGGAAGGTAGTTTACCTTCCATGGAAGACAATCGAGCGGACTGGGCGAACGTCGCGCTGACGGCGCTCCCCGCCGCCATCTGGGGATCGACGTATGCCGTGACGCAGCAGTGGCTGCCACCCGGCCGTCCGCTCTTCGCCGCCACCGTGCGGGCCCTGCCCGTCGGGCTGCTCATGCTCCTGTGGCTGCGGCGCCTGCCGAAGGGCGACTGGTGGTGGCGCTCGCTCGTCCTGGGGTCGCTCAACATCGGCATCTTCTACGCGCTGCTCTTCTTCGCCGCCTACCGCCTCCCCAGCGGCCTCGGCGCCCCCCTCGTCGCCACCGCCCCGATGGTGACCATGGGCGTCGCGCGTCTGCTCCTCCGCCAGCGTCCGGCGCGGATCTCGTTGGCGGCCGGGCTCGTCGGCCTCGTCGGGGTGGCCCTCCTGGTGCTCCAGAACGGACTCGACAAGCCGCTCGACCCGGTCGGGCTCGTAGCCGGTCTCCTTGCCGTCGTGCTCTCGTCGGTCGGTTTCGTCCTGACGCGGAAATGGTCGCCCAACGACGACGTCGTCACCGTGACGTCTTGGCAGCTCGTCGCCGGCGGTCTCGTCCTGCTGCCGATCGGGCTCGTCGTCGAGGGGGCTCCACCCGCACTCGATCTCCCGGCCGTCGGCGCCCTCGTCTACCTCGGCCTGCTCGGCAGCGGCGTCGCCTACGTCCTGTGGTTCCGCGGCCTGGCCGTGCTCGGACCGACGTCGGCCTCGATCATCGGCCTCGTGAACCCCGTCGTCGGCGTCCTGCTCGGCGTCGTCCTCCTCGGGGAGCACTTCGGACCCGTCCACCTCGTCGCGATGCTCCTCGTCGTCGGCAGCGTCCTCGTCGCGCAGGGACATGCTCTTCCCAGCGAGGGCCGGACGGGTAAGGCTGTGGCATGGCTACCGACAGCGACCACACCTTCGACGTCATCGTCATCGGCCTCGGTCCGGGCGGTGAGCACGTTGCCGGCAGTCTCGCCGAGCGCGGCCTGCGTGTCCTCGGCGTCGACCGCAGGCTCGTCGGCGGTGAGTGCCCGTACTGGGGCTGCATCCCGTCGAAGATGATGATCCGTGCGGCGGACGCCCTCGCCGAGGCCCGCCGTGTCGACGGGCTCGCCGGCTCGGTCGGTCAGGTCACGCCCGACTGGTCGGTCGTCGCCAACCGCATCCGTGAGGAGGCCACCGACAACTGGGACGACCAGGTCGCCGTCGACCGCCTCACCGGCAAAGGGGCGACGTTGGTGCGCGGCACCGGCCGCATCGCGGGACCCGGCCGAGTCGACGTCGACGGCACCGCGTACACCGCGACCACGGGCATCGTCGTCAACACCGGCACGACGGCCGCAGTGCCGCCGATCGAGGGCCTGCGCGACACGCCCTACTGGACCAACCACGAGGTCATCGAGACCACGGAGCTGCCCGCCTCGCTCATCGTGCTCGGCGGTGGCGCCATCGGCTGTGAGCTGAGCCAGGTCATGGCCCGCTTCGGCGTCGACGTGACGATCGTCGAGGCCGCCGACCGCATCCTCGCGCTCGAGGAGCCGGAGGCGTCTGCCGCGCTGCAGCAGGCACTCGAGGCCGACGGCATCACGGTGCGTCAGGGCGTCGGCGCCGAGAAGGTCACCCACGACGGGTCGGCGTTCACCGTGACCCTGGCGGGCGGCGCCACCGTGACGGCGGAGAAGCTGCTCGTCGCGACCGGCCGCCGCGCCGACCCCGCCGCCGTCGGGCTCGACACGGTCGGCGTCGCCAAGGACTCGCGCACCGCGCCGGTCGACGACCGCTGCCGGGTCACCGACGGGGTGTGGGCCATCGGCGACATCACCGGCAAGGGGGCCTTCACGCACGTCTCGATGTACCAGGCCGGTGTCGTCATCCGTGACGTCCTCGGCGACGACGGTCCGCCGGCGGAGTATGCAGCCCTCCCGCGCGTCACCTTCACCGATCCCGAGGTCGGTGCCGTCGGGATGACCGAGGCGCAGGCCCGCGAGAAGCTCGCGAACGTCCAGGTCGGCGTCACGCCGCTCGGCGAGACGACCCGCGGCTGGATCGCCAAGGCCGACGGGCTCATCAAGGTCGTCGCCGACGCCGACCGTGGCGTCCTCGTGGGTGCCACGACGATGGGTCCCGCCGGGGGAGAGGTGCTCGGGGCGCTGGCCGTCGCGGTGCACGCCGAGGTCCCGATCGAGCGGCTGCGCTCGATGATCTACGCCTACCCGACCCTGCACCGCGGCATCGAGGACGCGCTCGGCCGCCTCGCCTGAGGCTCCGGCGCGCCGACCGACGGTCGTCGTCGGCACGGGGCCGCACCTACGTCACTGCTCCGTCTGGCGGAGCAGTGACGGAGTAGCTCGAGGGTGACCGCCGGATGACGATCCGGTAGCGCCTGGGCGATGGGCGATCGGCCCTGCGTGGCCGTTCCGCGTCGGGCGATACGGTGAGCGCATGGCACAGCGACTGCTCGCCCTCGACCTCGACGGCACGACCCTCAACCACATGGGCGAGCTCTCGGACCGTGTCCGTGACGCCGTGCAGGCCCTGCCTGACGACGTCGCCGTCGTCATCGCCACGGGCCGGTCGATCATCGCGACGACGCCCATCCTCGAGGCTCTCGGCCTGCGCGAGGGCTACGCCATCTGCTCCAACGGCGCCCTGACGCTTCAACTGGATCCCTCTGCGGCAGAGGGCTACTCGATCATCGACATGGTCACCTTCGACCCGCGGGCAGTGCTCGAGAAGATGCGGGTCGCCCTTCCAGACGCGCTCATCGCCGTCGAGGAGCCGGGCGTCGGTTTCAAGGTGAGCAAGCACTTCCCCGACGGCGAGCTGATGGGTCACTCTCGCGAGGTCGCGTGGGAGGAGCTCATCGCCCACCCCGTCACCCGCGTCACCCTCCGTCAGCCCGAGGCCACGGCCGAGGAGTTCATGGAGGTCGTCGAGCGCGCGGGTCTGCACGGGGTGTCGTATGCCGTCGGCTGGTCGGCGTGGCTCGACATCAACCCCGAGGGCGTGTCCAAGGCGAGTGCCCTCGAGCTGGTCCGGCGCCAGCTGCGCGTCGAGCCGATCCACACCGTCGCCTGCGGCGACCAGCGCAACGACCTCGAGATGCTGCACTGGGCTGCCTGGGGCGTGGCCATGGACAACGCTCCCGACCAGGTCAAGGCCGTCGCAGACGAGGTCGCCGGTCACGTCGACGACGACGGGCTCGCGCCGATCCTCGAGGCCGTGGCCCAGGCCGCCCGCGACGGCGTCCCCTTCCGCGACGGCGTCGAGTCGGCTGCGACGGTCCGCCTCGAGCTCTAGTGTTCGGCGGTAGACCCGGGGGTCGTGTCGAGAACCGGCCGTCCCGTTCGACGTGGGAGTGAGGCGGGCCCCAGGGCCCTGCATGGACACCCAGCGAACCACCGAGGAGACCGCCATGCGCTTCATGATCATCGTCCCGGCCACCCCCGAGACCGAGCAGGGCCGGACCGGCACCCAGCAGCAGTTCGCCGACATGCAGGCCTACAACGAGCAGATGCTCAAGGCCGGGGTCTTCGTCGACGGGCAGGGCCTGCACCCCAGCGCCAAGGGCGCGCGCGTCACGTGGGAGGACGGTGACTGGGTCGTCACCGACGGGCCCTTCGCCGAGGCCGGGGAGCTCATCGCCGGCTTCACGATCATCGACGTCAGCTCCCGCGAGGAGGCCATCGAGTGGCTGAGGAAGTGGCCGACGTCGTGCGCGCCCGGGCCCGGTCTGGCCCTCGAGCTGCGGCAGGTCTTCGCGCCCGAGGACTTCACCGCAACACACCCGGAAACGGTCAGCACAGGCCGGTTGCAGCTGTAGGACGTTGACTGTTTCCGGGTGTGTTTCGGGGGAGGGGGCGTGCGAGAGTGGCGGGGTGTCACCGACCATGGGCCCGCGCACCGACGACGTCGCACGCACGCTCGAGGCGGTCTGGCGCATGGAGGCCGCCAAGGTGACGGCCGTCGTCGCCCGGCTGGTCGGCGACGTCGGCCTCGCCGAGGACCTCGCGCAGGACGCGTTCGTGCAGGCCCTCCAGCAGTGGACCCGTGACGGCATACCCCACAAGCCGGGTGCGTGGCTCACCGCGACGGCGCGGCGGCGGGCCATCGACCGCATCCGCCGCGACGTCAACCTCGCGAGCAAGCTGCAGCAGGTCGGACACCTGGAGGAGCTGAGAGTGGCCGAGCTGGCCGAGGGCGACTTCGACGCGGCCCTGGAGGACATCGACGACGACGTCCTCGGCCTGATCTTCGCCGCCTGCCATCCGGCTCTCACCGCCCAGGCGCGGATCTCGTTGACCCTGAGGATGATCGGCGGGCTCACGACTCGCGAGATCGCACGAGCCTTCCTCACCACCGAGGCGACCGTCGCGCAGCGGATCTCGCGGGCGAAGCAGACCCTGAGCCAGGACGGCGTCACCGTCGAGATCCCGTCGGGTGCCGAGCTGGCCCCGCGACTCGCATCGGTGCTCGAGGTCGTCTACCTCATCTTCAACGAGGGGTATGCCGCCACGTCGGGTCGGGACTGGGTGCGCGGTGACCTCATGGAGGAGGCCATCCGGCTCGGCCGCGTCCTGTCGGCGCTCGCGCCCCGCGAGCCCGAGGTGCACGGGCTGCTGGCGCTCATGGAGATCCAGGCGTCGCGCACCCGCGCCCGCATCGGCCGCGACGGCGAGGCCGTCCTGCTCCTCGACCAGGACCGGACGCAGTGGGACTGGGCCCTGATCCGGCACGCCCTGGCGGCACTCGACCGCGCCGTGTCGCTCCTCGACCCGGCTCAGGATGCGGCAGGGCCGTACGTCCTGCAAGCGGCCATCGCGGCCTGCCATGCGCGCGCCCGCACCGCCGACGCGACCGACTGGGGGCGCATCGTCGCGCTCTACGGGCAGCTCGGCGTGATCCGCCCGTCGCCCGTCATCGACCTCAACCGGGCCGTCGCGCTGTCCTATGCCGAGGGCCCGGGCGCCGCGCTCGAGGTCGTCGACGGGCTCGTCGCCTCCGGCGGCCTCGCCGACTACCACCTGCTCCCGAGCGTCCGCGGAGACCTCCTGGCGCGCCTCGGGCGCGACGGCGAGGCCCGTGCGGAGTTCGTCCGGGCTGCCGAGATGACCCAGAACGACGCCGAGAGGTCGCTGCTCCTGCGACGCGCGGCCGGACCGGTCTGACGACCCCGAGGCCGGGGGGAGCGGCCGCGACGTCCCTTCGCCCACGGCGGCGCGCACGGTTCTCACGGCCGCCTACCCGGCCGTGGGACCGATCTTCGCCTGACGGCACGCGCCCCCGACCGCCCCGCCGGGTGCCACCGGGCAGCCCGAACACGATCCGAACACGACCCGGACCGATGCTTCACCTGCGTGCGGGAGTGTGGTTCCCATGAACACCGACACGCGCCGGACGACCGGCCTGCTGCGCTCCTCCACCGCCCTCGGGGCTGCCGTCCTCGTCCTCGGCAGCCTTGCCCTCGGCGCCTGCTCGAAGACCGATGCGAACGGCACCGCCGCCAGCGCGATCGGCGCCGGCCAGGTGCAGCACGACGCCACCGCGGCCGCCACCGATGCCGACACCGTCGACCTCGTCAACGCGGCCCTCGAGACGCCGGCCGTCGACGGCACGACGGGCGCCGACGCCCGCCAGGGCGACCGCAAGGCACTGCGGGCGCGGCTGCTGCGGGGCCTGCACGGCGTGTGGGTCACGAACAGCAAGAGCGGCTTCGTCACCCACCAGGCGATCCGCGGCGACGTCACCGCGGTCTCGGGCAGCTCGATCACCGTCAAGGCGAAGGACGGCTTCTCCCTGACGTTCACCGTCGCTGCCGACACCAAGGTCCGCGCCCGTACGAAGGGCAAGGGCACGGACTCGACGATCGGCGCCGTCAAGGTCGGCTCCAAGGCGGTCGTGACCGGCCTCGGCGCGACGAACCCGAAGGCTCGCGTCGTCGTGTTCGCGGCCACGACGCCCCAGCCCGGCAGCACGCCCTCCCCGAGCGCGACGAGCTGAGGCGCGGCGCCCCGCCGCAGACGGTTCCCCCGGCCGAGTGCCCACGTCCCGACGTCGGGACGTGGGCACTCGACGGAGTGGTCGGGGTGGTCAGGCCTGCGGCACGGACGACGGCTCGTCGTCGGACTCGCCCGCGTCCTCGTCCTCCGCCCGCCGGTTGGAGAGCAGGCTCGTCGCGGTGACGACGGCGAGGATGCCGAGGATGACGCCCAGGGAGAGCAGCGTCGGGATCTCGGGGACGCCCGGCCACACACCGTGCGCCCAGTGCAGGACGAGCTTGACGCCGATGAAGGCGAGGATGAGCGACAGCCCGTGCCCGAGGTGCACGAGCTTGGCCAGGGCGCCCTCGAGGACGAAGTAGAGAGCGCGCAGGCCGAGCAGGGCGAACGCGTTCGTGGCGAAGACGAGGTACGGGTCGCCGGTGATCCCGTAGACGGCCGGCACCGAGTCGATCGCGAAGACGACGTCGGTGCCGAGGATGGCGATGGCGACGAGGGCGAGCGGCGTCCAAGCGCGCCTCGCGCCCTCGCGGACGGTCAGGCTCGTGCCGGCATACGCGTCGGTGACGGGGTGGAAGCGGTGGATCAGCTTGACGCTGCGCAGCTGGTCGACGTCGATGCCGTGGTCGGAGTGCGAGAGCGCGTCGCGACCGACCTTGACCGCGGTGGCGAGCAGGATCGCGCCGAAGAGCAGGAAGGTCCACGCGAAGCTGGCGATCATCTGCGCGCCGAGCGCGATGAAGACGCCGCGGAGCACGAGCGCGCCGCCGACCCCGATGAGCAGCACCCGCTGGCGCAGCTCACGCGGGACGGCGAAGGCCGAGAGCAGGATGATGAAGACGAAGAGGTTGTCGACCGAGAGCGACTTCTCGACGAGGTAGCCGGTGTAGTACTCCACCCCCTGCTGGGAGCCGTACTGCGACCAGAGCCAGCCACCGAAGGCCACGGGGATGGCGATGTATACAGCCGACCAGCCGATCGCCTCGCGCATGCTGGGGTCGTGCGGGCGGCGCGTGATGAGGAAGTCGATGACGAAGAGGGCGGCGACGCCGGCGATCGTCGCGAGCCACAGCGTCGGCGAGCCGATCGACTCGAGTGAGCCTGCAGGCGGCGCCGGGGTGGCGGCGGACAGGGCAGTGAGCATGAGTCTCCTCAGAACGATGTCTGAGGTCTCCTTCACCGACTGCCGTCGGCCGCGGACCGGGGCGGTCGCGTGACCGCCGTACTGACCGGAGCGTGCGAGGAAGTACTCCCCTCGCGGAGGAGTCTACGGGTGGCGGGGACACCGCCCAAACGGCTGTCGAGGGTCGGGGTCAGACCTCGCGCACGGCCCGCATGGCCAGTCCCGCCACTTCGTCGCTCCCGGCCCGACGGGCGCCGGCCGCCCAGTCGCTCTCGTCGGCGGCGTACTGCATGCCGTATGCCGGCTGGCCGGGCTGGGTGCGCCAGCCCTCGGCGAGCGGCCCGAGGTCGAGGGTGTCGTAGCCCAGGGCGTCGAGCGCCTGACGCACGGTGTCCTTGGCCGAGGCGTCGTCACCGGCGATGGCGAGGGCGCTGCGCTCGTCGGAGCCGGTCGGGTCCGCCGGTCGGGCGAGGTCGCGCAGGTGCTGGAAGAAGATGTTGTTGAAGCCCTTGACGACGTGCGACTGCGGCAGGTGCGCCTGGAGCAGCTCGGAGCTCGTCGTCGAGCCGTCGTCGAGCGCCTCGATCTGTCCGTCGCGCTGGGGGTAGTAGTTCATCGTGTCGATGACGACCTTGCCGGCGAGCGCGTCGACCGGGATGTCGCGGTAGGCCTTGAGCGGGATCGTCACGACGACGATGTCGCCGGCGCTCGCCGCTTCCTGCGCTGTCGCCGCGCGTGCGTGCGGGCCGAGCTCGCCGACGAGGTCCGCGAGGGTCTCGGGTCCCCTGCTGTTGCTGAGCACGACGTCGTGACCGGCCGCGATCGCGAGCCGGGCGACGGTGCTGCCGATGTTGCCGCTGCCGATGAATCCCCAGGTGGTCATGCGGTGGTCAACCGCGGAGCGGGGTGCCTCATTCCACGCCGTCCCGGTGGGGGAGGCGCAGCGTGAAGCGTGCGCCTCCCTCGCTCGCGTGCCCGGCCTCGACGGTGCCGCCGAGCACCTGGGCGAGCCGGTCGACGATGGCGAGGCCGAGGCCGGTGCCGACGGGTCGGAGGCCTCGGTAGCGCTCGTGCAGCACCGACGGCTCGAAGGCGACGGCGAGGTCCTCGTCGGTCAGGCCCGGCCCTCCGTCGCGCACCTCGACCACGTCGACGTCTCCTCGGGGCCCGGCCTCGCGCCGCACCTCGACGAGCACCGGTCGTCCGGACGGCGTGACGCGGAGGGCGTTCTCGAGGAGGCCGTCGACGAGCTGACGCACCCGCGCCGGGTCGGTGACGGTCCAGGCCTGGGCCACGGTGGGGACGAAGGCGAAGGGCACCCCGACGGCGGAGCACCGCCTCGACCAGACGGACTCGACCTCCCGTCCGAGTGCGACGAGGTCGGTGTGCTCCGGGGCCACGCTGGGCCGGTCCGCGCCGAGCCGGGCGAGGTCGAGCAGGTCGCCGACGAGCCGCTCGAGCCGCTTGGCCTCGGTCAGGACGACACCTCCCACCCGAGCCGTCTCCTCCGCCGGCACGACACCGCTCGCCAGGGACTCGGCGTAGCCGCTGATGCCGGTGAGGGGCGTGCGGAGGTCGTGCGACACCGACAGGAGGAAGTCCCGCTGGCGCCCCTCCGACCGAGAGAGCGATCCGGCCAGGGAGTTGAGGGCACTCGCGACCTCGGCCACCTCGGCAGGGCCCTCGACCGGGACGCGCACGTCGCGTCGCCCGGCCGCGAGAGCGTGCGCCGCATCGGCCGTGCGGTGCAGCGGCCGGGCCAGGCGTCGGGCCACGATGACGCTGACGACGACGGCCACGAGCGCGGCGATGAGCAGGGCCAGCAGCACCCGCCGCACGAGCCGGTCCGAGTCGGCGGTGGCGTCCGACCGGCGCTGGACGAGGACGATGCCGCCCGCGTCGGTGGGGCGCCCCTCGATGAGGACGGGCGTGCCGTCGACGACGTCGCTGTCCGAGATGGAGTCGCCGGCGAGCAGGGCCGAGCGACGGGACGGGGTCAGGGCGTCGCGGGCGAGGGGGCTCGGCGACGCGACGGCGCCGGCCCGGCCGACGCTCGCGGACTCGATGCCCAGCGTCCCCAGGGTGCGCACGGCCCGGTTCTGCGACACCCGGGCGGCCGCTCCCGAGTCGGCCCGCTCGGCGGCGGCGTCGGCGATCGCCGCGAGCGTGCCTCGCGCCGAGTCGTCGACCGACGTCCGGGTCAGGCTCACGGCGAGCAGCCCGGCGAGCAGCGCCGTCAGCACCGCGACGCCGACGGCGAGCAGGACGATCCGTCGCGAGAGCGTGCCACGCCCGCCAGTCACGGTCGGGACCGGGCGTCGCCCACGGGCGGGCGCTCGGCGGCATACCCGACCGAGCGGACGGTGCGGATCGGGCTCGCGTCGCCGAGCTTCGCCCGGACCTGTGCCACGTGGACGTCGACGGTGCGCCCGCCGGCCGTCGCGGCATACCCCCACACCTCGCTGAGCAGCTGCTCGCGTGTGAAGACGACCCCTGGCCGGCGCAGGAGGTGGCTCAGCAGGTCGAACTCCGTTGCCGTCAGGGCGATGTCCCGGCCGGCGACTCGGACCTCGTGGCTCGTCAGGTCGACGGTGAGGTCACCGGCGCGGAGCACCTCGGGGGCCGCGGCGTCCCCGCGAGTGCGCCGCAGCACGCCCCCGAGCCGTGCCACGAGCTCTCGCGGGGAGAAGGGCTTCGTGACGTAGTCGTCCGCGCCGAGCTCGAGGCCGACGATGCGGTCCACCTCGTCGTCGCGGGCCGTCACGAAGAGCACGGGCGTCCAGTCGCCACCGCCTCGCAGGCGTCGGCACACCTCGATGCCGTCGAGCACCGGCAGCCCGATGTCGAGCACGATGGCGCTCGGCCGGAGGTCGCGCGCCGCGTCGAGGGCGCTCGCGCCGTCACCGACGACCTCGACGCCGTAGCCGGCGGCGCGCAGGTTGAGCCGCAGCACGTCCGCGATCGCCGGCTCGTCCTCGACGACGAGCACGAGTCCGCGGCCGGAGTCCGGACGCGGGTCCGGACGGGGGTCCGGACGTGGGTCGGGGTTGGTGCCGGGCTCGGAGGACACGTTCGCAGCGTAGTGAGCAGGGGCGGCGTCCGCGTCACGCTCGTGTTCGAGTCGTGTCAGGGAACGGGCCGGGACACCCGCGCTCGCGTCGGGTGCGTGGCTCAGCGTGCCCCGAAGTCGATGTCGGCCGCCGGCACGACGTCGCCTGTGCGGCCCGGCGCCTCGGCCCAGGACCACGAGACGTTGGTGTGCACGATGACCTGCTCTGGAGAGACCGGCACACCCCACTGGCGCAGGTCCTCGGTCGTGTGGGCGTCCTCGACGAGCGTCGTGTCGTAGCCGCGGACGAGGGCGCCGTGCAGTGTCGACCGGATGCACGCGTCGGTCTGGGCGCCGGTGACGACGACCCGGCCGACCTGTCGCTCGGCCAGCACCGCCTCGAGGTCGGTGCCCTCGAAGGAGTCGCCGTAGCGTTTGTGGACGAGCGGCTCGGACTCGTCGCGGGTCAGCTCCGGGACGTACTGCCAGCCGTCGCTGCCGGCCGGCATGTTGTCGTCGGAGTGCTGCACCCAGATGACGGGCACGTGCTCGGCGCGCGCCTTGCCGACGAGGTCGCTGATGCGGGCGATGACGCCGTCGCGGTCCCACGCGCCGGAGACGACGTCGTTCTGCACGTCGACGACGAGCAGGGCCGTGTTGGGCCGTCCTTCGAAGGTGGTCATCGCGTCTCCTGCCTCGAGCTCTGCGTCGCCACCGACGCTACGCCGACCCGCCGACGGTCGGGGGCCTCACGGGGCGACGAGAAGGCAGAAGGGATGACCGGCCGGGTCGCCGAGCACGACGAGTGGCTCCCCGTCGTCGGCGGTGCGGTCGAGGAGCACGGTCGCGCCGAGCGCGAGGGCCCGGTCGCGGTGTCGTTCGAGCTCGGCCAGGGTCGGGACCGCGTAGTCCACGTGGAGCTGCATCGGCACCTCGTGGCTCGGCCACGTCGAGCGGGCCAGCTCGTCGACCTGCTGGACGGCGAGCCGTCGCACGTCGTCCGCGTCGAGCAGGACGATCCAGTCGGCGTCGTCGGGCCCGGTGGCCGGTCGCTCGTCACCCGGCCGGCAGTGCAGACCGAGCAGCTCGCAGTAGAAGTCGGCCAGACCGCGGGCGTCGGTCGTGTCGAGCGCGGTGTGCATCAGGCGGGGGAAGTCGGTCACGGAGCCTCCTCGGTCAGGGACGCCCTCACTCTACGAACGGGGGCGTTCGTGCGGCGCCCTCGCGGCACCGGCGAACGGATGGGATGCTGGGCCCGCCATGACGAAGATGACGGACCCGGTGCACCCCACCCGCGAGCTGACGATCAGCTCCGCGTCCAACCCTCGCCTCAAGAGCCTGCTCGGCCTGCGCCGACGGCGGACCCGGGAGGAGACGGGCCAGACCCTCGTCGAGGGCTACGAGGAGATCGGCCTCGCCCTCTCGGCCGGCGTGCGTCCCGGCACCGTCTACGTGTGCGAGGAGCTGTTCAGCCCCGCCGGCCGGGCGGGGTCGCAGGACATCGGCCACCAGGTCGACCTGCTCGCCCGGCTGCGGCACGACCGCGTCGAGGTCGTCCACCTCAGCCGGAACGCCTTCGAGAAGGTCAGCTACCGCGAGGGACCTGACGGCCTCATCGCCGTCGTCGGCCGCGTCGGCGTCGACCTCGCCGACCTGCACGTCGACGGTCCCGACCACCTCACCCTGCTCAGCCAGGGAGTCGAGAAGCCCGGGAACCTCGGCGCCATGCTCCGTACCGCCGACGCAGCCGGGGTCGACGCCGTGGTCGCGGCCGATCCCGTCACCGACTGGGGCAACCCCAACGTCGTGCGCGCCAGCAAGGGCACCGTCTTCGCGGTGCCCGCTGCGAGCGCGACGACCGCCGAGGCGCTCGACTGGATGGCCGCCCACGAGATCCGTCTCGTCGTCACCACCCCCGAGACCGACCTGCTGCACACCGACGTCGACTACACCGGTCGTGTCGCGATCGCCGTCGGCAGCGAGAAGCACGGCGCCGACCGGACCCTGCTCGAGGCCGCCACGCACCGCGTCCGGATCCCCATGCGCGGCAAGGCGAACAGTCTCAACGTCGCCGCGTCGGCCGCGATCGTGCTCTACGAGGCGGTTCGTCAACGCGACGCGCGCTGACCCGTCATGTTCTCGGGGAGCCCGCGGGACGGCATACGACATGACCGTCAGGTTTCGTCCGTGTGACGCGTGTGACGACCCTGCAAGAGAGGGGGAGGGCTGGTCAAAAGCATCCCTTGGCGTGTGTCACGATGTTCTGTATGCGAGTTGACCACGTCTCTTATGCAGCGGAGGCTGGTGGCCTCAAGGCCACGGCCGCCCGACTGTCCGACCTCATCGGCGTCGCGCCGGTCGACGGAGGGGTGCATCCCCGCTTCGGCACGCGCAACGTGATCTTCCCCCTGGCCAAGGACCACTACCTCGAGGTCGTCGAGGTGCTCGACCACCCGGCGTCCGACAAGGCGCCCTTCGGTCAGGCCGTGCGCGCGGCCTCCGAGGCCGGCGGGGGCTGGCTCGGCTGGGTCGTCGCCGTCGACGACATCGCCAAGGTCGAGCAGCGACTCGGTCGCGAGGCCGTCCTCGGCAACCGGCACCGCCCCGACGGGACCGAGCTCAAGTGGCGACAGCTCGGCATCAAGGGCCTCATGGCCGACCCGCAGGTCCCCTACTTCATCGAGTGGGACGACATGACGGTGCACCCCTCGGCGGGCGCCGACACGTCGGTCTCGATCGACAACCTCCAGATCGCCGGTGACCCGAAGCGCGTGCGCGAGTGGCTCGGCCCGGAGGACACCTTCGACAAGGGCGGCATCGACTTCACGTTCGTCGCCCCCCACGGCACCCCCGGCCTGCTGTCGGTCACCTTCGACACCCCCGGCGGCAAGGTCACCATCTGACGCATTCATCAACTCGCACGCGACACGGCGGTCACCCCTGTGGGGTGGCCGCCGTTCTCGTCGTTCCGAGGGCGTATGCCGTCCGGCCGCGCCCGCGACCGGACGGGGGTCAGTCGAGTGGCCGACCCGACGATGCCCCGACGGTTCGGCGCAGCAGGACCGTGCCGGCGACGCCGACGCCGACGGCGACGAGCACGGCGGTGAGCGGCGGCGAGGGCGGGAGACCCGCTCCCGTCAGCGTCGACGACAGCGACCGCTCGAACACCTGGAGCCCGTCGACGAGCAGCTCCTTCACGTCGGCGCCGCGCACGGGCGTGCCGCGCAGGGCCTCGAGGACGTAGCGGGCGGCTGTCAGGGCGGCCGCGGTGAGGGCGAGCAGGGCGAGGGCGCACACCCACGCGACGACCCGGACCACGCGCCGGCTGCGGACCGTGGCGGCGAGGAGTGCTCCGACCACGACGCCTGAGAGGGCCGCGAGGACCGTCGGCAGCCACGTCGGTGGTGCCGGCTCGCGCACGGTGCCGAGCGCGAGCTGACCGAGCCAGTCGGCGCCGACCACGGCGACGGGCGCGGCGGCGACCACCCGGAGCGCCGGGCCGCCGAGCGAGATCACGAGCCCGAGCACGAGACCCGTGACGACGCCGATGACCGTGAGGGCGACGAAGGCGAGGCGGACCTGGCCGGCGGTGGTGCCGGAGCCGCCGAGCTCGGGGTCGGGCGCCAGCGTCTGGGCGACCGACCAGCCGGTGGCGACGACGGCGCCGAGCGTCGCGAGCGCCGCGAGCCCGAGGCGCCGCCTGCGCCGACGGGCGTTCCACACCGGCGCGCAGCCGGCGAAGACGCCGGCCATGACGGCGACGACGAGCAGCGGCATGAGCAGCTGGTGGTGGAAGGGCAGCAGGGCGCTGCGCAGGTCGTTGCGCGGGTTCCACGGGGTGCCGAACGTCCCCTGGCTGGACCGGCGGACGAGCCACGGCAACAGCCCGACGAACCACCCGAGGACGGCGAGCAGCGGCACCGGCCACAGGCTCGAGCGGACCCGCCGCCTGTGGTGCTCGTCTGGCGGCGCCGCCCGCGGCGCTTCCGTCGTCGACGTCATCGTCGAACCTCCCCTGTCGTGAGCTGCCGGGTCGTCCCGCACCCGGGTCATCCTGCCATCGGCGTCAGCCGGTCACCGTGTCCACCGCTTGAGGCGCAGGGAGTTGCTGACGACGAGCACCGACGACAGCGCCATGGTCGCGCCGGCGATCATCGGGTTGAGCAGGCCGAACGCCGCGAGCGGGATGGCCGCCGTGTTGTAGCCGAACGCCCAGGCGAGGTTCTGCTTGATGATGCGCAGCGTCTCGCGGGAGAGGCCGATGGCGTCGCCGACGGCGTCGAGGTCGGGGCGCACGAGGACGATGTCGGCGGAGTCCATCGCGACATCGGTGCCCGAGCCCATGGCCAGACCGAGGTCGGCCTGGGCGAGGGCGGCCGCGTCGTTGACGCCGTCGCCGACCATGGCCACGACGCGGCCCGACTGCTGCAGCTCGGTGACGACCTCGTGCTTCTGGGCCGGCAGCACGTCGGCGCGCACGTTGGAGGCGTCGATGCCGACCTGCTCGGCGACGCTGCGCGCGTTGGAGGCGCTGTCACCGGTGAGCAGGTACGGGGTGAGGCCGAGCTCCCGCAGACGGGCGATGGCGGCCTTCGACGAGTCGCGGACCGTGTCCTCGACGGTGAGCGCCGCCTGGGCCACGCCGTCCCAGCCGACGAAGACCGTGGTGCCGGCGTTGCTCCGGGCGTGCTCGAGCAGCTCGGGGGCCACGCCCTCGAAGAGGACGGCCTTGCCGACGGTGACCTCGGTGTCCTTGATCCGTGCGGTCGCGCCCTCGCCGGGGTTGGCCTGGAAGTCGCGGATGCGCGGCAGCTCGAGGCGTGCCAGGCGGGCACCGTCGACGACGGCGCGGGCCACGGGGTGCTCGCTGCCCTGCTCGACGGCCGCGGCAGCGGTGAGGGCCGCCGTCTTCGACAGGGTCCCGCGCACGGCGATGCTGCGCAGGCGCAGCTCCCCGGTGGTGATGGTGCCCGTCTTGTCGAGCACCACGGTGTCGACGCGGCGGGTGTCCTCGAGCACCTGCGGCCCCTTGATGAGGGTGCCGAGCTGCGCGCCCCGGCCGGTGCCGACGAGCAGGGCCGTCGGCGTCGCGAGACCGAGCGCGCACGGGCAGGCGATGATGAGGACCGTCACTCCGACGGCGAGCGAGGTCGCGAGGTCGTGACCGGTGGCGAGCCAGGCGACGAACGTGACGACGGCGACGGCGAGCACGACCGGCACGAAGACGGCCGAGACGCGGTCGGCGAGGCGCTGGACGTCGGCCTTGCCGGTCTGTGCGGTCTCGACGAGCCGCTGGATGCCGGCGAGCATCGTGTCCGCCCCGACCTTGCGGGCCTCGACGACGATGCGGCCGGTCGTGTTGATCGACCCGCCGGTGACGGGGTCGCCGGGGGAGACGTCGACCGGGGTGGACTCGCCGGTGACGAGGCTCGCGTCGACCGCGCTCGAGCCGTCGCGCACGACTCCGTCGGTCGCGACCTTCTCGCCCGGACGCACGATGAACTGGTCGCCGACGACGAGCTCGCCGACGGGGATCCGGGTCTCGCTCGTGATCCGCGACCGGGGGTCGATGCGCAGGACCGACACGTCCTTGGCGCCGAGGTCGAGCAGCGAACGCAGGGCGTCCTTGCCGGAGTCCTTCGCGCGGGCCTCGAGGAACCGGCCGACGAGCAGGAACGTCGTGACGACCGAGGCGACCTCGAAGTAGAGGTGCATGCCGCCCTGCAGCAGCTCGACGACGGAGTAGCCCCACGCGGCGAGCACCCCGAGCGACACGAGGGTGTCCATCGTCGAGGCGAGGTGGCGTGCGTTGACGGCGGCGGCGCGGTGGAAGGGCCAGGCGCACCAGAAGACGACGGGGGTGGCGAGCGCGAGCTCGAGCCAGGGGCTGGCGGCGAACGTCGGCAGCACCATGGCGAGGAGCAGCACCGGGATCGTCAGCGCGATGGCGACGATGAGGCGCGGCTTGAGCACGTCCTGGGCGGGCGTGTGTCCGAGGTGGTCGCCCTGGTCGTCGGAGGTGTGGGCCCGGTCGTCGGCGCCGGTGTCCTGACGCGCGTACCTCGCCTGCAGCTTGCGGAGCAGCTCGCCGGCGCCGGGGGTCGGACCGGCGGCCGACCCGGTCTCGGCGCGCGGAGTGTCGTCGAGGACGCTGGCGCCGTATCCGGTCTTCTGCACCTCGGCGACGATGGCATCGACCGTCACCGGCGCGCTGAAGCGGACCCGCGCCTTCTCGGTGGCGAGGTTGACCGTCGCGGACTGGACGCCGGCGACCTTGGCGAGCTTGCGCTCGATGCGGGCCGAGCAGGAGGCGCACGTCATGCCGGTGATCGCGAGCCGCACCTCCTCGGGTGGGTGCTCGGCGGTCGTGGAGGGGGACAGGGTGTCGCTCATCGGAGGCTGTAGCCCGCCTCGGTGACGGCGGCGTCGACGGCAGCACGGTCGAGGGGCGCCTCGCTCGTGATGGTGACGGGCGAGTCCTCGCCGGGGTGAAGGTCGACGGCGGCGTCGGTGACGCCGGGCAGGGCTGTCAGCTCCTCGGTGACGGCGGCCGAGCAGTGGCCGCATGTCATCCCGGCGACGGTGATCTCGGTGTGGACGGTCTGGCTCATCGGTGCCTCCTCGGGCGTCGTGCCGGTCCAGGTGGGGGTCGGTGGGATGGTCGGGCGCGTGTTCGGAGCGGTGTCGGACTGGTTCACGGTCAGCTCCGCACGAGCCGGGCGATGGCCTCGGACGCCTCGCGGACCTTGGTCTGCGCGGCCTCGTCGGACTCGCGCGCCGCGTCCACGACGCAGTGCGCCACGTGGTCCTCGAGCAGCCCGAGACTGACGGCCTGCAGGGCCTTGGTGATGGCGCTGACCTGGGTCAGGATGTCGATGCAGTACGTGTCCGCGTCGACCATCTTCTGCACGCCCCGCACCTGTCCCTCGATGCGGCGCAGGCGCTTGAGGTAGTCGTCCTTGCTCCCGGTGTAACCGGCCATGGCACCTCCTTCTCGTCGAGAACCACGGTACCCCCTTGGGGTATTTCCCGCTCACTGGGGGGAGGGCGCGCCGTCTGCCTCGAGGAAGGTCCGGGCGAGCCGCTTCGGCGCCTTCGCCAGCCAGGCGTCCGTGACGACCTCGCGCAGCTCGGCGACGGTGAGGCGGCCGAGGTCGCGCTCGAGGAGCAGCACGGCGTTGTAGCCGTTCCAGTGCGGCGTCGTGAACCACGGGGACTCCGGGTCGGAGACCATCGACTCCTTGTCCTCGGCCGTGCACGAGAAGGCGAGGACGTCGTCGTACAGCTCGCCCGTGGCGGGGTCGACCGCGTCCTTGCGTGGCCCGCGGGAGAAGGCGAAGGTCTTGCCGTGCACCTGGAACGAGGATCGCCCGCCCGTCGGCGGGTCGCGCGTCACCTCCGGCAGGGAGAGGGCTGCCTCGTCGAGGTCGCGGAGCCTGGCGCGGCGGGATCGGGCCATGCTGACGCACAGTAGCCCGCCCTCCCCGCCGATCGAAAGAGCAACCCTCCCCGCCGATCGAAAGAGCGATCCGTCCGCGTCTCGCCGGGCGTGTCGTGGGTGCCCGGCGGACGGATCGCTCTCTCGATCAGGGGGTATGCCGTCAGGGGAGGTAGTCGTCGACGAGCCGGCTCGCGAGGGCCGTGTAGGTCTGCGGGGTCAGGGCGACGAAGCGGGCCTCGACGTCGGCCGGCAGCCCCAGCCCCCCGACGAACTCGCGCAGGTCGTCGCCGTCGATCCGGCGGCCGCGGGTCAGCTCCTTGAGCCGCTCGTAGGGCTCCTCCATGCCCGGAACGCCCTGCGCGCCCAGGGCCCGCATCGCCGACTGGATCGGCTCGCCGAGCACCTCCCAGTTCGACTCGAGGTCGGCCGCCATGCGCTCCGGCACGGCGTCGAGGCCGGCGAGACCGCGGGCGACGTTGTCGAGGGCGAGCAGCGAGTGGCCGAAGGCCGTGCCGATGTTGCGCTGCATCGACGAGTCCGTGAGGTCGCGCTGGAGGCGGCTCTGGACGAGCGTGCCGCCCAGGACGTCGAGCAGCGCGTTGCTCACCTCGAGGTTGGCCTCGGCGTTCTCGAAGCGGATCGGGTTGACCTTGTGCGGCATCGTCGACGACCCCACCGTGCCCTGGCCACGCACCTGGGCGAAGTAGCCCATCGAGATGTAGGTCCACACGTCGGTGCAGAGGTTGTGCAGGATGCGGTTGAACCGCGCGACGTCGGCGTAGAGCTCGGCCTGCCAGTCGTGGCTCTCGATCTGCGTCGTCAGCGGGTTCCACGTGAGGCCGAGCCCCTCGACGAAGGCGCGCGACACGGCGGGCCAGTCGACGTCGGGCAGGGCGAGCGCGTGGGCACCGAAGGTGCCGGTGGCGCCGTTGAACTTGCCGAGGTACTCCTGACCCTCGATGCGCCGCAGCTGGCGGCCGAGGCGGTGCGCGAGGACGGCGAGCTCCTTGCCCATCGTCGTCGGCGTCGCCGGCTGGCCGTGCGTGTGGGCGAGGAGCGGCACGTCCTTGAGGTCGCGCGCCATCTCCGCCACCTGGGCGACGAGCGCCCGCGCCCGCGGCAGCCACACCTGCTCGACGGCGCCCTTGACCATGAGCGCGTAGGAGAGGTTGTTGATGTCCTCGCTCGTGCAGCCGAAGTGGATGAGCTCGGCGAGGCCCTTGTCCTCCTCGGCAGGGGCGATAACGGTGAGCCGCTTCTTGAGGAAGTACTCGACGGCCTTGACGTCGTGGACGGTGACCCGCTCGATGTCACCGAGCTCGGCGACCTCGTCGGTGCCGAAGTCGTCGACGACCGCCCGCAGCGCGGCGATCTCGTCGTCGGTGAGGCTGCGGACGCCCGGCACGACCCCGTGGCTCGTCTGGTGGATCAGCCACTCGATCTCGACGTGCACGCGCTGCCGGTTGAGGGCCGCCTCCGAGAGGTGGTCGACGAGCGGCGCGACGGCGCCGCGGTAGCGGCCGTCGAGCGCCCCGAGCGCGATGGGCGGGGTTGCGTCAGCAAGCGAAACCATGCCGACATCCTCCCAGAGCGAGGGGAGTGGTTCGTATGCCGTCCGCCGCCGTCGGGCGGCCGCGCGCGGTCCCGCGCACACGGCATACGCCCTCGGTCAGTCGGTCGTCGACGGCTCGGGCAGCTGCATGACCGAGAACGTCTCGCCCTCGGGGCCGGCGACGAGCGCCATCCGGCCGTAGCGGGTGTCGACGGGCGGCTGCACGACGGAGCCGCCGAGGGTCGTGACGCGCTCGGCGGACGCGTCGCAGTCGGCCACGGCGAAGTGCGCCATCCAGTGCGACGGCACGGCCGCCGGGGCCTGCGCCGGGATGGCGCCGATGCCGGCGACGGCGCGCAGACCGTCGAGGCTGGCGACGGAGTACCGGACGCCGCCCTCGCCGATCTCCTGGAGCCGGTAGCCGACGACGTCGGAGTAGAAGCGGGTGCTCGCGTCGTAGTCGCGGCTCATCGACTCGGCCCAGCACAGTGCACCGGGCTCGTCGACGAGGTCGGCGCCGCTGAGCTCCTTGGCCTGCCACAGCCCGTAGGCCGCGCCTGCGGGGTCGGCGCCGACGGCGATGCGCCCCACCCGGAGCACGTTCGTGGGCTCGAGGAAGAAGACGCCACCCGCCGCCCTGGCGCGTCGGACGGCGTCGTCGACGTCGTCGGTCGCGAGGTAGACGGTCCATGCGCTGACCTGGCCCGGGTCGTCCGGGTTCTTGGCCAGGGCACCTGCGACGACGTGGCCGTCCTTGCGGGCCATGACGTAGCCGCCGGCCTGGGGAGGCAGGGCCTCGAAGGTCCACTCGAAGAGACCGCCGTAGAAGTCACGCGCGCGGTCGAGGTCGTCGACCATGACGTCGGCCCAGCAGGGGGTGCCGGGCGCGAACGGCCCTTCGTGGACGGGCACGGGTGGCTCCTGGTGTGTTGGTGTGTTGGTGTCGTGGTCAGGCGAGGTCGGGGACGAGGAGCGAGAAGACTTCTCCCTCAGGGCCGCTCAGCACCGCACCGACACCGTAGGGCCCGTCGAACGGGCCCTGGAGCAGCGTGGCCCCCAGCTCGAGTGCCCGGTCCAGCCCGGGGACGACGTCGTGCGTCGCGAAGGAGGCGACCCAGTGCGGCGGGATCTCCCGCGGCCACTCGTCGTCGATCTCCGCGAGCCCGAAGGCCGGGTTGCCGTCGCCCGTGTGGGCCGTCGCCCAGCGCGGGCCTCCGGGCTCCGTCTCGTCAGTGAACTCGTGGCCGAAGACGGCGAGCTGGAAGGTCTGGACACGGTCGAAGTCCCGCGTCAGCAGCTCGTTCCACGTCAGCGAGCCCGGCTCGTCGAGGACACCGCTGCCGGGCAGGTCGCCCGGCTCCCACACGCCGAAGTACGACCCGCCGGGGTCCACGGCGATGAGGGTGCGCGACAGGGCCCCGATGGCGACGGGACGCCCGAGGGTGCGACCGCCGTACGTGTTGATGGCGCGCTCGGCGACCTCGATGTCACCGACGCGCAGGTAGGTGGTCCACTGGCTCCGGACGGGGGCGCCGTCGGGCTTGCTGCTGATGCCGGCGACGGGATGCCCGTCGAGCAGGGCCATCGTGTAGCCGCCGGTCGCGGGGTCCCCGGCGAGCCACTGCCAGCCGAAGAGCTCGCCGTAGAAGGTCTTCGCGCGCCGGACGTCGCTGACGAGCAGGTCGACCCAGCACGGGGAGCCGTAGGGGTAGTCGGGCACGGTCAGGTTCACGTCTCGCATCGGGTCAGGGGTGGTCGGTGTCCACGCGCTGCTGCAGGCCGTCGGCCTGTCGGCCGTCCAGCTGGTCCTTGACGTGGAGGAGGATGCCACGGCACGCGGCCTCGACCTCGGCGAAGCACCGGGCGAAGTGCTCCGCTCCGCCGTACCACGGGTCGCCCGTCTCGAGGGTGCCGGCGGCCACGGCGTCGGGATCGAACTCGCGCACGAGCCGGATCTTGCCGCGCTGGTGCGGCGCGCGGGCCAGCCGGTTCAGGGTGCGCACGTGTCCCTCGTCGGAGGCGAGGATGAGGTCGAACTCGTCGAACTCGTCGGGGTCGAACTCCCGGGCCCGGTGCCGCGACCCGTCGTAGCCGTGGCGGGCGAGGACCTCGACGGTGCGCGGGTCGGCGTGCTCGCCGACGTGCCAGTCACCGGTGCCGCTCGAGCTGACCCGGACGTCGTCGGACAGACCGGCGTCATCGACCATGCGCTGGAGGATCACGTGCCCCATGGGGGACCTGCAGATGTTGCCGCTGCACACGAAGGTGACGTGGAGTGGGCGAGGCGACATGGTGCCCATTCAACACCGCCGACCGCGCGCCGAGGCTGGTAGCCCGGGCTCTGCTTGAGAGTGGTGTCGCGAGTGCCCACGGAAGGTACATATGGCGGCGGTGTCAGTGGCCGGTGGCACGGTGTGCCCATGACGACGACCGCGCACCCGACCGCCGTGGGGGCTGACGCCCCGGAGGCCCTCGAGTCCCGTTTCGCCGCCTGCGTCGCCGCGGGCGACCTCGACGCGGTCGTGGGGTTGTATGCCGCCGACGCCGTCGTGAGCCTGCCGCGCGGTCGCGAGGCGGCGGGCCCTGCCGCCATCCGCGAGGCGCTCGCCGCGGCGATGGCTGCCGGGGTCCTGGGCGGCGACGGCGCTGCCGTCAGCTCGCGTGCCGTGATCAGCGGGGATCTCGCCATGACGACGTCCACGACCGCCGACGGCACGGTGCGCACCCAGGTCGCCCGTCGCACCGCCGACGGCCGGTGGGTGTGGGTCCGCGACGGCTCGCGGCTTCGCGAGGTGGAGGCCTGCATCCCCGCGCCGTCGGACACCTTGGCCGTGGCGTAGTTTCGCTCTGTGACCGACGCACCTCCCGGACCTGGGGCGCCAGCGCCGATCGACCACGCGCGTCGCTCGCACTTTGTCGACCTGACGCCCTTGCGGGTGAGTCCGGCGTTCGCCCGGCTCTGGTTCGGCAACACCCTCGCCGGCATCGGCACGTTCGTGACCAACACGGCCGTCGGGCTGCACATCTACGACCTGACCCGGTCGACCTTCATGGTCTCGCTCGTCGCGTGGTTCTCCCTGCTGCCGATGATCGTCGCAGGCCTCTACGGGGGTGCCATCGCCGACCGTTTCGACCGGCGCACCGTGGCCCTGTCGGCCTCGACCGTCGCCTGGGCCTCGACCGTGGTCCTGGCCTCGATCACGTGGGCCGGCGCCGAGGTGGTCTGGATGTTCTACGTCATCACCACCGTCAACGCCGTCGGCGCGACCATCGCCTCCGCGACGCGCCAGGCGATCACGCCGCGCCTGTTGCCCAAGGAGCAGCTGCCCAAGGCGGCGGCCCTGCTCGGCATCTCGGCGGGAGTCATGGTGACGGTCGGGCCGGGCATCGCCGGCGTGCTCGTCGCGCGGGCCGGCTATGCCTGGACCTACACCGTCGACGTCGTGCTCTTCGTCGCCGGCTTCTTCGGCCTCTGGACGCTCCCTCGCATCCGGCCCGAGGGGGAGCACGTCGCCGCAGGGGGATTCCGGTCGGTCGTGGACGGGCTCACGCACCTGCGCCGGGCGCCCAACGTGCGGATGAGCTTCGTCGTCGACATCATCGCGATGACCTTCGGCCAGCCGATGGTGCTCTTCCCCGCCGTCGGGGCGATCGTCATCGGCGGTGGGTCGGTCACGGCAGGCATCCTGCTCGCGTCGTTCGCCGTCGGTGGCATCGTGTCGAGTCTCGGATCGGGTCGCGTCACCGGCCTGCGGTGGCAGGGGCTGGCGATCCGCAACGCGATCGTCTCCTACGGCCTGGCGATCCTCGGCTTCGGAGTGGTGCTCGCCGTGACCGAGATCGGTGGGCACGCCGTGGCGTCGAGCGACTTCGGTGCCGTCAACCGGTCGGCCCTCGCGCTCGCGGCCCTCTGCCTCGCCGTCGCCGGCGGATCCGACAACATCAGCGCGATCTTCCGCCAGTCGATCCTGCAGTCAGCGGTGCCCGACCACCTGCGCGGCCGCACCCAGGGCGTCTTCACGGTCGTCGTCACGGGCGGTCCCCGGCTCGGTCAGATGTTCGCCGGCACCCTCGCGACCCTGACGGCGACGTGGGTCCCGCCCGTCGTCGGCGGCGTCCTCGTCGTCGTCCTCGTTCTCGTCACGGTCGCGCGGGTCCCGTCGTTCCGCCACTACGACGCCCTCGACCCCCGCCCCTGACCCCCTCCACTCGAGTGCCACTTCCCGACGGGTGGCCGCGTGGGGAACTGAGCACTCGACGGGCAGCTCCACTCGAGTGCCCACTTCCCGAGGGGCACCTTCACTCGAGTTCCCACTTCCCGACGGGCCGCGGCGTGGGGAACTGAGCACTCGACGGGCAGCTCCACTCGAGTGCCCACTTCCCGAGGGGCACCTTCTTGGCTTCAGATCGTCTGCGCAACACGGATTGCGTGGAGGCAGGCGATGGGTGGGATCCCGGGGACGTATTCCTGGGCTCAGCGGCAGCAGGCGTTGGGGCTGCTGGAGCAGGGCCTACCGGCGTTGGAGGTAGCGCGGCGGATCGCGGTCGACCGCCGCGCGGCGGATCGCGGTGGACCGCCGCGCGGTGGGTCGATGGGCCAAGGTGGCCGGCATGACCTTTCGGATGGGGCCCGTCGGTGGCCTCGCGCGCCCTGCCGCACCGGTGAGCGAGGGCGACTGGACCGACGCGCGGGGGCGTCTGACCGAAGCCGGCCGGGCCGTGATCGCGCTGCGGCTGGGCGAGGGCCACCGCCCGGCCCGGATCGCCGCGGAGCTGGGCGTGCACCGATCCAGCGTGACCCGGGAGCTGGCCCGCAACCGCGTCGGCGGGGTGTACTCGGTCCGGATCGCGCAGCAACGC